>JAKQKT010000418.1 GCA_029560515.1 Pseudomonadota bacterium
CGGCGAAGGCGCCGTTCGCTGCATGCAAATGGCGATGAACAATATCAACAAGCCTATCGATTATCTGAATACCCACGGCACTTCGACACCATTGGGTGATGTAACCGAACTGGAAGCCGTCCGTTCGGTGTTCGGCAACAACATTCCTCCGCTGTCATCCACCAAAGGCCTGTCGGGCCATTCACTCGGTGCGGCCAGCGTGCATGAAGCAATTTACTGCTTGCTGATGATGCGTGATGGTTTCATCGCGGGCTCGGCCAATATCGCGACGCTGGATGAACGCGCGGAAGGTTTTCCGATTGTGCGCGAGACCCGCGAAGCGAAACTCGATACCGTGATGTCGAACAGTTTCGGTTTCGGCGGCACGAATGGTGCGTTGGTTTTCGGCAGGATCTGATTTACGCATTGCACTATCTTGTTCGCCGCGCTCAACCCTGTGCGCGGCGACTCATCGCGAGTATCTGGCGAAACACCGCCTGCACCACATCCGCCGGCAGGCCGCCCTGTTCCGCCCAGCGCCCGCTTTTTTCGATGAGTTCGGCTTCGCGCCCTGGGTCCAGCACCGGCGCACCGACCGCACGCTTGGCATGGCCGGCACGCGCACTCAATTCGCAACGACGTTGCAGCAAGGCAATCAATTCACGATCGAGTTCATCGATATGCTCGCGCACTTCCTGCAAGGCCGGCGGCGGTTGGCCCAGATCGGGAAGGCTCATATCGGAGACAGGCAAGCCGGGCATTGGCGCTTCCAGCAATCTCTGATCGATCAGGGTCAATGCTTCGATGAAGCGTTGCCGTGTGGAAGCGGCATAGGGATTTTCACTCTGGATTGCATTGAAGAGATGACCGGCGTCGGAACGAACCGCCGCCATCGAGGCAGCCAGCGCGGCGAAGCTTGGTGGTGCCCAATGCAGATCGCGGTCGACCCCCAGATCGAGCAAGCCGCGTGCGATGAAAAAAGCCATCGCATGCGTCAATGCCATATAACGATCATGCGCGGCAGGCTCCTGTTCATTGACTTCGCATCCCAGGTATTCGAACAGGCTACGCACCTCTTTTGCAAAATCGGGATGCTGCGAACTCGAACATAACACGGCTCGCAAAGGTTCGGCCCGCGCAATACTCAGCGGACCAAAAAGCGGATGGCAACCGACATGCGGAATGTCTTCGCCCAGAATGTCATCCATCCATCGGCATGGTCCCTGCTTCACACTGCAGACATCCATGACGTAATGTGATCGATTCAGTCGTGGCCGCAAATCGTGCAGGACTTTTTCAAAAGCATTCACCGGCACCGCCACAATGATCAGCTCGGAATTCGCAAGCAGCTGATCAAGATTTTCAACTGCGTGCCCGGGCGGCAATTCAGCGGAGGGGTCCCAGCAACGCCATGCGTATCCACGTTCTTCGATTAATTCCGATAGTGCTGCGCCGAAACGGCCATAGCCGACAAATCCGATTTTTGTATTCGTACTGATATTCATGGATGACATTCTTTCACGATGATTTCAAATCTGGCGATTCAATACGGCGCCGCAGTTGCTCAAGCGACGGCTCCAGTCCAATGCCATGTTTGGCAAGCCATTGACGATCAAACAGGGTTTGCTCGTATCGCTCGCCCCGATCACAGAGCAGGCTGACGATGCTGCCGGTTTCGCCGCGATCCCGCATGGCTTCGGCAAGCTGGAGGCAAGCGATCAGGTTGGTACCGGAGGAGCCGCCATAACGCCGACCCAATAACTGTTCAAGCAACCACGCAGCGGCACAGGAATCGGCATCGCCGACTTCGATGACCTTGTCGACGACATCGAATAGGAATCCCGGTTCGACATGGCTGCGACCAATACCTTCGATCAAGGTGTTGCAGGGTTTTGTTTCGGTGATGGTGCGTGTTTGCCAGGCTTGTGCAAATGCGCCATCCAGCGGCTCGGCGACGCAGAGTCGCGTAGGTAATCTCCGATAACGAAGATAGCGTCCGATGGTGGCTGACGTTCCGCCAGTACCGGCACCGCAGACAATCCAGGCCGGTACCGGATTCGATTCCTTTTGCATCTGGCTCAATATCGACTCGGCAATATTGTTATTGCCGCGCCAGTCGGTCGCGCGTTCGGCAAGCCCGAATTGATCCAGATAGCAGGCGCTTTGGGCCGCTGCGCTTGCGCGGGCGTGCTGGCTGGCATCAACGCCGGCTGGAACCAGATCACACTCGGCACCCAGCGCTTGCAAGACGCTGATCTTGCGCGGTGTCGTGCAATCGGGCATCACGGCGGTGAATTTCAATCCCAGCAGACGCGCAAACCAGGCTTCCGAAATCGCGGTGCTGCCGGACGACGCGTCCATCACCGATTGACCTTCCTGCAATCGTCCATTGCAAAGCGCATAGAGGAAAAGCGAACGTGCCAGGCGATGTTTCAGGCTGCCGGTCGGATGCGAGGACTCGTCCTTGAAATAGAAATCGATGCCGGGAAATCTCGCGATATCCAGTTTCAGCAAATGGGTGTCGGCCGAACGCGCGGCCTCCTGTTCGAGACGGGTGATGGCATCGTGTACCCATGTCCTGGCTGTATCATTTGGCCGCATAAAGACTCCGTTTTCGGCAGAGTAATCGGTAGGTGCGGCCCGGGTTTTGACTTCGATCATGTCGGCGGCTTTATCCGCACACAAGAACCCGCTTTTCAGGCATCCGCGGCAATTAATTGAGTAGCAGGGAAAATATTCCGGCCGGATGATGTGCTCGAGCCACGCTTATCATGAACGCGAATACCGATACGGCAGCAACAAAAAACAGGGCGCGGCTTTTCTGGCTGCGTCCGCGTTTCAAGGCAAAACTGCCGAACACGATGTACACCACCAGCAGGATAATTTTTTCCAGCAGCCAGCCATTGGCGAACATCGCCGATGGCAGCAGGGTGGCAAGCATCAATGCCGCCGTCAGCAACACGGTATCGATGCCGTAACTCAGGTAGCGCACCATCGGCGACATTGCGACTTTTATATTGTTCAGCAGCATCAAGCCGCGTACGAAAAACAGGCTGCCGCTGCAAAGCACGGCGATGACGTGAACCCATTTAATCTGAAGATAAAATTCGATCACGGTCAGCCTGCCTGTCCGTCAACTCTTGGTGTCAGGTAAATCCAGCTCGAACGAAACACCCAGGGCACGAATGCGAGTAACCAGAGAATGCCGGCCACGCCCTGCCACAACAAGGCATCCGGCAAAACTTCGGCAACGACACGCAATACCGCCGTTATCTGGATCACGATAAAAGCGAATGCCGCCACCCGACCCAATTCAAGCGGCCGCCCCGAATGGCCCTGGGTAACGCGCGTTACCATCGCGACCAGCAGGCTGCCGAAAAATCCGACAAACAAGGCATGCGCTGGAGCGCGAGCCAGAATGAATTCGCCGGTGCCGATAAACCACGCGCTCTGGATCGCATACAGCGACATCGCTATCGGCAACCAGGCGAAACCGACCATCAACACTTTTAGCAATGCCGGCGCTTCCGCTTTTTGCAGGCGCCATTGCCAAAGCAGCCAGGAAGCAAGCACTGCCAATGCGATATCCGGCAACCATAGCCAGGCATAACCGTGCATCAATTCCAGCGAAAGATGCAGCAGTATCAAACACCAGAATAATGCCAACGCGAAAAGCGGTCGCACCATTTTGTAGCCCGGAATCACCACACTGGCGAAGAACGGCAACATGCGGTGGCAAACGGTGAAATACATCGGCAGCAACAAACCGAAACTGCCGAACTTGATCGCGGCAAACATCAGGCGTGGATTGCCGGTGTAGGAATAAGCGAGCACCAACAACAAACCCGTCAAGCCAAGGCTTAATGCGGTGGCACAACTAATGGCATGCCAGGTCGTTTGTTTTTCTTTCCAGAGCAGCGTCAGTAAAAATAGTAATCCGGCGATCCAGCCTGCGGTCGTTTGCAAAAGACCTATATGCAGCAAATGCGGAAATCCGAACAAACCGATCAAGGTCAGTAGTTGTCCGCCAAACAATCCGACACCCACCGGCACGTAATGCCAGCGACTGAGCGGCGGCAAATTCATCCAGCGCGGAAACACCGTCAGCAAAAAACCGAACATGAAAGGCGGCAGCACTTGGTATTGCATGATAATCGCGTGCATCCAACCCGCGGGAATCGCCGGCTGCGGCATCGTGAACCACTGGAAACGCGCATCCAGCAACCAGACCGTCCACCACAGCATCGCCATCAACACATTGCTGGCGCCGACGAAGAACATGAAGCGATGCGGTGCCGCGGCGAGCAGGCGGATATCGGGAAGTGAAAAATTTTCGGTAACGGCGGCCATGGGTTTCTCCTAGCCTCCACTATAGATCGCGACTGTTTTCCTCTACTTGATTTATGTCAGCTCACTGGCTGATTCCGGCGATTCCGATGAAAGCGAAACATGAATCTTGTCTGCTTGCGGCCATAAGCAGTCCTTCAGTAACATTTCTTTACGTTTGCGGAGGGCTTTGACTATCAAAGCGCTGGTTTCTATCTTGAAGGTGAAACTCCGCAGATTACCTTAGACCGCAACTCTGAAAGCATCCATGCAAAATTCATCAGAACAGCTATTACTGCTTGGTTGTTGTCCGAACAGCACTTACGGCATAAAGACCATTGAATTTAAGATTGAAATAATGAGCCAGTGCCACGAGACTTCCACTTGCTGTCATTACTGCGGCATGCAATGCAAAAGAGTGATGTAGAGACTCGATTAACATTCCTGCCCAAAGTCCTGACAATCCCAACATTACCAATTGAAGCGGACGCACGACGTGGTGCCGACGATAACCCCACACCATGCTGAATAGTCCCAGCAATGTCGCCGCGACCACAAACGCCTGCTCAAATCCTTCGCCTAACCAGGCCACTAGTCCGAGAGAAGGCAACAACACGATAACCAAGGGCAGCAAGGCGCAGTGAATGGCACACAGCAGTGCTCCTGTGCTGCCGAGACGATCTAGGTACAGATGAACATTCTTTTTGGAGGGCATGACTAATGGCACGGGTGGAGTATTTGGAATAATATAACATTACATTTGTCCTCATGGAGAGTGCTTATGTCCTTGTTATCCTTTTCAAAGCTGTCAAAAACCCGTTTGTCTATCTTCGCGGCCTTGTATTGCACTGCGTTGGGGGCGAATGCCGCCGATGCCAATGACCCGCGTCACGATGATGCGAAGACCCTCGATGAAATCGTGGTCACTGCTTCTCCGCTGCATGACACAGCCGGGGATTTAAGCAAACCGGTCGATGTGCTGTCCGGCGTCAAGCTCGACGAAAACCGGGCAGCCTCACTAGGCGAAACTATTTCCAGCATTCCGGGCGTTCAAAGCTCCAACTTTGGTGCTGGCGTGGGAAGACCCATACTTCGCGGTTTGGATGGACCTCGCGTCTCCATTTTGTCCGGCGGCTTGTCCACTCAGGATGTTTCCACTGTCAGCCAAGATCATTCACCTGCCATCGAACCATTTTTGGCCGATCAAATCGAAGTTTTGAAAGGCCCGTCGACCTTATTGTTCGGTAGCGGTGCGATCGGTGGTGTCGTCAATGTGGTCGATGGCCGCATTCCCGAAGCAGCCATCGAAGGTGGCTTTAGCGGGAGGGCGGAAATCCGATATGACACCGTCAGCAATGGCAATACCGACTTGTTTCGAGTTGATGCCGGCAATGAGGGGTTTACGGTTCATGCCGATGCCGTCTACCGAAATAATGATGATTACGACAGCCCGCTTGGCAAACAGCTGAATTCCTTTTTGGATACCAAAAGTGGGGCGCTCGGTGCGTCGCTGGTCGGTGATTGGGGTTTCGTCGGATTATCTGCCTCGCGGTTTGAGGACAACTACGGCAATCCCGGCGAGCCCGGTGATCCGAGCCTAGGCGAAACAGGTGTGCATTTGGCGCTGAGACAAAATCGCTTCGACCTCAAAGGCGGCCTTACCAATCCTTGGGGTGAAGGCAGTGGTTTACGTTACAGCATCGGCCATACCGATTACACACATACCGAATTCGAAGGCGATGCGGTAGGCACTATCTTCAATAAAAATGCGAATGAAGGGCGAGTTGAAGCGTCATTCACCGGCAGCGGAGGATGGAAGTTCGCTGGCGGTTTACAAGGTAGTCAAAGTACATTTGAAGCCATTGGCGAAGAATCCTTCGTTCCGAAAACCGATACGAATGCCTATGGCCTGTTTGGCGTCGCACGAAAAAACTGGAGCGATTTCCAAATCGATTTCGGGGCACGCGTTGATTCGGTCAAGCAAAGTCCACTAGGTGGTCCTGAGCTCGATTTTACTCCGCTGAGTTTTTCACTCAGCGGTAGTTGGCGTGTGAGCGAACATTGGCGTCTGACTGCCAATCTCGATCATGCAGAAAGAGCGCCGGCAGAAGAAGAACTGTTCGCCGACGGTCCGCATATCGCCACGCTTGCCTATGAGGTCGGCGATGTTGGCTTAAACAAGGAAGGCGCGAATCAACTGGAGCTTGGCGCCCGATTTACGTCTGACAAATTCGACGCCAAGGTGGCGGCGTACCACAACCGGTTCAAAGACTATATCTACATCGTAGATACCGGTGGCCTCTGGTACTGGGACGAGGAAGATCGATTCCTTCCGATCCGTCAATGGACGCAATCGGATGCGACCTTTCGTGGCTTTGAAGGCGAAGCGACCTGGCACCTGGCCGACAACGATCAAGGCAAATGGGATCTTCGCGTTTTTGGTGACACTGTCCGCGCCACGCTTTCCGGTGGTGGAAACGTACCCCGGATTCCTCCATCACGTATCGGTTCACAGTTGCGTTGGCAGTCTGAGCATTGGCGAGCCTCGACAGGAGCGACTCGCTACAACCGTCAGGACGAATTGGGTGCGAACGAAACACCGACAGCAGGTTACACACTCGTGGATGCTCATGTGGCCTATCACTTTGACAAGGGCGACACCGGCTGGGAGCTATTCGTCGATGGTAGCAACTTGACCGATCAGATAGCACGCGTGCATACCTCGTTCCTGAAAGACGATGTCGTATTGCCCGGCCGTAGCTTCAGCGCAGGTGTTCGCGTTTTCTTTTGACACAAGCGCGAAAAACCACGATGCCTCGGGGAATAAAAGCGGCGCCAGCTTTTCTCGACAGTACTTCGTTTGTGAAGTCTGTCGAGCGAACCTGCAAAACGCGCAAGCTTCGTCTTACTCGGGTGAGGGCACAGGTACTTCGGCTGATCGCCAATTCCGACAAGCCGATAAAGGCTTATTCGCTTCTGGAACTGATGAATCTCGAAGCAGAACTGGTCGTCGATGTTTCGATTGCGCCGATCACCGTTTACCGAGCGTTGAATTTTCTGCAAAGCAATGGTTTCATCCGCAAACTCGTCTCCATCAACGCCTTTGTTCCTAGCATGTATCCTGTCGATCAGCGGTTGATTTACTTCCTGTGTCTGCAATGTTCATCGGCCACTGAAATTTACAACGAAGAAATGCTTCATACCATCGATGATCAGGCGAAGGAACTCTCGTTTGAACCCGAAACACAATCGATAGAAGTTAGAGGCAACTGTGATAAATGCAGACTGAAGCTAAGGAAACGACATTTAGGACTTCGCAGATAGAGGATTAAACAATAAAGCAGGATGGTCGCGAAAGGCGATCTTGAACCGTCTCCCGTCCCCGGTCGGCGGTTTTTTTTAGCCGGAAAATTCAACTTGAAAATTGACGCATCAGTATAAAGCTCGACTTCAATCGGATACGTTAAATTAGATAGTTCAAGTTTATTCGAATCTAGCAAAGCGCACGCACGAAATCAGAACGACTGCTTTGGGTCGCATCTTGCCGGTTGCTTTCGGCCAATAACGGACTGCTTATAAGGACCCGCTTCACGCAGTTAAAACGCAGGCGTATCCACATCAAGAAATAGACTTGAGCGGCAATGAGATAAGGACTTTCAGGCCACCCGTTTCGCTCGCAGCGTCTATATGCAAAGTGCCTGAATGCAATCCGACGACCCGGCTGGCAATGCTCAAGCCCAGACCGCTGCCCTTTCCATGGCCGCCTTCTATGCGAAAAAACGGCGTGCACAACTGATTCAACATACTCGCCGGCACTCCGGGCCCGTTGTCGGATACCGACACTTCCGCCATCGTGGTATCGGGCGATAGACCTGCATCGAGCCAAATTTCCGAGCCTGCCGGAGTATGTTGCAACGCATTGCGGACAATATTCTCGATTGCTCTATGTAGAAGTGATGCATCGCCGTGGTAGGGAACAGACGGTCCGGGATTCAGTCGCAATGACTGTTGCTTGCTGTTGGCTTCCATCTGGCTTTGCTCGACGATTTCCTCGCAAAGCTCACGCAGATCCACTGCATCCATTTGATGCTGGAAATTGCTGTGCTCCAGCTTGGCCAACGTCAGAATTTCTCCGATAAGAATATCCATGCGGTCAATGTCGCGATCAATACTCTGCAAGGCACTTTCAAATTTTTCAGGCTTTGAGGTGAGCGCCAATGCAAGACGTATGCGCGCGAGAGGCGAACGCAATTCATGGGAGATATCGCGCATTAATCGATGCTTGTCATCAATCAGAATCGTCAATCTTTCCGCCATCCAGTCAAAATCATTTCCGAGGTCGGAAAATTCGTCGTTGCGAAATTTCAGACTGGGCCCAATACGTTTGTCGAGATGCCCGGCTGCAAACTGGCGAGTGACGGATTGCAGTTGATAGATGGGCCGCACCAATGCCCGGGCTGCAAAAGCACTGCCAACGCCGGCAATGAACAGAGAGGCCAAAAGGATCGGCCACAAGGACGGCAGAATGACCTCGAGTTCAGGCGCGTCAGGGAGGCGAAAATAGGCAACCACTGCATATTTCTGCTGTTCAAATGTTACCCAGCGTGCCAATACGAACACCTTGCGCATGGATTTCACTGACTTCAATCGGGTTTCGTGACCGCGAAGCAGCAAGTCCAGATACGCAGTGGCTTCACTGCTGTTGGTTGAGCTGCCCAGTGTTTTTCCGGAACTGGAAAATATATAAAGCCGTGTATCCAATTGCGCGTTGTAATTGTCCAAGGTTCGCTTGAATTGGGCTTGGCCAGCTACCCTGTATTCCAGGATGGCAGATCTGGCATTTGCCAGAATTATCGACTCGATGCGCGACTGTATGTTGGGCGGTAATTCGCGTTGCGCGATTTGACTGAACAGCAAAGCGGGTACCACAAGCAACAAGGTACTGCTTAGCCAAAGACCAAGAAAGATTCGCCAGAAAAGATGACCCTTGAAATTATTTAACAAACTGGTAGCCATGATTACGAATCGTTCTCAGATAATTTTCGCCGACTTTTCTTCGCAGATTGCTGACATGCATGTCAATCGAACGGTCAGCGGGCTGAGCGCGTCGCCCCAAGGCATGTTGGGACAAGACCTGTTTGCTTACGACACGGCCGGCGTCTTGCATCAATCGCTCGAGGATACTGAATTCCGTGCTGGTGAGTATCAACGAATTGCCCGCCACCACGACGCTTAGTGCAGAGCGATCCAATACAACATCGTTCACCTGGATAGGCTTGGCATCGGATTGGTTGCCTATGCCGCTGCGTCGAAGGATGGCGCGTATTCGTGCTGCCAGTTCCCTGGGGTTGAATGGTTTCGGCAGATAGTCGTCCGCACCCAATTCCAGCCCCAGTATTCTGTCCATGTCATCGCCCCGGGCAGTCAACATAAGCACGGGAACTTTGCTTTCAGAGCGAATCTTTTTCAGAACCTCGAAACCATTGATCCTGGGCAATCCCACGTCAAGAATGACCAACTCGGCATGGATTTTATATTTGCGCCAACCATCGGCGTCAAACGCATGCATGGCGTCCACGCTGAAGCCCTCATCGCTGAGATAGCTGATCAGCAATTCACAAAGCTCGACATCGTCATCAATGACCAAAACGTTCATGGGGTTCTCTCAATTCCCTGCGTTTAGTTTGTATCAGTTTTGACCCGCCGTGCCGGCAATTGACAAAACCTTACAAAACCACACGTCGCATTTAAACAAAAGTCTGGAATATGGGCCGTTCCCGAGCATGGAGATTTATTCATGAAGCATCTGCCCGTCATTGTCCTCTTATTGTCCGTCGCCGCTGGCACTGTACTGGGTCAAATCCGTCACATTCCCTTGGCAACCCCCAAACAGATCCCCGAGTTAACCGGAACCTGGGTACCCGATGAGAAGCAGAACAAAAAGCTATTGAAAAAAGCCGAGTCGGAAATGCGGAAAAAAATGACTGCACGTATGCCCAAACCGCCTGAGGGTGGTGGTGGCCCGCCGGGTGGCGGTGGAATGCCGGGAGGCGGTGGGCCTCCAGGGGGCGGCGGAATGCCGGGAGGAGGCGGGCCACCAGGAGGTATGCCCGGCGGTCCGCCCCCCGGCGGCGGATCAATGCCTAACATGCCCAGAATGGATGAAATCGCTTCGATGCAACGCGTGGAAATGGATTTTGCATTGCCGGTACGCGCGCCTTTGCAGATGAAATTGGAGCCCGCCAACATGGTCTTTATTTCAAGATCGGGCGAAAGGATCGCCATTCCGCTATCGGGAAAGCCCCAGATTCTCGCGGAAGGTCTTCGCGGATACGGCATGTTTACGTCTTCGGGCTACACGATTGAATTCAATACCGATGAACATGTACGCGTGGCATACACGTACTGGATAGGCGAAAAAGACACTCTCCGGGTACGCACCGAAATCATCAATCCGATGGCTCCGCTTCCATTGACGTTTGATCGTGTTTTTCACAGGCGGTCGGCGCAATGAAATCATTGATTGCACGCGAGTCCCAAGCCATGGTTTCAAGGCCATGGCCCTGGACGACCAAATTGCCAATAAAAAACGGTCGGAAGAAACTCAAAATCGTCAGCCTGATGGCGATGAGCCTGTGTTTGAGCGCCTGCCTGTCTGCTCCCGTGCGAGACTCATCGACGCTGCTGGAGACCAACGTTCCGGATAAATTTTTGAGCTCGACATCGGATGCGCCATTGGACGGTGTCGCGCTTGACTCGTGGTGGAAACATTTCGATGACGATGTGCTGGCCTCACTCGTCGAAATTGGTTTGCTGGAAAATCTGGATATCGATATCGCCGGCGCACGCTTGAGACAAGCGCGAGAGAACCTCAAAGCCGAACGCAGCAATTTCTGGCCCAGCATTACCGCTGGCTTGTCGGCATCGCGATCACGGGATTTTGATACTGGGCAGAGCGGCGCTTCCTTATATCAGGCCGGCCTGGACGCTTCGTACGAAGTCGATGTGTTTGGCGGTATCCGAAATTCGGTCAAAGCGGCAAATGCGGAATCCGAAAATTACGAGGCCAACCTGCGCTCGGTACAGCTGACGGTTTGTGCCGATATTGCGCTTTACTATATCGACGCGCGCGCGGCCCAGATGCGATTGAAGAATACGCGAGCCACATTGCAGTCCCAGGCCGAGACTTTGCAAATTGTCGAATGGCGCGAGCGCGCAGGCCTGGTGAGTTCACTGGATCTGGAACAGGCAAAACAACTGTACTCGCAGACATCGGCTTCCCTTCCACCGCTTGAGAACAGTTATCGTGGCGCGCTCAATCGCCTGGCGATATTGGTCGGACTCAATCCCGGCGGTGTTGATAAGATGCTTGCCTCCGAGCGCTCCATTCCGGTTCCACCCGGCGTGATTGCTACCGGGCTTCCGGCAAGCTTGTTACAACGTCGCCCTGATGTGTATGCCGCAGAGCAAACCGTGCTGGCCGAGACGGCACGTGTAGGAATTCGCCGTGCCAGTTTGCTGCCTTCTCTTCGCTTGTCGGGCAGCTTGAATTCGAGCGATAGCAGTTCCATCAATTTGCTGGATATCAGTGTCGGCAGCATTCTGGCAAACATCGCAGGCCCGGTTTTCAATGGCGGTCGCCTGCGTGCTCAACTCTCAGCACAACAGGCATCGGCGCACGCCGCCGTGACGAATTATAGAAAAACGGTATTGACGGCATTGGAAGAAACCGAAAATGCCATATCCACTTTCGAAACTTCCCAGCGCCGTGCAGCCGACTTGGTCAATGCCGAAGCAGCCGCCCGCAATTCCGTCTTGCTGGCACGCTCGCAGTATCAGGCGGGATTAATCGGCTTTGATCGACTTCTGGAAACCGAACGAACCTTGTTGTCAGCGCAAGACAGTCTGGCAATGGCGGATGCGGATAAGGCAAAGGCTGCGGCCCGCCTTTTCAAAGCGATTGGCGGCGGCTGGCAAGGCGCTCCCACACCGGGAAGCGTCAATACCCCATCCATGTAAATTCTGAAGGCACAAACGCAATGACACAGCAAAACACAAAAACCCGGGACGCAAAAAAAATTGCGGAATTTCTTGGTGTTCCCGAACAAAACTTTTGGCAACGCCGCCGCACGATTATCGTGATTGCCATTGCCGCAGTAGTGGTATTGCTGCTGGGCATTATTTTCGGCGGCGGTCCCGGCAAAATCCAATACGCTACCGAAACCGTACAGAAATCCAATCTGGTGATTACGGTTATCGCCACCGGCAATCTGCAACCGACCAATCAAGTCGAGGTGGGCTCGGAAATTTCCGGTTTGGTGACCGAGGTGCTGGTCGATAACAATGACGTGGTTGAACGCGGACAGGTACTTGCGAGAATCGACACCTCCCGACTGGCCGAAACGCTGAACCAAAGCAGGGCGTCGCTGATCTCGGCGCAAGCTTCTCTCGCACAGGAACAGGCCACGCTGAGTCAGCGCAAAAGCGCATTGGCACGCTACGAAGAAGTGTATCGCTTATCTGGCGGCAAGGTGCCATCAGCCACGGAATTGGATACCGCTCGCGCTGATCTTGCACGATCGTCGGCAGCAACCAATATTGCGCGAGCCAATGTCGAAAAAGCCCGTGCCGATTTGTCATCCAATACCACGCAATTCGGCAAGGCCACGATCGTGTCGCCTGTCAATGGCGTTGTCTTGTCGCGCTCGATTGATCCGGGTCAAACGGTCGCCGCTTCGTTCAACGCACCGGTGCTGTTCCAGATTGCCGAGAATCTTTCGCGCATGCGTCTGGAAGTAAAAGTTGATGAGGCCGACGTTGGCCAAGTGCTCAAGGATCAACAAGCCCGGTTTGAAGTCGACGCATTTCCGGGCCGCGAATTCACCGCAACGGTTGCACGAGTCGATGTTGGCTCCAACTCCAACAGTGCAAGCGGAACCAGCAGTGGAACGGTTATCTCTTATGCCGCCTTGCTGGATGTGGACAATAGAGATCTGGCATTGCGCCCGGGCATGACGGCTTCGGCGACGATCACCACGGCCGAGCGGAAAAATGTATTGCTGGTGCCCAATGCAGCACTGCGTTTTACGCCGCCGCAGACATCGAAAAAATCCGGCCTCTCCATCTTGCCTAGTGGCCCACCGGGCGAATCGAATGCCAAGGAAGTCGGCTCCGACTTGGGCAGAGGCAGTCGCAGAACGATTTACGTGCTTGCTGAAGACGGCAACATCACGCCCGTCGCCGTGGTATTGAATTTTTCCAATGGCAGCATGACCGAAGTCACTTCAGATGCGCTTAAACCTGGCATGAAGGTCATTACCGGACAACTCGCGGCCATCGGGAAATGAGCCGATGAAGTCTTCTGAAGCCATTATCACCTTGAAAAAGATTACCAAGACATTCGGCAGCGGACAGGCAGAATTCCAGGCATTGAAAGGTGTGGATTTGACTATTCTGGAAGGGGATTTTGTCGCCGTCATGGGACCCTCGGGCTCGGGTAAATCCACCATGATGAATATTCTGGGTTGTCTGGATGTGCCCAGTGGCGGCTCTTTCCAGTTCAAGAACATCCTGGTCGAAACACTGACACTTGATCAGCGCGCGCTATTGCGTCGACGTTATCTGGGATTTGTCTT
>JAKQKT010000420.1 GCA_029560515.1 Pseudomonadota bacterium
TCATGCGGAAGGTCGAAGCGTTGCCGATGCCCGACAAGATAAACAGCGCCATGAAGCTGATCAGGAAACCGGTGAAATTGCCGCCCTTGCCGTTGACCGGCAGAAAATGCAGCACGCCGAAGACGCCCGCCACCATCAAGACGAATACCCAGAACGTCAGCATGGCGCCGCCGGTTTTATCCGACAGCCAGCCTCCGACGGGCCTTGCCAGTGCACCAACCAGTGGGCCGAGGAAGGCATAAGTCAGAGCGTTGATTTCGGGAAACTGGGTTTTGATCAGCATCGGAAAACCGGCGGAAAATCCGATAAACGAACCGAAAGTGCCCATATACAACCAGCACATCAGCCAATTCTGGCTGCGGCTGAAAATGACGGATTGTTCCGAGAACGTGGAACGCGAAGTCGTCAAATCGTTCATGCCGAACCAAGCGGCGAGGGTGCAGACAAACAGGAAGGGTACCCACAGAAAGCCGGCATTTTGCAAATACATTTCCTTGCCATCGCCTGTCATCTGCGGATTGCCGGCAATGGCACCGAAGATGCCCATCGATATCACCATGGGAATCAGGAATTGCGTTGCCGAAACACCGAGATTGCCTAGGCCGGCATTCATTCCAAGGGCATAGCCTTGTTTAGATTTGGGGTAGAAGAAAGAAATGTTCGACATGCTCGAGGCAAAGTTACCGCCGCCGAAGCCGCACAAAATCGCGATCGCTACGAAATGCCAGTAAGGCGTTGCGGTGTCCTGCACGGCAAAGCCGAGCCAGATGGCGGGAATCATCAGCGAAGCGGTCGAAATCGCCGTCCAGCGGCGACCGCCCACCATCGATACCATGTAGGAATAGAAAATTCGCAGGGTGGCGCCGGACAGGCCCGGCAAAGCGGTCAACCAGAAGAGTTGGTCGTCGGTAAACCGAAATCCGACATCCTTCAATTTGATGGCGACCGCCGAAAACATCATCCAGACGGCAAACGCCAGTAACAGGGCCGGAATGGAAATCCAGAGATTGCGGCTGGCAATGCTGCTGCCGCCGGATTGCCAGAAACTCGTGTCTTCTGGTCGCCAGTCGTGGAGTACCGGGCCTTGGGCTTTAGGGGATGCGATGCCAGCCATGAAACACTCCAATAGAATAGAAAATCCAATTGAGGCGAATTATTTCATTGCTAAAATTTAATTAACTTGACCTGAGTCAATCGGGTCGGCTGAAAACGATCAGAACGCAGATTTTCACCAGTATCAAGGCGGTTTTCTGTTTCTACCGCGCTTTTTCACGCTATCGCGGACATCCACCTCAAACTGGACCGTTAAAGGCAGCGAATTGGCGTTTCCCAAGGTGAAGGATAAAGCGTCGCGACACGGCAATCGTTCGACGTATGCTTCGACCACGGCTTTGGGCAAGTTCAAACACCAATTCAGTGCTCGGGTCTCCAAAGCGGCCGTTTCGGTCTTCACCAAGCTGAGCGACTGCACAAAGGGCTCGCCATCGGGTAGGCGCAGAGTGTTTACCAGCACTTCTTCACTCAGGAGTGTTGCCAGTTCATTTTCATCAATGCGGAAACGAAGATTTTGTTCCTGTATTTGCAATTTCATCACACGCTCCAAAAAAACATTTCTGCAGAGTATTAGTGACCGGAAGCATGCTCGCCGGCATGTTGTGCATGGTCATGAACTTCGCAAAGCGAGCAGCCTTCGCTCCATTCGCTATTGCCGTCTTCGTAGTGTTCCTGCTTCCAGATCGGCGCCTGATGCTTGACCTTCTCGATGACCATGCGACAGGCACGAAAGGCCTCGTCACGATGCGGGCTGCCGACCGCAACGACGACCGCGAGATCGCCAATGCCCAATCGCCCTTTGGCATGGGTAACAAATATTTTCAGTTTTCCGTCGAATTCACGCAGCGTGTCCGAGGCAATGTCATTAAAAATATTGACCGCCAGTACATCGAACAAATCATAGCTGACCCCGGCAACGCGACGGCCGTGATTCATGTCGCGTACCCGGCCGACAAACATGGCTATGCCGCCAAAACCCGGGTCCGAAACAAATTCAATCGCCGCCGCAACATCCAGCCGTTCGTTTGCGATATCCACCACGGCGCAATGCATCTTTTCCATCTCAACCTCCATTGACCGGTGGCAATAAGGCCATCTTGCCATCGGCAGGAATCGCGTCGCGATCCCGCAACAAGGTGGTTTCGCTAGCGAATGCCGAGGCCTTCAGAAGCCCGGGACGAAATTTTGGCCAATGCTGGCGGCCATAGTTATCAACGGCCACGCGTAAATCCGCAACGAGCGCGCCATCGGGCAGTTCCAGATCAATTCGCCCGGCCGGCTCCAAATCCTGAAAGGCGGCAAACAGTGTCAGATCAATTTTCATGGTGGCGATTCTCGCTTGATTAAAAAGGTAGGGCCTGGTGACCCAGTCCAAAGACATCGACCAGACTATCAGCGGCGATATGCTCTGCAGACTCGGGCAAAACGACCCAGACATTGGAGTGCAACAAGGGGCGAATGCGAAACGATTCCTGACCCGACAAGACACTGACTTGCAGTTGCCCGTGCGTGTCTACACCAAGCTT
>JAKQKT010000400.1 GCA_029560515.1 Pseudomonadota bacterium
CGATTGCCAGTGTCCATGCAGTGAGGCGGAAAAGGGCTTTCATCATGCGAAGCTCGACTCCAGAATGCGCCAGCAGAGGCTTTCAAAATCGATGCCGAATGCCTTGGCGGATTTCGGCATCAGCGAATGGCTGGTCATGCCCGGAGCAGTATTGGCTTCCAGCAAGAAGATGCCGCCATTCTTGTCGCGCATGAAATCGATTCGTGCCCAACCACGGCAACCGACGCCGGCAAAGGCTTTTTCGGCAAGTTGCTGCACGACTTTCTCTTCGGCGTCCGGCAAGCCCGGGCAAATGTACTGGGTTTCATCCGAAATATATTTCGAGTGATAGTCGTAATATTCGCCGGCAGGAACGATATGGATACTCGCCAAGGCTTTGCCTTCGAGTACACCGATCGTATATTCGCCACCTTCGATCAATTGCTCCATCAGCATTTCACCCGGATAGCGTGCGGCCAGTTCCACGGCGGCATCGAGATCCGCATCATTGAAAACGCGACTGACGCCAACGCTCGAACCCTCGCAGGAAGGCTTGATGATCACCGGCAACCCGAGCGACTTCGCGGCAGCATGCACATCATCACCGACACTCAGGCGCACATAACGCGGCGTCGGTAAACCAAGACTCAACCACACTTGCTTGGTGCGGATCTTGTCCATACTCAGGGCTGAGCCCAGCACATCCGAACCGGTGTAGGGAATATTCATGGCTTCGCACAAACCCTGCAAAATGCCGTCTTCGCCGCCACCCTTGGTGCCATGCAGAATATTGAAAACACGATCGAACTTCTTCTGGTGCAGCGCTTCGACCAGCGCAGGAATTCCGTCCATGGGCTGCGCATCCACGCCGCGCGCAAGCAAGGCCGCCAGCACGTTGGCGCCGGAATTCAAACTCACTTCACGCTCGGAACTGGTACCGCCCATCAACACGGCGACACGGCCAAATTCTTTCGCGTCGGCAATACGTTTCATGCCTGTCTGGCTCCTTCAAACCCTTTGTTGGCGATGTCATTTGCGATCGCGCCGATATCGCCTGCGCCCATCATCAAAAGCAGATCACCCTCATGCAAAACATCCGGCAGCACGGTGGCCAATTCACGTGCGTTACTCACAACGACCGGATCGATACGACCACGCGCGCGAATGGCACGGGCGAGTGATTTGGAATCCGCACCATTAATTGCGGCTTCGCCTGCTGCATACACTTCCGTCAATACGACGGCGTCGCAAGTGGAAAGCACGCTGACAAAATCATCGAATAAATCACGCGTCCGGCTATAGCGATGCGGCTGAAAAGCAACGACCAGTCGCTTGTCCGGCCAACCACCGCGTGCCGCTGCGAATACTGCTTCGAGCTCGCGTGGATGATGACCATAGTCATCAACGACCAATGCCTTGCCGTTGCCAAAATCCAGTTCGCCCTTAATATTGAAACGGCGGCCAATGCCCTGGAATTTCTTCAGCGCGCTCGCAATCGCTTCCGATGAAACACCGAGCTGCCAACCCACTGCGGCGGCGGCCAATGCATTCAATCCATTGTGCTGACCCGGTAAATTGAGGGTAACCGCCTGCTCGCTGCCATCCGGCAAATGCAGCTTGAATTGCATGGCACCGCTGTCCTGTACGACATCGCTTGCGCGCACATCGGCCTGTTCCGACAAGCCATAGCGAATCGTGTGACGTGGCGTTTGCTTTGCCAGTTCGGCAACAAGTGGATCATCTATGCACAAGATCGCCAAACCATAAAACGGCAGGCGATGCAGGAATTCCGAGAATGCCGCTTTCACGCGTTCGAAATCGCCGCCGTAATTTTCCAGATGATCGGCATCGATATTGGTCACGACCGCGATCAATGGATTCAGGCGCAAAAAACTGCCGTCACTTTCGTCGGCTTCGGCTACCAGCCATTGGCTGGTGCCGAGTTTTGCGTTGGCGCCTGCGCTCAGCAACTGGCCGCCAATCACAAATGTAGGATCCAGATTGCCTTCGAACAGCACGCTTGCAGTCAAAGACGTCGTTGTGGTTTTTCCGTGCGTACCGGCAATCGCGATGCCGCGCTTGAAGCGCATCAATTCCGCCAACATTTCTGCACGTGGCACGACGGGAATTTGCTGCGCGTGGGCCTGTTGCAATTCCGGATTATCGGCCTTGATTGCACTCGACACCACCACGCAATCGACATCTTCAATATTGCTCGCGGCATGGCCACGCATGACCTTCGCACCCATGCTGACCAGACGGCGCGTCGCTGCCGATTCGTTCTGATCCGAACCCGATACTTTGTAGCCGAGCGTCAGCATCACCTCGGCAATGCCGCTCATGCCGACACCCCCGATACCGACGAAATGAATGCGCGGGAAAGCCTTGGCCAGATCCCCCGTTTGCTGGAAACGATGACGCATCATGCTTGAGCCTCCGACAAGACAATATCTGCCACATCTTTGGTGGCATCGGGCAAGGACGCTTTTCGTGCAGCGATGGCAAGCTGCAACAGGAAATTTCTGTCTTCGCAAAACTCGCCCAGTAACTGCTGCAAATCATGCTCGAGTGTTTCGGTTTGACGGAGCCAGTTACCGGCACCGCATTCTTTCAGATATTGCGCATTGCGAGCCTGATGGTCATCGACGGCACCGGGAAACGGAATCAGGATGCTTCCGACACCGGCCGCGCATAACTCGGCCACCGTCAATGCACCGGCACGACCAATCACCAGATCCGCCCAGCCATAAGCCGCCGCCATATCCTGGATGAAGGCTTCGACACTCGCCTTTACGCCGGCGGCTTCGTAGGACTGTTTGGCATCGGCCAGCATTTTTTCGCCGCACTGGTGGCGAATTTCAAACTCCACTTTGCCCTTCATCGCCGCGACCACTTTGGGTACGGCAGCATTGATCGCGCGAGCACCCTGGCTTCCGCCCAGCACCAACAGACGAATGGCACCGGAACGATTCGCCAGACGCATTTCCGGAACAGGAAGTGCTGCAATTTCCGGACGCACCGGGTTGCCGACAACGTCGTTCGGAATATTCTTGAAACTATCGGGAAATCCGCATAGCACGCGATCAGCCACTTTCGCCAGCACGCGATTGGTAAAGCCCGGTGCGCGATTGGCTTCGTGCACCAATAATGGCTTACGCAGAATCCAGGCAGCGATACCGGCAGGGCCTGCGGCGAAACCGCCAAAGCTCAGCACGGCACGTGGTTTGTGTTTGCGAACTTTGCCAATGGCCTGGAAAACCGAACGCAAAATCACGAAAGGGGCCGCCAGCAAACCCAGCGCGCCCTTGCCACGCAGACCGCGCACGGCAATGGTTTCAATCGCGATCTGGTGTTGCGGCACGAGGCGCGTTTCCATGCCGCCATCGGAACCAATCCAGATCACGGGCACGGCGCGCGTACGCAATTCATTTGCCACCGCCAGGCCGGGAAAGATATGCCCGCCGGTGCCACCGGCAAGAATCATCACGGGTCCGTTATTGATCGTTGTCATGCCCGCGTGCCCCACTTCGGTTCCTGACGATCACGCGCAGTGCGTGGCAGGCTGGCAGTCACAGGCAAGGTGACGGCTTTCGGCGAGGTGACGTCTTCGTCATATTCCGAACGTGGCGATGTCATCAGGCCTTCGTTGCGGCGCAGGTTGACCGTGCGCTCCGCGCAGGACAGTTCATAACTGATACGCAGCAGCAAACCAATCGCCACGCAAGTCATCAACACACTGGAACCACCCGATGAAATCAATGGCAAGGTCAGACCCTTGGTGGGTAGCACGCCCATGTTCACGCCCATCGAAATCATGCTCTGCAATGCAATCCAGATACCGATGCCGAAGGCACAGTAGGCTGCAAACGGACGGCGAAGTTCGAGACAACGCTGGCCAATGTTGAAAGCGCGCCAAGTGAATGCCGCGAACAGGAGAATGACGGCGCAGATACCGACAAAACCGAGTTCCTCTGCCAGCACCGAAAAAATGAAATCGGTATGGGCTTCCGGCAGGTAGTCCAGCTTCAGCACGCTGCCACCCAGACCGACTCCGGAAAATTCGCCGCGCCCGATGGCAATCAATGCTTGCACGAGCTGGAACCCGCTATCGAACGGGTCGGCAAACGGATCGCGAAACGAGAATATACGCTGCATCCGATAAGGCTCGATGTAAATCGCCAGTGCGATCAACGGCATGGCAGCGAGCACCAACAAACTCAAATGCTGCAGGCGCGCACCGCCCATGTAGGTCATGCCCAGCGCTATGGTGAGTAGCAACATCGACGAACCGAAATCCTTGCCGACCAGCAACAGGCAGACCAGAAAAATCGAAACACCCAGGGGTTTCAGCAAGGCTTTCCATTGATGTCCGATCACATCGCGAAAGCGGACCAGATAGCTGGCCAACCAGACGATAAATAAAATTTTCACCGCTTCAACAGGCTGGAAGCTGAAAAGGCCAAGATTGATCCAGCGACGTGCGCCATTCACCGATTTCCCGATGGCTGGCAGCATTACCAGGGCCAACAGGAATACGCATAGCAGCAACAAGGTATGGCTGTGGGTTTCAATGGTTTTCAAATCGGTTTTCATGATCGCCAGCGCCATCATCGAACCGACTACGAGAAACGCGATATGGCGAGTCAGATAATGAAATTCGCCCATGTGCATTCTCACGGCATACGGCATCGAACTCGATGCCACCATCACGATGCCGACGCAAACCAGCGCAATCGAAATCGCGAGCAACCACGGATCAAACTGTCCGTTCATCTCGTCGAACTTCAAGGCCTGCCGCGCGCGATCGGGAATGAATGCCATATCAACGCACCTTCAGGGTCGCAAGACTAACCAGGACGAGAATGAAAGAGATAATCCAGAAACGCACGATGACGCGCGGTTCGGGCCAGCCTTTCAACTCGAAATGATGATGGATCGGAGCCATCCGGAATACGCGTTTTCCAGTGAGCTTGAAGCTTGCGACCTGGATCATGACCGACAGTGTTTCGATCACGAAAATGCCACCCATCACGACAAGGATGGCTTCCTGGCGAACGATGACCGCAATGGTGCCGAGTGCGGCACCGAGTGCCAGCGCACCGATGTCGCCCATGAATACCATCGCGGGATAGGTGTTGAACCAGAGAAAGCCGAGACCGGCACCGGCAATGGCGGCGCAGACGATTGCCAATTCGCCGGCACCGGGCACTGCGGGAATCTGCAGATATTGCGAAAACACCGAGTTACCCGAGGCATAGGCAAAGATGCCCAAACCCGCCGCCACCATCACCGTCGGCATGATGGCCAAACCATCCAGTCCATCGGTCAGATTCACGGCATTCGAAAAACCGACAATCCAGAAATAGGCCAGCACGATAAACATCGCCCCCATCGGAATGGCGACGTTTTTCAACAGCGGCAAATAGAGCGTGGTATTGGAAGCGGCATCCTGCGTGTAAAAAAGCACCAATGCGGCCAACAAGCCGAACAGCGACTGCAACGCATATTTGTGGCGCGACTTCAGTCCGTTCGGATCGCGCTTGACGATTTTTATCCAGTCATCCAGCCAGCCGATCAGACCGAATGCCACCAAGACAGCCAGCACTATCCAGACATAGCGATTGCGCAAGTCGGCCCACAGCAAGGTGGAAGCACCAAGACTCAGCAAGATCAGCATGCCGCCCATGGTCGGCGTACCCGCTTTCGCAAAATGCGATTGCGGCCCGTCGGTACGAATGGGTTGTCCGCCTTTCAGTTTCGCCAGACGCGCAATCACGCTCGGCCCCCACCAGAGCGAAAATGCGAGTGCTGTCAGAGCGCCAAGAATGGCGCGCATGGTCAGGTAATCGAACAGTGCGAAGAATCGTGCAAAACCCTGCAACCAACGTGCCAGTTCAAGCAGCATGTGAATTCCCCCCCGGAATTTTCTGTTGTCTTTCTTCTTGTAATGCTTCTTGTAATGCTTCTTTTTGTTTTAATTCTTTCAACACGGCTCTTACGACTTCGTCCATGGCGCTGGATCGCGAGCCTTTCACCAGGCAGCGCACACCCACATGCAATTCGTGAATCAGTGCTTCGCTCAATGCGACCTTATTGTCGAAATGACGCGCACCCGGGCCGAATGCTTGACTGGCCTGTTTTGCCAATTCACCGACGGTCCAGAGTTTTTCAATACCGGTTTTTTTTGCGAGCGCACCGATTTCGGCATGAAGCTCGGTTGCGTTATCGCCGAGCTCGGCCATATTGCCCAGTACGAGCCAGCTTCCCAATTTGCTTTGTGCAAGGGTTTGAATGGCGGCTGCCACTGAGCCCGGATTGGCGTTGTAACTGTCGTCAACCAACACCGCTTCGTTGTCGAGCACATGCGAAATCTGGCGGCCCTTGACCGGCACCGCATGCTGCAGTCCCTGCACGATCGCATCGAAATGCGCACCGGCGCCAAGTGCCAGCCCTGTTGCCGCGAGTGCATTCATCACATTGTGCCTGCCGGGCAAAGCAAGCTTGATGGTTTGCTTTCCCGCAGGCGTATGCAATTCAAAAACGGAGGACTCGCTGCGCAGCTGGATATTCGTCGCACGAATATCGGCATCGTTTTCAATGCCGTAGCGAAAAATCCGGCGATGGCCGACACGCTGTGCGAAATACGGCGCAAAGGCATCGTCGGCATTGATCACAGCAACGCCATCGTCCGACAAGGCTTCATAAATCGCGCCCTTGGTTTCAGCGATACCAAACAGACTTCCCATGCGTTCCAGATGGGCAGGCCCGATGTTATTGACGACCGATACCTGCGGCGCAACGATGCTGCACAAGTACGCGATATCGCCAGGTTTTCCGGCACCCATTTCATAAACGGCAAACTCGGCATCTTCGGGCGCTTCGAGTACCGCCATAGGCAAACCGATTTCATTATTGCGATTGCCGGGCGTGGAATACGTGCGTCCGCTGCGGTTCAGAATTTCGGTGATCAGATTCTTGACGGAAGTCTTTCCGTTGCTGCCGGTAAGTGCAACCACGACCGCCTTGCGACCCTGTTGCATGCCGGCGGCAAATTCTGCCAGTGCTTCCTGGGTATCGGAACAAAGAATCTGCGGCAACGAGGTTTCTACCGGGCGAGATACCAATACGGCCGCTGCACCTGCCTGCTCCGCATTGGCAATAAAATCATGGGCATCGTGATTTTCGCCGCACAAAGCTACGAACAAACTGCCCTGGCTCAAGGCACGGGTGTCGGTGCTCACGTGGGAGATGCTCAAGTCATCGCCAATCAAACGGGCTTCGCACCATTCGGCAATTTGGGAAAGCAGCACCGGTCTCATGCGCTTTCTCCCAGAGCAAGTCGCGCTTGCACCAGATCGTCAAAAGGCATTTTGACGCCATGCACTTCCTGATAAGTCTCATGCCCTTTTCCGGCAATCAGGACAACATCGTCGCTTCCTGCCTGCTTGATTGCAGTAGCGATGGCCTTGGCACGATCACGCTGCACCAGTACGCGCGACAAATGTGAAAGACCCGCCTGGATATCCTGGACAATGGCGTCGCCGTTTTCGGTACGTGGGTTATCGTCGGTGACGATAACGATATCGGCGGCACGTTCGGCAATGGCCGCCATCACGGGGCGTTTGCCCTTGTCGCGATCACCGCCACAGCCAAAAACGCAAATCAGTTTGCCTTCGGTATGCGAACGCAAATTTGCCAGTGCCTGTTCGAGTGCATCCGGTGTGTGGGCGTAATCGACAACCACCAGGGGTTTGCCGTTCTCGCCACCGACACGACTCATGCGACCGCCTACCGGTGATAGTTTCGGCAGCACTTCGGCAATTTTTTCCAGGGACCAGCCCAGCGCCAGCAAACTGCCCGCAACGGCCAGCAAATTATCGACATTGAATCTTCCGAGCAGCGGTGATTGCACGGCTAGGGCAATATCCGCGCGGCACAGATCAAACGAAATACCGCCGGCATTCAGACGGACATTTCTCGCATGCAGATTCGCAGCTTCATGACCGCGAGAGCTGAGTGCAATCAGGTTTACATTTCCCGACAGATTTCCAATCAATGTTTCGGAAAATATATCGTCATAGTTAATGACAGCTGCTGACAATGTCGGCCAGGAAAATAATTTTGCCTTCGCTTCACCATAGGCTTCCATGCTGCCGTGATAATCAAGATGATCACGGGTCAGGTTGGTAAAGACTGCAACATCGAAGGCAACGGCATCGACGCGACCTTGATCGAGTGCATGGGAAGACACTTCCATTGCCACATGGCCGGCACCCGCATCGCGCATATCGGCCAGGGCGGCATGCACCGCGATCACATCCGGCGTGGTGCGTTCACCTTCGACCAGCTCACCGTATAGACCTACGCCGAGAGTACCGATGGTGCCTGCCCTCTGGCCGCCCAGGCTGAGTGCTTGCGCGATCAATTGCACCGTTGATGTCTTGCCATTGGTGCCCGTGACACCGAGCACTTCGAGCTGCTCCGACGGCTTGTCAAAAAAACGATTTGCCAGTACGCCGCATTTTTTTTTGAGGTCTGGAACCGCGATCGTATTGGTCGATTCGACAAAAGTATCCGGCGCCGGCGTTTCGAACAGGATGGCGGCAACACCCATATCTTGCGCGTGCTTCGCGAATTTCAAGCCATGTGTTGTTGCGCCCGACAACGCAATAAACACGTCGTCTTTTTTCAAGGCGCGACTGTCGGCACTCATGCCGCGCACTACCGGATTGATCGTCGGCAGTGATGCGACCTGGCCGGCCAGCAACTCGTGCAATGTCATGCTGCGAGTCGCACTCATGGCTGCACTCCGGGAACGACGGCGTCATCGG
This sequence comes from Pseudomonadota bacterium, assembly GCA_029560515.1. Taxonomy (GTDB): domain Bacteria; phylum Pseudomonadota; class Gammaproteobacteria; order Xanthomonadales; family Xanthomonadaceae; genus Arenimonas. The sequence continues at coordinate 8,811 of JAKQKT010000400.1, forward strand.
GAATGATTTCTTCATTGCCTGCTGCTGGAACGGCTGCCGCCATCGGCACCGGATTTACTGCAGCCGCCGGCACCGGTTTTTTGGTTTCATACCAGGCCGCAATATTGTCAGGCGGAACGTCCATCAGGCGTAGCGCACCTTCCATCACGTTATGGAATACCGGCGCAGACACCAAACCACCGTAGTAATCATGTCCGGCAGGTTCGTTGATAACCACCACCATCGCGAACTTCGGATCAGTCAAGGGCACGACACCGGCAAACAGTGAAATATGCCGCTTGCTGTAACCTCCGGCATTGAATTTACGCGAGGTCCCGGTTTTACCACCGACGCGGTAGCCGGTGATGGCGGCTTTTTGTGCCGTTCCGCCGGGATTGGTGACCGATTCCAGCATGGCAAGTACCTCATCGGCAATCGCCGGATCCATCACCTGTGTTCCGGTTTTTTTGTCTTCCGCTTTTACGAAAGTCGGCGTCATCATGCGACCGTGATTTGCCAGCGTTGCATAGGCCTGCGCGATTTGCAGCGGCGTGACGGAAAGGCCATAGCCATAGGAAATGGTGGCTTTTTCTACCGGCCCCCAGTTGCGTGGCGGCGAAAGCACGCCTGCCGATTCGCCAGGGAATCCGCTATTGGTGCTTTGTCCGTAACCGAAGCGATGCAGCACATCGTACAAATGTGCATTGCTCATATTCTGGGCAAGTTTCGCAGCGCCGATATTCGACGACATCTGCAGCAGACCTTCCAGCGAGACAACACCGTGATTCGTGGTATCGCGAATCGAATATTTATCGAGCGTCATGATGCCGGGGTTGGTATCGATGCGGATATTTGGATCGACGCCGTTTTCCAGCGCGGCAGCCACGGTAATGGACTTGATCACCGAGCCCGGCTCGATCACATCGGTAACGGCACGATTGCGATGCAAATAAGGCGAGGACGATTCGCGCGAATTCGGATTGTAGGAAGGCTGGTTGACCATCGCCAGAATTTCGCCAGTCTTGATGTCAATCACGACGGCGGAACCGCTGCGTGCCTGCGCATTGATCAAGGCAGACTTGAGTTCACGATAAGCCAGATACTGGATACGGCGATCAATGGAAAGCGCCAGATCCTTGCCCGGTTGTGCTTCACGAATCAAATCGACTTTCTCGACGATATGGCCGCTGCGATCACGAATGATTTTCTGCGAACCCGGCTTGCCGGTCAGCCAGTCGTTGAATGCCAGCTCAAGACCTTCCTGCCCGAGGTCATCCACATTGGTAAAACCCAACACGTGCGCCATGACTTCGCCATGCGGATAGAAACGACGAAATTCCCGGGTCGAATAAACACCGGGAATTTTCAGGGCGACTACGGCCTGGGCGTCATCCGGATTGATATGTCGTCGCAGGTAGACGAATTCTTTCTTCGCCTTCTGTGCAATGCGCTGCGTCAGCATGTCGCGTGGAATGCCGAGCGCCTTTGCCAGCTCCGGCATTCTTTCCGGCGCCTGTAATAACTCTTTCGGATTTGCCCACACCGATTCCACCGGCGTCGAAACGGCCAATGGCTCGCCGTTTCTGTCGACGATCATTCCGCGTGAAGTGGCGATCGGCAGCTCGCGCAGGAAACGGGCATTGCCTTGTTGCTGATAGAAATCGCGATGAATCAATTGCATCCATGCGGCACGACTTACCAGCAACAAGGCGAACACGGCAAAACAGGCTGCCAGTATCTGTAAACGGACTCTCGGGTTATAGGCGCGTGCTTTCAATTTCATGGGCGCACCAACACGACATCCACGTCCTGTGGAAAACCCATGCCCAATCGTTCGGTGGCAATTTGTTCGATGCGATTGGTTTCCGACCAGGTCGCCTGTTCCAGCTGCAAACGCGAGAATTCGATATTCAATTCATCGCGCTGCTTTTCCAGTCGCGACAATTCGATGTAGGCCTGACGGTGTTTATGGCGCGCGTAGACAACACAGACACCGCTGATAACGGTGGCAAGCAGTAATAGTAGAATGATGAAATGGCGCGGACTCATAGCTTCTCCGCGACACGCAACACCGCACTGCGCGAGCGTGGGTTGATCCTGGTTTCTTCATCGTCGGCGCGCATCGCACCTGCGATATCTTTCAAGCCGGGCGTGAATTCCACTTCAATCGGCATGCGACGATTTCCCGCCGGTGCTTTTGCGTACTTGGCGATAAATTGTTTGACAATACGATCTTCCAGCGAATGGAAACTGATCACCGCAAGACGACCGCCGACTTTCAATTTTGCATACGCCGCTTCCAGACCGAGTTCGAGATCCTCGAGTTCGCGATTGATGAAAATGCGAATGGCCTGAAAGCTGCGAGTAGCGGGATGGATTTTCCCGTCGCCACGGCCAAGGACCGATGCGATTAGTTCGGCCAATTGCGCGGTGCGCAGCAATGGCGTTTCGGTGCGACGTTCAACGATTGTCCGGGCGATTTTCCGGCTGAGTTTTTCTTCGCCGTACTGCCATAACACGTCGGCGATTTCTTTTTCCGAAGCATGCGCAAGCCAATCAGCGGCACTTTGGCCCGAGAGATTGTCCATGCGCATGTCGAGGGGACCATCATTTCTAAAACTGAATCCACGCTCCGCCACATCCAGTTGCGGGGAAGAGACGCCGAGGTCAAACAGCACGCCATCCAGGCCCTCGGCGGTTTCGCTCCAATGTGACAAATCGGCAAACGAGCCCTGATAGACAGCGACACGGGCGTCTTCCGCTTGCAGCTCGGCGGCGCACGCAATCGCAACAGGGTCTTTGTCCATTACCAACAATTTTCCTTCCGGCCCAAGCCGGTCCAACACACCACGCGCATGGCCACCACGACCAAACGTGCCATCCAGATACCTGCCATCCTTGAGCACCCGCAGACCTTCCATCGCCTGCGTGAACATCACTGGAAGATGGCCTGGGTTCTGCGTCATCCCTGACACCCTTGCCATCACGACTACAACCTCAAATCGAGCATGTCGTCGCTCAAATCGTCATCCGAAATCGATTGACGGATTTGTTCGATGTGAGCCAGCTCGCTCCACAATTCGAATTTATTTCCCATTCCCAACAAAACCGCTTTTTTCTCGATGCCGACTGCATTGCGATGACTGCCGGGCATCAAAATTCTTCCGTTGCCGTCGGGCTCGACGAATGTCGCGGCGCCGACCAGTTTCAATTGCAGATTGCGGTGAACGCGCTTTGCGTTCGGCAAGGCATTGACCTGATCGCGAACAGCCTCCCAGGCTTTTTCCGGGTATAACCACAAACAACCACTTTCATAGGGGTTATAGGTAATGACCAGGCGGTTTCCCGCACGCGAAACGAGGTCGCGGAAGGCGGTTGGAATCGCCAATCGTCCCTTGTCATCTAGCGTGACAGCGGTTTCGCCCTGAAACATTTCCACAATTCCCCACAAAATTCATTGTTTTTCCACGTCTGCCCACGTTATGCCTGTGAAGATGGCGTGTCAAGCAAAAATTCCAATGAATTTGTCTAGCAGAATCAACATGTTGCACCACTGTTCAGACAATGGTTTAACTGTCGTTTGGTAAGTGTTGTTTTTACAGAAAAAGCCGAAATTTTATTGGCGAAACTGTGGACTGTTAGACAAAGCCAAAACCTCTGGTATTGATGGCTTTATCGTTCTTGTTGTCGCTAGCCTGCGCAAAAAAATGGGACCTTTTGGCTTGATTGGCCAACCTTTACCAAGAAATTAAGACAAAAATCGGGGCTTTTGAGCCTGCTATGCGACAATGCGCACGGCGGAGTCGATCAAGACAACCGCGTCACGGCTCGACCGTGCCGAGGAAAGTCCGGGCTCCATAGAGCAAAGTGCCAGGTAACGCCTGGGCGACGTGAGTCGACGGCTAGTGCAACAGAAAATATACCGCCGAACGGTGCCGCCCCAGCAATGAGGCGAACATGCGTGGTAAGGGCGAACCGGTGGAGTAAGAGCCCACCGCCTGCGGGGCTAACGCCGCAGGGCACGGTAAACCCCACTTGGAGCAAGGCCAAATAGGTGTGCTATGAATTTGCTCGATTCGCACACGGGTGCGCTGCTTGAGCCTTGCAGTGATGCAAGGCCTAGAGGAATGGTTGTCCCCGACAGAACCCGGCTTAATGATCGACTCCGCCACTTTCATTAAAATCAACACGTTATATCTTTTTTTCAATTGGCATGACTTACGGCCTATTTCGCCTTTGATTTAGTGTGGTAGATTACCAGCACACTAACTCACAAGGACTTTCTCATGGCCACCCAATCGAATACCACTCCGAACAAAGACTCTGCCAAACCAAGCCCGGCACCGCAACCGCAAACCCGTAATCTGGGAACCAGTTATGGCCGCAGCAGTGGTTATGCCCGTTCGAGCAGCTATCAACGCGATTTTTCCAGCTTCAAATATCTGTAATACGTAGCAGGACTATTTTTTGTCCGACACGAATTTCAATTTTGATTTTTCAATCTCGATCAAGGGGCCAAGCTCGTACACGTTTTTATAGCCGTAACTGTAAAGGCTAATGTACGTCGAGATATTCAATGAAGCATCCGCACGCTTGGTCGGAAAAGGCTTTGGCGCATTGCTGAAGTTGTTATTGCAGTAAATCAGAATGCGCACGTTCTTGTCGGGAAACAACTGCGCAAGACTATCCACGGTAATATCAGGAAAACTTAGATTGACCGCTTTCCTGATATGCAGTTCGGCATATTTTTCGGCACTGCGGGCATCAAGAATAATCGTGTTCGGCTCGCGACTCATCGCGATGAATTCTGCTTCCGTCAATCGATGAGTTTCCCGATGTGCGGCTGCTTCCTGCGCGACTTTCAGGTATGCCGGCATATCTATCGCCGGATTGACGATGGCTGCAGTTTCCTGCGCCGATGCGTATGCCACAAAGGATAAACACATTGCAGCAAGGAAGATTCGTTTGTAGTTCATGGCAGCCCCGCCAACTTTTGTTTGATGTGTGATTGAACAACGCATCGAAGGTTCCCGAGGGGTTAGGAAGCTTCCCCGCCATACAGGGATTTTCTCGGCGCTCCGCTCAACTCTGCCGCCAGTTTCGCCGCCTGCGAGGGCTTCATGTGTTCAACGAGTTTGGCGTATAGCCGTTGCCCCTCGGCCAATGCGACGCCGGTATCGTCTTCACAACCACGGACTACGATCACGAACTCGCCCTTGCGCTGATTTTCATCCGCCTGCACTTTTTCCAGCAAGCTGCCCAGGGTATCGCCCAGCACAGTCTCGAATAATTTCGTCAACTCGCGAGCGATCACGGCTTCACGATCGGCACCGAAGATCGCGACCAGATCGACCAAGGATTCATCAATGCGATGCGAACTTTCGTAAAAAACCAGCGTTCTTGCTTCGCGCGCCAGATTTTGCAGGCGTTCACGGCGCGCGGAAGATTTGGCCGGCAAGAAACCTTCGAAACAAAACCGGTCGCTTGGAATGCCGGCTACCGATAAAGCCGCAATTGCCGCACAGGCGCCTGGAACGGGGCTGACGGCAAAACCGGCTGCACGCACCTCGCGCACCAATCGATACCCGGGGTCTGATACCAAGGGCGTCCCCGCATCGGACACCAAGGCAAGACTATCGCCAGTCTTCAGGCGCTCGACCAGCTTCCAGGCGATATCGCCTTCATTATGTTCATGCAGGGCTATCAGCGGTTTATCGATGCCGAAAGCCTGCAATAAAGTCTTGGTATGCCGCGTGTCTTCCGCGCAAATCGCCGAGACTGCGGTCAAAACTTCTTTCGCGCGCGCAGAAAGGTCCGACAGGTTGCCAATCGGAGTCGCCACCACATATAAAGTGCCGGATTTTACTGCCGCCATGCCGCCATCTCCCTCTTCTGCAGGTATCATCTTACCGTCAACCTCCGGATTTGCCTTATGCGTTTCAAATTATTAGCCCCCGCTCTTGCCATCCTCCTGATTTCTGCCTGCGCAACGGTCAGCACCACGCCCACACATATGCCTGCGAATGCAGCTGCCGAACAACTCATCAATGAAGGCAAATTCCGCGAAGCGGCACTTGCGTATGAATCCGAAGCCGCCATGTCGAAAGGCGCACCACACGATGCCGCCATCGTACGTGCAGCGAATGCCTGGAAACTGGCAGGCGATGACGGCAAGGCAAGAACCTTGATCGCACCCATCCCGAGAAAAAAATTATCGGGCGATGTGGCCTTCCTTCATGATTTGCTGAATGCCGAATTTTTGCTGGCCGACAAACGCGGCGGTGAGGCGATTGCGTTCCTGAATCAACGCCGCGACTCGGTTCCCAATGGCGACAGAATCCGCTGGCATACCGATCGTTTTCGTGCGTTTGATCAAGCCGGAATGAAATTCGATGTCGCCGGCGAACAAATCTGGCTGATGGAAGGCATGAAGCCCAAGGAACGTGCCGCTGCCGGACGCAATATCGAACGCTTGCTGGGTCTTGTACCCGCCGCAGAACTCACGCAAAGAAGCGCCGGCTTATCCGCCAGCGATCCTCTGTATGCCTATGCCGCACGTGAACTCAAAAAACGCGGAATGCCCTTGCCAATGCCGGTCGCGAGTTCAATGTCGAATGAGCGCAGCAATGCATTTCCACCAGCCGAAAGCGACGGTTATCGTCCACCGAATCAACTCGCCGTATTGCTGCCGTTATCGGGCAATTCCGCCGGTGCCGGCATCGCGGTTCGTGACGGATTTTTAAGCCAGTACTACGCCGAAAACCGTCGTCGCCCGCGCGTCAATTTCTACGATACCGCCGGCAGTGCCGAGGGAGCAAAGAACGCAGCCAGCAAAGCAATTGCCGAAGGGGCGCAAATGATTGTCGGCCCGCTGACACGCGACGAAGTCAATGCGGTGTCGAACCAGACCGACATCAGCGTGCCGATTCTGTTTTTGAATCGCGGCCAAAATACGCCTGCGCCCGGCAATCTGAGTTTTGCACTTTCGCCGGATGAAGAAGGCTGGATTTCGGCAGACCGTTTTGCCAATCGCAATCAAATGTCGGTGATCATTTTTACCCAGCGCGACGATACCGCACAACGCACCGTTTCCGCTTTCAAGGACCAATACAAAATTCGCGGCGGACAGGTTATTGCGGAACACTTGGTTGAAGGCGAAGCGATCGACTTGCCGGCAAAAATTACCGCCCTGCTCGCCAGTAATGGTGGAAATGCATCGGCCATCTACATCGCATTGAAAGCGCCGCAGGCACGTGCCTTGATGGCCCAACTGAAAACTTCGACTTTGGCGGCAACGCCGAAACTTGCGGCATCCCTGATTCTCAACGGTGCCAGTGCATCGCAGGATGTTGTGCTGGATGGCATCGAAATACCTGAACTTCCGTGGTTGCTGAATCAATATGGCGGTCTGGCGAATGCCGAAAGCGTTGCCAAGACGATGCCGAGCATTCGTGGTCCGGCCCAGCGTTTATTCGCCTTTGGTGCCGATGCCTGGCAGCTCAGCGCGTATCTGGATCGCTTGCAAAACGATGCCGGTTTCATGCTCGCGGGAGCCACCGGCAATCTGCGTGTGGACAGCATGGGCAATGTGCAGCGCGACCCGTCCTGGGCCGTTTTTAGCGGCGGACGACCACGCGTCGCTTCACGTTAAACCATGAGCAAGGCGGCCCATCTTGTTGCGGGTGAAAACGCAGAGCTGGCCGCCTGCGAGTTTTTATTGGCCAGGCAATTAAAACTGGTCGAACGCAATATTCGTTACCCGTTCGGCGAGATTGACTTACTGATGCAGGACGGCAAAGAACTGGTCTTCGTTGAAGTCCGATTTCGCCGCAGCCAGCGTTTCGGCGGCGGCATCGAATCGGTCACTCCATCCAAACGAAAAAAAATGGCGAATGCTGCACAGGCATGGCTCTCAAGCCACAAGCCGTCGGCCAATATCGGTTGCCGCTTCGATGTGATTGCCGTGGACTGGCATCAGAACGCCTTCCGTTTTGAATGGATCAAATCTGCCTTCGATCTTGATGATCTGGCCGGATGAACACGCTAGACGAAACCCTGAAAAAATCGCTGCAGGCAATGTTTCCTGCCGATGCCTGCTTGTTCGATCCGGCGGAATGTCTGGCTTACGGCTACGATAATTCACGCCGGCAAGCGATGCCGGAAGCGGTCGTGATGCCGACGACGAAAGAACAGGTTCAGGCGTTGGTGCACTTATGCCGCGAATATCAAATACCGCTCGTGGCTCGTGGTCGCGGCACGAATACTACCGGTGCATCGGTGCCGATTGAAGGCGGCATAGTCGCCAGTTTCGAACGCATGAATCGTATTCTGGAAATTCGTGCCGGTGATCGCGTCGCTATCGTCGAACCCGGTGTTTTGAACGGTGATTTGCAAGCGGCATTGAAATCGCATGGCTTGTTCTGGCCGCCCGATCCTACCAGCGCCGCTTATTCGAGCATCGGCGGCAATCTTGCCTGCAATGCCGGCGGACCGCGCGCGGTGAAATACGGCGCGAGTCGCGACAATGTTCTGGCGGTGAGCGCCGTCACCGGCACCGGCGATCTTGTCCATTGCGGCGCCGCGGTGACCAAATCTTCCAGTGGCTACGATTTATCGCGTTTGCTTGTCGGTTCGGAAGGCACGCTGGGGCTGATTGTCGAAGCGAGTTTGAAGTTGAGTGCAATACCCATGCAGCGACAGATTCTGCGTGCACTGTATCGCGATGTTGAAAGTGCCGCGCAAGCGGTTGCCAGTATCATGTCGCAACCGGTTATTCCGTCGATGCTGGAATTTCTCGATGGCGAATGCGTGCGTCTTGTGCGCGAACAGGCCGGCGTCGAATTAATGCCCAGCGGCGCGATGCTGATCATCGAAGCCGATGGTGATATCGACATGCTGCCTTTTGCTTTATCGACACTGGAGCGCTTTGCGCGCAACGATGGCTGCATCGAAATCCGCGCCGCAAGAAATCAGGACGAAATCAACGAGCTGATGGCTGCACGAAAAGCGCTTTCGCCGCTATTACGAACCATGAGCTCGGGCAAGATAAACGAGGACGTGGTGGTGCCGGTGTCGCAAGTACCCGCCCTGTGTCGCCAAGTGGCCAAGATTGCCGTGCAACAGACGCTGAAAATTGTCTGTTTCGGGCATATCGGCAACGGCAACGTGCACGTGAATATCCTGTTCGACAAGACAGATGAAGCCGAATCTGAACGCGCAATCGCCGCAATGTCACAAGTGTTTACTTGCACTACCGGTTTGGGCGGGCAATTATCGGGTGAACACGGTATCGGACTAGCAAAGCGGGATTTCATGACGCATGCCATCGATGCACCCACCCTCGCCCTCATGCGCGACATCAAACGCTGCATGGATCCGCTGGGCATTTTAAATCCGGGCAAAATCCTCCCCCCATGAATCGAGTTTTATCCGAACTGGATGCGCTTTCGCAGCAAATTCGCGATTGCCGGATCTGCGAAGACCATCTGCCATTGAGCCCAAAACCCGTCTTCCGTGTAAGTAGCACGGCAAAGCTGTTGATCGTGGGTCAGGCGCCATCGGCGATGGTACAAGGTAGTGGCCAATTGTGGAGCGATGCCACGGGCATGCGCCTGCGCGACTGGCTCGGAATCGACAAGAATAAATTTAACCAGCAAGCCGATATCGCCGCCGTGCCGATGGGATTTTGCTATCCCGGCCGCGGCACCTCGGGTGAGCTACCACCACGCGCCGAATGCGCCCAGAATTGGCATCCGAAACTGTTTCCGCTGCTGACCGAAGTGAAGATGATCATTCTCGTAGGCCATTACGCACATGCTTATTTTCTTGGCGATCAACGCAAAAAATCACTGACCGAAACCGTTCAGTCCTTCGAAGATTATGCGCCGCGATATTTTCCGCTGCCGCATCCAAACCCGAGCAATACCATCTGGTTTACACAAAACCCATGGTTCCAATCTGATGTTCTGCCTGTGCTAAAAAAGCGGGTAGCGGAAGTTCTAACTTAAGGAAAAATGTATGCGGGATTAATTTATCCGTTCATGATGATCCGATGAATTAACCTGCAATAAACCATGTTTTTGGGCTGTCTGATTTTTTTCCGGCTGATCCTTTAGTCTTGGTCACGGTCGCATTGTTGGCCTCCATCCTGCCGCCATGCTACCGATAACCAGATGATGCATCCTCCAGATAAAAACCCACGGGAGAGCCCAATGTCACGAAAAGCCATCGCTACTACCAGCCTGATGCTGCTTGCAATAGCCGGACTTCAAACATCTCAGGCAGCCACCGCCTCCGATGTTATTGCCGTCAAGGATATTTCATCGATTTCGGCCAGCAGGAACTATCGGCAAATGACCGTCAATGCCGCTACAAAACTTTACCAGGTAAGCTTTGAGAAGCCTTGCACGGCATTGAAGCACTCCGATGTCTCGACCAACAAGCAATTGACGGAGCAATTAATGGCCGGCTCGGAACTGAAAGTGGGCACAAGCAGTTGCGTGATAAAAAGCATTCAACGCGATCTTGATCTGCCTTCACTTGCAACGGCACGCGGCGACAATGACCCGAGACAAATGCTGAGCGACCCGACGAAGTCACTCAGACACAGCCGCTAGTCTCTATTTCACTGTCCAAAAAGAAAAAGCTAAACGAATGTTTAGCTTTTTTATGAAATCGACCGAGACCCGGAAGGGAAGGCGCTTATGCAAGCCAGTGTGCTGCAAGCTGCAAACACAGGAATGCGTAAACACCGGCAAGCGCATCATCGAGCATTGCGCCAAAACCGCCATGCAGTTTCCGGTCTGCCCAGCTGACGGGCCAGGGTTTCAGAATATCGAAGAAACGAAACAGGGCAAACGCCGCCAACATCCATGGCCAGCCAACAGGCGCAAGAAACAAGGTCATCCACATGCCGACGTATTCGTCCCAGACGACCAGCGAAGGATCCTCGATTTTCGTCTGCTCGATCGCCCAACTGGAAGCCCAGACACCGATCAGGAAACTGACCAGCAACACGCCGAGATAAATCCAGACCGGCAAATCGCGCATCAGGAAGTACCACGGAACCAGTGCAAACAAACTTCCGACCGTTCCCGGCGCTTTCGGTGAAAAACCCGCTCCGAAACCGGCCGCGATCCAGCCGAAGGGATGCTTCATCAAACGGCGGCGGGTGCCAACGGGTAAAACGCTCATTCGAATACTCTTTTTTGGATGGCAAGCGTGGGAGCGTCCGTCAGGCGCGAAAGAGATCTCGACAGACTTTTCGCGCCTGACGGACGCTCCCAGGGTTTTATTCTCTTTTTCAGACCGAATCCGGGCTAATTTATTGTCGCACTGAAATGCTCGAAACCTTTTTTCCCAAGCTCGAAAATTCCACCGTTCTCGTCGAAACATTTCAATTTCGATCCGGACACGATATGGCCAATCACCGTACCCACCACATCGCAATCTGAAAGCGCCTGTTCAATCGCCAGGCTTTGGTGCGCTGGCGCGGTGAAACATAATTCGTAATCGTCACCGCCACTGAGTTGCAGGCGATAACGTTCCCCGTCGTCGGGAAAATGATCGAGCAAG
>JAKQKT010000401.1 GCA_029560515.1 Pseudomonadota bacterium
AACCCAGACCATTTCGCTGGCGGTGCACACGCTGACGCAAGTACCCAATGGCGAAGACGGCATTGCGCGTCTTGCGGTGGTTTCATTATTGCTGTCGGTCGGCGCCTTGGTGGTTTCGGAATGGATGGTCAGGCGTTCGGCTTATAAGCGTCAGAGCGAGTAAACATAAGAAAGTCGGAACTCAGCAGTAGCCGATAATTATTATGTTGACGCTTCGGAAAATTAAAAAAGCCTTCTGGTAAGAGAAGGCTTTTGAGTGTTGGCATTTTTTTGCTTGTGGGTCCCGGCTTTCGCCGGGATGACGGGCTGAAAATTATCAACCCAATCCGATAGCTTTCTCTTTCCGTTCTGCCAATCTTTTTTCCAGATAATGGATATTCGTACCACCTTGCTGGAATCCGATGTCGGCCATGATCCGCGATTGCAATGGAACATTGGTCTTGATGCCATCGACGACCATTTCCGACAGTGCGACTTTCATGCGCGAAATTGCCTGCGCGCGCGTGTTGCCGTGCACGATCAGTTTGCCGATCATCGAATCGTAATTCGGCGGGACCTTGTAACCTTCGTAGATATGCGAATCCACGCGCACGCCAGGGCCGCCCGGTGCATGGAAATGCTTGATCAGGCCGGGAGATGGCAGGAAGGTTTCCGGATCTTCGGCATTGATGCGGCATTCGATCGCGTGGCCGCGAATGACGATGTCCGATTGCTTGAGCTTCAGTTTTTCACCGGAAGCAATCAGCAATTGTTCACGCACCAGATCAACGCCGGTCACGAATTCGGTCACCGGATGTTCGACCTGGATGCGGGTATTCATTTCGATGAAATAGAAGCGGCCATCTTCGTACAGGAATTCAAACGTACCGGCACCGCGATAGCCGATGCGAACGCAGGCGTCGGTACAGATTTTACCGATCTCGGCACGCTGTTCGTCGGTAATGCCCGGTGCCGGTGCTTCTTCCACCACTTTCTGGTGGCGGCGCTGCATCGAGCAATCGCGTTCGCCCAAATGGATCGCATTGCCTTGGCCATCGGACAGCACCTGGATTTCGATATGGCGTGGATTTTCCAGAAACTTTTCCATGTAGACCATGTCGTTGCTGAAAGCCGCCTTGGCTTCGGCTTTGGTCGTGGTGATCGAAGACAGCAGGGAAGCTTCCTCGCGGACCACGCGCATGCCGCGCCCACCACCGCCGCCGGCAGCTTTGATGATGACCGGATAACCGATTTCTTTCGCCATGCGAATGCATTCATCGCCGTCGTCGCCAAGCGGACCTCCGGAGCCTGGTACGCAAGGTACGCCGGCTTCTTTCATCGCGCGAATGGCTTCGACCTTGTCACCCATCATGCGAATCACGTTCGCGGTCGGGCCGATAAAAATAAAACCGGAAGATTCGC
>JAKQKT010000452.1 GCA_029560515.1 Pseudomonadota bacterium
GCGGCATGCGCATGTATCACCCGGTGTATCTGAAACGCGCCCGGGAAATCTGCACGCAACATGGCGCACACCTGATTGCCGATGAAATCGCCGTCGGCTTTGGTCGCACTGGTACTTTATTCGCCTGCGAGCAAGCCAATATCAGTCCGGACTTCATGTGCCTGTCGAAAGGGCTGACCGGCGGCTTCATGCCGATGTCGGCCGTGCTGACGACGCAACACGTGTACGAGAGTTTTCTCGACGTGTCACGCGAACGGGCTTTCCTGCATTCGCACAGCTACACCGGAAACCCGTTGGCATGTGCGGCGGCATTGGCATCGTTGGCCATTTTCGGCAACGACAATGTGCTCGAGAAAAATAAAGTCACCGCGAATAAAATGTCCGCTCTGGCCGATAGATTCAAGGAACATCCCCATGTTGCCGAGGTTCGGCAAACCGGCATGATTCTCGCGATCGAAATGGTGCAGGACAAAAATTCGAAGGCCGCCTTCGCTGCCAGCGAACGTCGCGGCCTGCGGGCTTATCAACATGCGATTGCCAACGGCGTGGTATTGCGACCACTTGGCGATATTCTCTACTGGATGCCGCCGTACTGTATTGATGACGATGCGCTTCAACATTTATCATCGGTGACTGCATCCGCTTTGGACGAGGCAACACGCTAATGCGCATTATCCGCAGTTATATTTCCGATGCGCTTCATGTTGGCCAGGAACTTGTCCTGTCGGAACTGGCGACCAATCATCTGGTTCGTGTTTTGCGCCTGGGTGTCGGTGATACTTGCGTACTTTTCAATGGCGACGGCTTCGACTATCAGGCAAAAATCATCAGTGTCGTCAAACGTGGCGCTGGCGTTGAAATTGTTTCGTCGCACGCCGTGACGAACGAATCGCCGGTTCACATCACGCTGGTGCAAGGCATTGCACGTGGCGAAAAAATGGACTGGATTTTGCAAAAGGCGACCGAGCTCGGTGTTCAGCGCATCGTTCCGGTTATCACCGACCGTACCGAAGTGAAGCTGGATTCCGAACGCTCGGACAAAAAAATGAATCACTGGATGGGCGTCGTTGCCTCGGCCTGTGAACAATCCGGTCGCGCACGACTGCCGGAAATCATCGAGCCCTGCCCGCTTTCGCACTGGCCGCAGCACGACAAGAATTTCAATAAATTTGCGCTCGATCCGAACGGCGTCTTTGGCTTTTCCGACCTGGCCAGTACGAAACCGATTGCAGTGAGTCTCGCGATTGGCCCGGAAGGCGGATTCAGTGAACGCGATCTCGCCACCTTGAAAGCCGGCGGCTTTCAAGGCTTGCGGATGGGCCCCAGAATTCTGCGTACCGAAACCGCAGGACCCGCCGCAATTGCCGCTTTGAATGTTTTATGCGGGGATTGGAAATAGCAGACAATTGCATGCTGCGTACACACCGATTCGCCAGTATTGAAGTAGGATTGCTGGTGGGGAACACCGGGAAATCAGCGTATGCAAACATCTGACTTGAGTCTTACTTCCTTGTCGCGGATCTTGTGCGGAGCTTGCCATGTTGACCGATGACATAGTCTTCGGCGGCAGCCGCTATCTGGACAGCAATACAGGATCCGTGAATTTTTCCCTGTCGCGCGTCATTCCGTCGCAGGGCCTCTTGCAAATGGCGCCCGCCAGTTTTTTTCCACATGGCCTGGCTTTTACGGCGGACGATCGCCGCTACGCCTATGGTTTCGAAAAAATCGGTCCCGGCGCGGGATTGTTCGATCTGGAATCCATGAGCCTGCTCGAAACCATCGCGCCGGTAAAAGACCGCTTGTTCTACGGACATGGCGCCTGCAGTCTGGATGGCCGGCTTTTATACACGACGGAAACTTCGCCATCAGGCGAAGGTGCGATCGGCATCAGGGAAACCGGAAGCTTGCGTTATATCGACGATTTCCCCAGCTTTGGCAGCCATCCACATGACTGCCACCTGCTCGATCACGGCACCGTACTCGCGGTCAGCAATGGCGGCAGCGAAAAATCCAGTGGCATTCGCGGGTCTATCTGTTACATCGATATTGAATCACGACGCCTGCTGGAACGAATTGAAATGCCGGACGAGCGCTTCAATACCGGGCATTTTTATCCACTGGACGAACACCGCTCGGTTGTCGTGTCCGCACCACGCCGGGGTCTGGGTGATGATCATTTGGGTGCAATCAGCATGCAAGGCAAAGCCGATTTGCTCGATCTCATTTCAGCACCGGCCGAGATTGTCGGCAATATGTTTGGCGA
>JAKQKT010000455.1 GCA_029560515.1 Pseudomonadota bacterium
ACATGCCGATGTCGCCGAAGCCGCCGTCGTCGGTTTTGATCACGACATCAAAGGTCAGGCAATCTATGCGTTCGTCACTTTGAATGTTGGCGTCGAGGAAAACGAAACGCTTCGCAAGGCGATTGCGCAAAAAGTCCGCGATGAGATCGGCGCCATTGCTTTGCCCGACGTTATCCAGTGGGCGCCTGGGCTTCCGAAAACGCGATCGGGTAAAATCATGCGTCGCATCCTTCGGAAAATTGCCGAGAATAAACCGGAAGAGCTGGGTGACATATCGACCCTGGCAGATCCCGGCGTCGTTGCTGCGTTGTTGAAAGACCGTGGCGAATAGTCGGTTTGTTTCGGTGCAGAATCTAAAAATGAGCATTCCTTAAGTCATGATGATCGACAAAGAATCAATGCTCGATTCGGCAATCAAAATCGAGTCGGCACAGCCTGCCGAAGCAGAGCTTCTGTATCTGGAAGTCCTTAAAGCGGATCCGGGTAATTTGGCTGCACACAATGCCCTGGAAAGACTGCGCTCGCCACATGCCTATGGTCGCTGGATGCGGATGAATTGCATCATCGATCCGCGTGACGATATTTTCGGTTTTTTTGCGGCGCATGAGCTTGCAAGAAATCCGATCCGGGAATATCTCTCCGATGGCTGGCGAACTCTGTCCGAGCTGATGCTATTGCTTGAGTTGGTGGATCGCCCCCTACTGAAAACTGCCAGCGTTCTTGAATTTGCTGCCGGTTTTGGCCGTTTTACTCGACATCTTGTCAAAGCCCTTCCGGGGCGCGTGACTTGCAGCGACGTATTGCCCGGCAGTATGGATTTCCTGCGCGAGCAATTCGGGGTCGAGACATTGGAGTCTTCTCATGATCCGGAAAGAATAATTGTCGGAAAACAATATGAACTGGTATTCGTATTGTCGATGTTTACCCACTTGCCGTCGCAGATGTGGGCACCGTGGCTGCGTAGTCTTCAACGCCTGGTAAAACCCGGCGGGCTGTTGGTCTTCAGCGTTCATAACGAAGATGTCGTGCGGGATGGCGGAATTGTATTTCCCGAAAACGGCGTACATTTCATTCCTAGCAGCGAATCGGCATCGCTCGATGGCAATCTGTATGGCACCACGTTCACCACGAAAAAATTTGTGGAAGATTGTGTTCGCAGTGTATTTGATTCCGAGCCGCTTCTGTTTCAGACGTTTGCATTCTGGAATGGGCAGGATGCGGTAATCGTGAAGGCATGAAGTCGACGCGCGCATATCCGAATCAGTAATATTGCATCACCGCATGTTTCGCTTCCGCGAAAAAAAGCCAGCGTTCCACCATCGAGCCTGCGTATGCGGATAACGCGGTCAACAGCATCAGGTATCCCCTGAAAGCCTGCGGTACTATCAGGGCGGCGATACAAAAAACAATCGGTAACCAGCTGAATAGCAGCAAGGCAACCGCCCGCAATTTCCGTGAATGTTTGCGAGCGAGCACGAATCCCATTTCCGTGGTTAGGTAATTGGCTTCGGTATGGGGGCGCTCAAATACGTTGGCGATCTGGTCCGGTTTTAATCCAAGTGCAGATGCACGCGAAGGCAGGGATAGCGTATCGATATCCTTCCAATAACGTTTTTTAAGCACACCAAGCAGACTCGCAAGCAACAAGATGGCGAAGACCGGGTACTCCGAAAGACTTCCTGACGGAATGCAAATAATCGAAATGCCGAGTGCGCCGCCGGCAAGACAGGCAAACAGGAGATAAATGGGAACGACGTAGGCGTGTTGCCAGGCTGGAATGGGTTTCAGGCTGGCATAAATCATGGCAGTACAAATAACGGTGGCAATCGACAAGAGGCTGAGCGCAACGGCCAAAATATTCTTGTTGATGTAGTCGTGATCAAGATAATTTTGCGTGATCAAAATCAATGCCGGAATAAAACAGATGACCGCCAGAACGCCTTCGCGCGAAAGCCAGCTTGTACGCCACTGGCTGAATGCGCGC
The DNA here is from genome assembly GCA_029560515.1 of Pseudomonadota bacterium. Taxonomy (GTDB): domain Bacteria; phylum Pseudomonadota; class Gammaproteobacteria; order Xanthomonadales; family Xanthomonadaceae; genus Arenimonas. The sequence goes on from JAKQKT010000455.1 coordinate 1,985, forward strand.
CAGGCTCGCAGGGGTTTGCCCAGATGCAGGGTTGAGCTGGACAGGCCGATTGCCACCAGTAGAAATCCGAGCAACAGGCCGGATAAGTTTTTTTGCGGATTGGCAGAGTCCGATAGCAGAATCTGGCTTCCCATGAGAACCCATAGGCCATAACCCATGCCGGAAAGCGTAGTAAAAAAAATGACGGAAAAAGCGGGGTGCATATCGGCGTAATTCCTATCGACTCAAGACACGATCAAGCCAACGCAGCATCGGCGGCAGTTTTTCGGCTTCCAAAATTTCTTCTTTCACGTCTTTTTGTTTTTGACCGGTGCGCCGTTCGCGCTGTGGCAGATAACGATTGACCGGTTGATAGCCAAGTTCGGGCATCAGTTCGACGCCGCCACGATCCTTGACCAGTTTGAAAATATCGGATTCTTCATCGCCCAGGTCGCCGAAATGTCGTGCCTTGGTCGGGCAGGCTTGCACGCACGCGGGTTTGCGGGATTCTTCCGGAATATGCTCGTTGTAGATGCGGTCCACGCAAAGCGTGCATTTCTTCATCACGCCTTCGACCTGCGAATATTCACGGGCGCCATAGGGGCAGGCCCAGGAACACAATTTGCAGCCGATGCATTTGTCTTCATCGACCAGCACGATGCCATCCTCTGCGCGCTTGTAACTCGCACCGGTAGGGCAAACCGTTACGCAAGGTGCTTGTTCGCAATGCAGACAGGAGCGCGGAAAATGCAGTGTCGTTTCCGGTTGCTCGTTCAATGCATCAATCGTGTAGCTATGCACGCGATTAAACCATACGCCATGCGGATCGGCGCCATAGGGGTTTTCATCGGTCAATGGCGCGGCGATACCACCGGCATTCCATTCCTTGCAGGCGACTGCGCAGGCATGGCAGCCGACACAGGTATCCAGATCAATCACCAGACCGAGTTTCTTTTTCGATGGCGGCGGCAGCATCGTCATGATGATTTCCTGAATTGTTTGCCGTAGCGCAGCGGCGAATTATCGCCATGTTGATGGCTGTTGATCGTATCGAAATGCGGCGAGGCCTCATCTTGAGTAGCCGCTTTTTCGATACGAACCCGCAAATCAAACCAGGCTGCCTGTCCAGTAACCGGATCCGCATTCGCATAATCGCCCTTCGGCGTGATATCGGAAATCAGGTGGTTGACCAGAAAGCCCTTGCTCGATTCTGGCGCGTTTTTCGCCAATGCCCAGGCACCTTTGCGTTTGCCGATCGCATTCCAAGTCCAGACAGTATCGGGCTGCATGTTCGTTGCAAATTTGCATTGCACGGTAATGCGGCCCTGATGCGAATCGACATGCACCCAATCGAAATCGCTGATTTGATATTTATTTGCGGTGTCGGGATGCAGATACAAATAATTGCGCGCGGTAATTTGTCTCAGCCATGCATTCTGCGAGCCCCAGCTGTGGTACATGAAGGGCGGGCGTTGCGTTATTGCCGACAACGGGAAATTATTATCTTTACTGCCCGCCAGCTCGGCACCTTCAAACGGTTCATACCAGATCGGCATTGGATCGAAATACTTTTCAACACGTTCGCGATGCTGCGTCGGTGGTTGATGTTCACCATGGCCTTGAGCGGCCAAACGGAATTTCTGCAGGGTTTCGGAATACAACTGCAACACGACCTGGTCGGGCTTCACGATAAAGCCTTTTTTCGTCGCCCATTCCAGATAGTCGCGATTCGCCATTTTGTAATAGCGCGCATTCTCGGGAACCGGTGAATGCCAGAAACCGCCGTGGCTTTTGTATTGTTCGAGCTGATCCGGATTCGGTTGGCCCTTGCCGCTTTGTTCACCGTTTTCGCCACGCCAGCCGGCCAATAAGCCCACACCAGGCGCACGCTCGTGCCGCAAAATATAGTCTTCGAAATCACGGTACTTAGGTTCGCCGTTTTCATCGAGCAAGGCCGGTAATTTCAGGCGCGCTCCGATATCGATCAATACCGACTGGAATCCGCGCACGTCGCGATCGGGCTGGAATACCGGGTGCCGAATCGCATCGGCGGCGCAATCGGCATCGGAAATCGGACGGTCCAGCATCGAGATCGCATCGAAGCGTTCGAGATAAGTCGTATCCGGCAAAATCAGATCGGCATACGCCACCATCTCGCTCGAATAGGCATCGGAATAAATGATTTTCGGAATCTTGTAATCACCGGCTTCATTCTTCGCAGTCAACCAGCCGATGGTTTCCTTGGTGTTCATCGCCGAGTTCCAACTCATGTTCGCCATGAACATCAT
>JAKQKT010000459.1 GCA_029560515.1 Pseudomonadota bacterium
GGCTTGTACATCGCTTGCGTACTAAATGGTTACATCTACTACTTAAATTGACTTAAAGCTGTTAACAGACATCTGCAAGATTGGACTTCACTCCGCTCTACAGACGCCCGCACAAATTTCCTGCGCACACTGTCAAAGATCATAGTACGTGGATTCCGAAGAATCCGTCCCGAGGCGTTTCGCTCAAGGGAGCCGCACATTATAGGGCATAAAACTGGGTCGTCAATAGTGAAAACCGATTTTTTTGCCGCACCGCGTCACAACAAGCTGCCGAAAAACAGCTGTTTGCTGCAAAGGGGTTTTCATACTAACTGATATTGAGCGTTCTTGGAAAGTATTTATTTAGAAATGATCACGCTTTGACGAGATTTACCTTCGCAAATCCACGCTTGCCAAGTTGTAACAACAAGCTTTGACCAGACTTAAAACTCATTTCGCGATCTTCAACGATCACACCATCGATCTTCACAGCACGCTCAACGATTTTGCGGTTCGCTTCAGCGCCAGACGGCGCCAATCCTGCGGCGCGCAATAATGCGCCAAGACGAATACCCTCTTCCGTCACTGCAATATCCTGCGTGACCAAATCCGTCGGTACCGCGCCGCCTTTCACCACTTCATTCCAATGCGTGATTGCCGCATCACCAGCGCCTGCACCATGAAAGCGATCCACCAGCTCACGGGCCAATTGCACTTTGAAATCGCGCGGGTTTTGCCCGGCAGCCATATCACGCTTCATCTGCTCGATATCTTCCAGCGATTTTTCGAACGAAAGCAGCGTAAACCAGCGCCACATCAATTCATCCGAGATCGACATGGTCTTGCCGAAGATGTCATTCGCAGGCTCATTGATACCGATGTAATTGCCCAGCGACTTGCCCATTTTGTTGACGCCATCAAGCCCTTCGAGCAGCGGCATGGTCAACACGATCTGTGGCGGCTGCCCGGCGTTTTCCTGCAAAGCACGGCCCATGAGCAAATTGAACTTCTGGTCAGTACCGCCCAACTCGACATCCGATCTCAATGCCACCGAGTCATAACCCTGCACCAGGGGATACAAAAATTCGTGGATGGCTATCGGTTGCTGTCCAGTAAAACGCTTGTTGAAATCGTCACGTTCCAGCATCCGGGCAACAGTATGTTGTGCGGCGAGCTTGATCATGTCGGCAGCACTCATATTGCCGAACCATTCCGAATTAAAGCGCACTTCGGTCTTTTCCCGGTCCAAAACCTTGAACACTTGATCGGCATAAGTCTGTGCGTTAGCCAACACATCTTCCCGTGTCAATGGCTTACGGGTGACGTTCTTGCCGGTCGGGTCACCGATCATGCCGGTGAAGTCACCAATCAGGAAAATGACGGTATGCCCCAAATCCTGAAATTGGCGCATTTTGTTCAAAAGCACCGTATGGCCGATATGCAAATCAGGCGCAGTTGGGTCGAAACCCGCCTTGATCCTGAGGGGGCGACCTAATTTCAACCGCGCCTCCAGCTCCTCAATTTTCAGTATTTCTTCTGCACCCCGCCCAATCAGGGCAAGGCTTTCTGCGATAGTGGTCATAATTTTTCTGGCTCTGGGCCACTCAAAAGTGGCTATTGAATCACGAACTGAAATGCAGTCGCGAAGTTAAGTTAAAGTTAAACCTTTCTGAACAAAAAATCCAGTAATTACAAGGGTTTGACGCCGGCTTTTCATCTTGGTTATCTTTAGCCCTCATTAAACCTTGACCGGTTTTGCCGACGGAGTTCGTTTTGCCCCATCCAAAAATTCAAAACGCGCTTTCGCGCTGGACACATGAACACTGGTTTCTGGCAGGCGTCTTCAGCGTTGTTGGCACCATGGTCATTGCCATCGCGCCTGGTATGGCGAACGCGATGCGCGAACCCGCCACCGTTTCGCAGCAGGAAAACGTCTTGCTCACCCTGCCTGAAGCCAGAGAACCGCAAAGCGCCGATGCCGGCAGCGGCTGGCATTATGTGCTGGTGAAAAAAGGCCAGACTCTCACCCATGTGTTCAAGGAATTGAACCTGCCACTAAAAGCCATGCGTCAGATGATGGTGGTGCCGGGCGCCCGTAAAGACATGTCGAAAATCGGCCCTGGCAAGGAACTGGCGTTCGAGCTTAATGCCAAGGGCGAGTTGATGACTCTTGCCTTTGACCGCGATGAAGGTACCCGGATCGAATTGTCACTTGAAGACGGCAAGGCCAAGGAAAACATCATCCAGCGTGAAGTCGATCAGGAAGTTGCGATTGCTTCCGGCATCATCAAGAAATCCTTTTCCTATGATGCCAAACAGGCCGGCCTGACCACCTCTTCGATCAACAAGCTCGCCGACGTTTTCAAATACGACATCGATTTCGTCGAAGACCTGAATGATGGCGACACTTTCCATGTGGTTTACGAAGACCAGTGGCGCGAAGGCCAGCGCATGCGCAATGGCGCGGTGCTTGCAGCCCGCATCGTAACGCGTGGAAAAACCTATACCGCCTATCGCTTCACCCATAATGGCGAAGCCCAGTATTTCGACCAAAACGGCAATCCGCTGAAAAAAGTCCTGATGCGGATTCCGATTGAATTTGCGCGCCTGTCCTCCACATTCGGCATGCGCAATCACCCGGTGCTCGGGCGCATGCGCATGCACAAGGGCGTTGATTACGCTGCACGTGCCGGCACTCCCATCATGGCCGCGGGTGACGGCCGCGTCGGCTTCGTCGGCTGGAAAAACGGCTACGGCCGCGCGATTGTCATTGACCATGGCCAAGGTCGCAGCACCTTGTACGGTCATATGTCGGCTTTCGGCAAATACAAAATGGGTCAGCACGTCAATCAGGGCGTCACCATCGGCTATGTCGGCATGAGCGGACTGGCGACCGGCCCGCATTTGCACTACGAATTCATGATCAACCACCAGCAAGTGAATCCACTGAAAGTCACCATGCCAAAACCGCTACCTCTGTCTGGCACGCAGTTGGCATCCTTCAAGGCAAGCATCGCGCCTTCGATTGCAAAAATGGACAGCATGGAACGTGGTTTGCAGTTTGCAAAACGTTAGACTTCGCAAATGAATGAAAAGAACTCAAAAACGCCCACTCACGATAGTGGGCTTTTTCTTGGCCTGATGTCCGGCACCAGCCTGGACGGCGTCGATGCGGTTCTGGCGCGTTTCGAGCCATCGCTGGAAATAAGGTTCGCCCGCACTTACGAGTTGCCGGACAACCTGGTAAAAAATCTGCTGCGGCTCTCGCAAACGGACGCGGAAATCCATCTTGATGCCGTCGGTCGCCTGGATAGCGAGCTTGGACAATGTTTTGCCTCCATCGTGCTGCAATGCCTTCGTGACGCCGGAATGGATGCCAATGCAATAAGCGCCATCGGTTCGCATGGGCAGACCTTGCGCCACGCGCCGATGGGCGAACATCCGTTCACCATGCAATTGGGAGATGCCAATATCATTGCCGAGCGCTGCGGCATCGATACCGTCGCTGATTTCCGCCGACGCGATGTTGCCGCCGGTGGGCAAGGCGCGCCGCTCGTACCGGCATTTCATGCAGCCGTTTTTTCGCAGACTGGCGAAGAGCGCGCGGTGCTGAATATCGGCGGGATTGCCAATCTGACACTCCTGCATCGTGACGGTCGTGTTCGCGGTTTCGATACCGGCCCCGGCAACGGCATGATGGATGCCTGGTGTCGAAAGCAGCTGGATATAAATTTCGATGCGAATGGCGAGTTTGCTGCCTCTGGCTCGGTGCATCGCGAATTACTGCAGGCTTGCCTGAAGGATGCCTGGTTTGACAAGGCGCCGCCAAAATCGACCGGTCGCGATCAATTCAACCTGGAATGGCTGCAGACAAAAATGCAGGGGCTGGCCGTTTCGCCCGCCGATGTACAGGCGACACTCACGGCCCTGACGGCACACACGATTGCACATGAATTGAAAGCTGCCATGCCCGATTGTCAGCGACTGCTGGTCTGTGGCGGCGGCAGTCATAACCCGGTGCTGATGCAGCATCTACGCAACTTGCTCGCAATGACGCAGATCCAGACGACGGCAGAACATGGCTTGCATCCCGATTATGTCGAAGCGGCGGCATTTGCCTGGCTGGCAAGGGAAACTCTGGCGAAACGCCCGGGAAATGTAAGCACCGTCACCGGTGCGAAAGGTCCGCGCGTGCTGGGTGTTGTTTATCCGAAATAAGCTAGTAGGGGCGTCTGCTTGCTGCGTCCGTGGACAGGACGCCTGCGCCTAGTTTTTGCCTTCTTTGTTGGTCATATAGGACGGAGCATCGTCCGGCAAACCGGTGAAGGAATTCATCGCCTCCATGAAAGCGCGCGATTCTTCCTCATTCCAGGCGCCATTCAGACGCGCGATATCACCCGGGATTGCCGGTGGATCCGGCTCCGCCATTCCCAAGGCCTGCTTGACCAAATGCAGCAAAACATCATTTAACGGCCAGCCTTTTTGCCGCGCAATTTCCTTCACGCGGTTCGCGACACGCTCATCAATATCACGGAGTAAAAAGTCGGCCACAAAGATTCAAGGATTATTGGGGGGAGTCCAGATTAACTCTAGTTTGCTGCCAAGGAAACAGCTGGCTCATTTTCATTCAGGATCTGCTTTGCCATTAGCCTCACAAGCTAGGACTTTGTCTCGGAGGCTGAAACTGCATTGACATCACCGATCGATTGCTCAATCAAGCCAGACCGCAGCATGTAGAAATACAAGAACACTCCCGGCAAGGCAACGACTGTCGTCAATAAATAGAACTGCACATAGCCCAGTGATTCAATCAAGGCGCCTGCTGTCGTGCCCGTGATGAATCGCCCAACAATACTTGCCGCTGCGCTAAGCAGTGCAAATTGCGTAGCGGTGAAAGAGAGATTGCAGAGTGCGGAAAGATACGCCACCACTACCACGCCTCCTATTCCGCTGGCGATGTTTTCAAATCCGATCGTGAAAGCGAGCAGGCCGTTTGAGTGCCCATTTGATGCCAGCCAAGCGAAGCTGAGATTCGAAACTGCCATCAATATCAGAGAGACAAGCACGGATCTTTTCATGCCCATGCTGGCATACATGACTCCGCCAATAAAAATACCTATCAAGTAAGCGAAAAAGCCTACCCCAACGTCATAGGTCGCTATCTCTTCATTACTGAAACCCAAATCATTCAAGAGCAGACGGAAAGTAAGATTAGCGAGGGTGTCGCCAATTTTGTGCAATAAAATAAACAGCAAGACCAACATCGCTCCGCGACGCAGCAGGAACTCGCTCAGTGGCTTGATCACCGCATCAAGGACTTGCGATGCGCCACGCTTCGGCGCTATCACGATATGCCGGGCAGGTTCACCGACAAACAAACCTGTCAACATGGCAGGCAGCGCGAACACTGCACAAAACATATAAGCCCTGCCCCAGTCGCCTGCCGATGCTACGTACAAGGCAAGTGACCCTGCAGCTACAGAGCCAATACGCCAGCCATACTGCGACATGCCGGAACCGACACCCAGCTGCTCCGGTTTTAGCAATTCAATTCGATAGGCATCAATGACGATATCGAATGTTGCCCCGGCGGCGCCAACCGCCACTGCTGCCATTGCGAAATAAGCCAAATCGGCTTTGGGATCCAGTGCGCCAAGATACATCACCGTCATCATGACCGCGGCACCTGCCAGTAACAGCCACGATACCCGTTGCCCCAATCGCCCGATGATCGGCAATCTGAACCCATCAACCAGTGGAGCCCAGAGAAACTTGAAGCTGTAAACAAGGAATGCGAGTGAAAAAGCCGTCACGCTTTTCTTGTCGATGCCATCCTGTGCAAGTCGCGTTGTAAGAGTGGCTCCGAGCATCGCATAGGGAAACCCCGATGAAACCCCGAGCAGGAAAGCCGCCAGCGGTTCGCGCTGAATATAGGGGCGTACACCGAAGGCGAGCCGGCTCATCCATGACGTTGCTGCACTCATAAATATTCCACCAAATAGGGCGCATGATCGGAAAATCGCGGTTCCGGAAAAATCGCGCAATGTTTCAGGCGGTTTTTCAGGCCGGGGCTGACCACCTGGTAATCGATCCGCCAACCGACGTTCTTCGCGCGTGCGGCGCCGCGTTGGCTCCACCAGGTGTAGTCCTGACCTTCCGGTTTCAGATGGCGATAACTATCGACCCAGCCATGCTGTTCGAAAAGCTCGCTCAGCCATGCCCGCTCTTCCGGCAGATAACCGGAATTTTTTTCGTTCGACTTCGCGTTTTTGATGTCTTTCGGCGTGTGCGCGATATTCCAGTCGCCGCAAATTACGTAGTCGCGGCCATTGGATAGCCACTCGCGATATATCGGCGTGATCCAGTCCATGACCTTGAATTTGAATTGCTGCCGCTCTTCCTTCGACGAGCCCGATGGCAGATACAGCGAGACGACACTCAGGTTGCCGAACCGCGCTTCGATGTAGCGGCCTTCTTCGTCGAATTCATCCCAGCCAAGCCCGGTTCGAATCTCGTCGGGCTTTTTCTTCGAGTAAATCGCGACACCGGAATAGCCTTTCTTGGTCGAGGCATCGCGGAAAAAATTATGGTAGCCGTCCGGATGGAACTGGGTGTCGTCCAGCTGATCACGCTGCGCCTTGGTTTCCTGCAGGCAGAGCACATCGGCATCCTGCTGTGCGAGCCAATCGTAAAAACCCTTGGTGGCGGCAGAGCGGATTCCATTGGCGTTGAAACTGATTATTTTCATGGTGATATCAGCGGTGAGCGACGATGTGTGAGCGGCATCAAGAGTAGCTGAAATCCTGTTTTTTACGAAATTTGCCAACGCGGTGCCGTCCGAGTGTGCGCATTTGTTAAACTTCACCTGCGCTAACCGCACAACCCATCACGGCCAACCTGCATGCAAATACACCAACGCGAATTTCTGGCACTGGCCATCGGCAAACAGGTACTTCGCTTCGGCGAATTCACCCTGAAATCGGGCCGCATCAGTCCCTATTTTTTCAATGCCGGCTTGTTCGATTCAGGCGCAGCGCTGGCAAAGCTCGGCGAGTGCTATGCGGCCACCCTGGAGGCACAGGCATTCAGCTTTGACATGTTGTTTGGCCCGGCCTACAAGGGTATTCCGCTGGCGACCAGCCTGGCCGTTGCGCTTGCTGGCAAAGGACATGACGTGCCAGTGGCATTCAACCGCAAGGAAGCAAAAACCCATGGGGAAGGCGGCACATTGATGGGCGCGAAATTGCAGGGCAATGTGCTCATTGTCGATGACGTGATCACGGCAGGTACCGCGATTCGCGAATCAATCGAGATCATCAAGCAAGCCGGCGCCAATCCATGCGGCGTGTTGATTGCACTGGACCGTCAGGAACGGGGCCAGACCGGTGCCCGTTCGGCGGCACAGGAAGTCACCGCCGAATTCGGCCTGCCGGTATTGGCGATTGCCGGCTTGTCGGAATTGCTGCAAATGGCGGATGAGAATCCGGCGCTGCAAGCTTACAAACAAGCGCTAGTGGCGTATCGTTCGCAGTATGGAAGTGATGTTTAACGGGGACCTTGGTCCCGGCATTCATGGTGTACCGTGCAATATTGAAGTGAAGTTCAAGGAATCCATATGAAAACCCGATATCTACTCGTATTCGCCATCATCACCGGACTGCTTGCCGGCGATTTGATCGCACAAAGCCAGACCGGTGCCCCTACCGAAAAGAAAAAACTGTACCGCTGGGTCGATAAAGACGGCAAGGTGCAAATCAGTGACCAATTGCCGCCAGAAGCGGTCAACCAGGCACGCAAGGAAATCAACTCGAAAGGCCAGAGCGTCGGCACGGTGGAAAGAGCACTGACCGATGCCGAACGGGCAGCGCAGGCTGCACAGAAAACCGCCGATGAAGAAGCGCAGAAAATTGCAGACCAGCAAAAGCGCATCGAAGACGCGATGTTGATCAACTATTCCACCGAAGACGATTTGCGTCGCACCTACAAGGAACGCATCGACTTGCTGCAACAAACCATCGAATCCACCGACATCAGTATCAAGAGCATTCGTGGCAGCCTGACCGGCATGCTGGCCCAAGCCTCTGAAGCCGAACTTGCCAAGCGCCCCGTCGACGCCACCCGTACCAAACAAATCAAGGAAATGCATGACGAACTTCTGAAGCAACAGGCAGCACAGGTGACTAGCCACAACGACGTAAAAACCATGGAAAACGAGTTTGCGATGGTGCTGGCCCGTTATCGCGAATTGCGCGGCACGGGCACACCGGCACCGGATGCCGCTACCTCGCCTGCGACCGTTTCTCCTGCTTCAACGCCGACATCGGCAACACCTGTCGCACCTAAAAATTGATGCCCGAATTTACGGAAATCAGCCAGTAAAAAACGCGGCCAAGGCCGCGTTTTTTATTGTCCGGTTCTTGTCTAGAACGACAGGCTTAGACTTGGATCCACCGACAATAGCTGCTGCCGGAATGTCGCCTTGATTCTTGCCAGCGCCTCATTGTCTTTGGCATCGAAACGCAAGACCAAGACCGGCGTGGTGTTGGAGGCACGCACGAGACCCCAGCCATCCGACCAATCGGCGCGGATGCCGTCAATGGTCGAAATACGGGCGCCTTCAAATCGGGCTTGAGCAACGAATTTCTCGATAAAAGTATATTGCTCGCCTTCGGCAACCTGCACCTTGATTTCCGGCGTGGAAACGCTTTTGGGCAGCGCATCGAATACTTCATCGGCATCTTCGGGACTGGCCGCCAGAATTTCGAGCAGACGGGCAGCGGCATACAAGCCGTCATCAAACCCGTACCAGCGTTCGCGGAAGAAGAAATGCCCGCTCATTTCACCGGCAAGTTCGGCTTCGGTTTCTTTCATCTTGCTCTTGATCAGCGAATGCCCGGTTTTCCACATCAGCGGGCTGCCGCCATAGCGAAGAATATGGGTAGGCAGCAAATTGGTGCATTTGACGTCGTAGATAATGCATGCGCCGGGGTTGCGCTCGAGCACGTCTGCGGCAAACAGCATCAGCAACTTGTCGGGATAAATCATTTCGCCAGAACGCGTCACGACGCCGAGTCGATCACCGTCGCCATCCAGCGCCAGACCGATATCGGCACCGGTACGCTGCACGACCTGTATCAGGGAAACGAGATTGGCCGGGTCGCTTGGGTCGGGATGGTGATGCGGAAAAGTACCGTCGATTTCACAGAAAAGCGGTTCCACTTCGGCACCGATTGCCTCTAGCAGACGCGGCGCCAGCTCGCCGGCCGCGCCACTGCCGCAGTCAACGACCACGCGCAACTTGCGTTCGATCTGGATATCGCTGCTGACACGCTGGATGTAGTCATCGGAAATATCGCGCGGCATGACCGAGCCATTCGAGTCACTGCGATGCAATTTGTTTTCCGATATCCGGGCGTACAACATCTGGATGGCATCGCC
>JAKQKT010000475.1 GCA_029560515.1 Pseudomonadota bacterium
GTCCATGTCGAGGTAATCGCCAGAATATCGTGGCCTTCCTTTTTCAATCCTTCAAGAAGGTTTAATGTCGCCACCTCTGCACCGTAAACATAGCTGGAAGTACATACGACGATTATTTTCATCATGTTATGCGAATGACTTCCGGAGTATTTCATGTCAGTTTTTATTATAACGCCAGCGATAATACCGATATTGCATCTGCCGGGCGCTGCGCCAACCGATCAGGCGCGCTAACAGCTTCAAGGTTGAGCTGCCGGGTATTGGCCAACCCGTGCCGCCGAGTGCATTGACTTGCAATATGGCGCGCTCTGCCAGATCACGCTCAATCGGATAAAACTGATATGCATATTGCATGTACTGCATGGCACAGGCATGTCGCGTGACTGGAGTGTTTTCCGCTTTTAGAAAACGGGCGGTGCAGAGATCCATCGCCAGCAATCCGGATTCCGCTGCCGGCCTGGAAACACGACCGGAAAGACTGTGCATGACCTGCGAACGATAATAGGCTTTGGCACCGGCAACATGACGAATACCGAGACTGTGAAGCACGAGGCGATCATAAAACTCGCCATCGTCGTTCAAGGACAGACGCTCGTCCCATTCACCGGCTTTTTCAATCATGCTGCGATGTGCCAACCACGCGATGGGCGGTACGGTGCCGCGATGCGAATATTTTTCCGTCAACCAGGTGACTGCATCGCAATCTTTCGGAAAATGCGATTCCATAAAAACGGCTTCATCCACATTCTGGATAAATCGCGCCCATTCGGCGCCATATAAAAAATCCGTTCCGTGTTCGCCGGCGAAGCGTATCTGGCGCTCTATTTTTTCGGGATGAAGAACGTCGTCTGCATCGAGAAACTGTATCCACTCGCCTGATGCCGCACGCAGGCCAACATTCCTGGCAGCGGAGGCGCCCTTATTCTGTTGATGAATCACCGAAACGCCGCGGGCTTTATATCGGGACGCCAGTTCCAGTGTTCGATCACTTGATCCATCGTCGATAACAATGATCTCGATATTTGAATAAGTCTGGTTCAAGGCGGAATCGATGGTGGCCTCGATATACGGCTCGGCGTTGTAGGCGGGAATACAGATGGAAACCAGTGGCGTCGTCATGATCGGAATTTACTTCCCGTCCCGCATTGCCACGAATTGCGCACGCCATTTGAAGCCGAGTTTCGGCGCCATCGAAGCGAAGCCACGCAACCATGCTTTTTCTTCTTCCTCGGGGCTGGCGACGCCCATTTCTTTTGCGAGATCAATGGCATCATTCATCGCATCCCAAGCCTTGAAGGCACCGAGCTGCCGGGCATTTAACCAGGCTTCGAGTCCGATTTCACGGTGCAGATTCGGCGATGCTTCTCTCGCCGCTTTTTGCAGCACGGCAAGCCGGGCGCGGGCGCATTTTTCTTTGTTGGCGCCGGACATTGAGCCTTGGCGTTCCAGATTGATCACGGCAAATTGCGGTTCGGCATCGAAACTCAAACCGGAAAACGCCAAGTGCATATGGAAGCGACAGTCTTCGTTGTACAGCACCGCCGGGTCTTCGTCATAACCGCCGACACGCAGCAAGGACTCGCGGCGATACAGGCCACAATAAGGATTGATCTGGTTGCGGATAGAGTATCGAGCAGGATCGGTTCGCAGGGCTTGCGCATCGAATTCGCGCAGCATTAAAAGATGTTCGTCTTCGTAACGGCGGCTTTCATAATTGAACAAAACGACATCGGGCACGTCCGGCTTGTCAATCCATTTTCTGGCGAGCGTGGTGAAGTCGGGTTTCAGGTCATCGTCGGCATCGTGGAAATGAATCCATTCGCAGCTGGTTTCCTGCAAGAGCCGATTTTTGCCGCCACTACAACCAATGTTTTTTTCACCACTGACTACGCGGGCACCCAAACGCGCCGCCAGTTCGGCAGTGCCGTCGGTGCTGCAATCGTTGTAGAGCCAAATTTCATCGAACGGAATGTGTTGCTGCCGTGCCGATGTTAAAAGACGCGGCAGAAACTTTTCGGCGTTATAGGCCGGAATGCATAAAGCGAGCCTGCCATTGCGTGCATACTGATTCATGGCGACCATTTTTTCCTGCTGCGTTGCCAGACGTAGTGCAGCAATGCCTTCAGTGGCAGAGTATCCAGGAATGACAGTGCTTCGACTTGCCGATTATCGGGGTCGCAGGCGCGGCGCAGCCAATTGTCCTGTGCTATCGGCTGCCGCGATTTTTTCGTGGTGATCAGATAGGCCTGCAGATATTTTTCGGCAACACGTACCGGATTCAATTCCCTTTCAATTATTGATCTCGCTGCGTCTGCCATCGCACCACGTTCCGCTTCGCTCATCGAGGTGCAACGCGAAATCGCATTGGCCAATGCGTGGGGATTTCCGTTTTCAAACACAAAACCGCTGACACCATCTTCAATCAAGCTGCTGGCACCGGCACCGGTCGAGCAAATGACCGGAACGCCCTGCCCCATGGCTTCGACGCAGGTGAAATTGAAAACGTCCCAGGACGATGGCACCACCGCAAAAGCGGCGGAGGCTTGTCTGGCGGCCGCCAGTTCCGGCGCTTGTGGCTGGCAATGCAACAGACGCTGTTGCCAGATGCCGGGGAAGTTCTGCGCGAGATATTGCCCGGTGGTGCGTTGGCGATTGTCGTAGGCGGTATCGCGACCCATCCATTCGATGATGGGTGCAGCGTTGCCGAGTGCGAGCAAGGCTTCGGACAAAACCTGCGGGCCTTTCCAGCGTTGCAGGCGACCGAGGACGAGACCACGATCGCTTCTGTCAGTATTTTGCGGCGCGTTGGAAAAAGCTTGCCATGCCGGATAAAGACAATCGACTTCGCGACCTGTCTGGGCTTCCCAAAACATGGCATTGGCTGGACTGTAAGTCTGCACGGTATTCGCAAAAGAAAGTGCCTGCCGTTCGATCATGCGAACAAGCTGACCCTGGGCTTCTTCGCCCGCGACCGGGTCATGGATATCGATTTGGCCGATACTGCCATGCATGCGAACGAGCAACGACGCTGATTGCTCCAGTGCCCAGGGCACAAACAACAGGCCCCAGTCGGTCGCTTCGACTACGTCATAGCCCTCGCCCTTGCCTGCCTGCTCATACATGGCCCAAGCCGCCGCCAGATGTTTGCGCAACCAGGGCATGGACGCATAGGTCTGGAATTGCTCGAAATATTTGTCACGCAAACCCTGTTCCAGCGATTCGACTTTGACGCCATCTACCAGAGTGGCGTTCGCTTTTTCTTCGGCGAACATGGCACTGCCGACAATAACCCGAACCTCGTGCCCCATGGCGACCATTTGCGGCAGCAAGGCACGGTAAAAAGTGATGATGCCGCCACCGGCATGCGGCAGGTATTCGGGCAAGATGAACAGCAGTTTCAATCAAGCTCTCCTGCGCAGAAATGCGTTTGTTGAATCATGCCAGCACCAGCATTTTCTTTGCCCATTGGCCTGCGGGCATGTAGTCCAGCACCTCCCGCAGATGATTGCGGAAAAACTGTCGGATCACCAGCGTATAGATCACA
>JAKQKT010000001.1 GCA_029560515.1 Pseudomonadota bacterium
CGTGATCGCGATGTCGTGTGCCACGCCAGTGCCTGGCCAATGACGATGGACGGCGAAGTGCGCATCAAAATGTGCATCAAGCCGGATGAAGATTCCTACACCACGATTTACCATGAGCTCGGTCATATCTATTACTACCTCGCCTATCAAAAATCGCCTGCGTTGTTCCAGAACGGCGCGAATGACGGTTTCCATGAAGCCATCGGCGACACCATCGTGCTGTCGATGACCCCCGAGTACCTCAATTCCAAAGGCCTCGTCGACAAGCCCACCGTGAGCCAGGAAGCCACCATCAATGCGCAAATGCGGATGGCATTGGCCAAGGTCTCCTTCCTGCCATTCGGCCTGATGATCGATCGCTGGCGCTGGGGAGTATTCGATGGTTCGATCAAACCGGAAAACTACAACAAAGCCTGGTGGGACCTGAAAGCGAAATACCAGGGAGTCGCACCTGCGACTCCGCGCGGTGAAGAATTCTTCGATGCCGGTGCGAAATACCATGTGCCGGGCAATACGCCGTACACGCGTTATTTCATGGCCGATATCCTGCAATTCCAGTTCTACAAATCACTGTGCGATGCCTCCGGCTTCAAGGGCCCCTTGTATCAATGCAGCTTCGCCAACAACCAGGAAGCCGGCAAGCGCTACTGGAACATGCTCGGCAAAGGCGCCAGCCAGCCATGGCAATTGACGATGAAGGAACTGACCGGCGGCGAAAAAATGGATGCCAGCGCGGTACTGGAATACTTCGCGCCACTGAACACCTGGCTGCAAGAACAAAACAAGGGCAAGGAATGCGGCTGGAAATAAGCACCACTTCATGAACAGCACACAAAAAACGGTCAGGATTTCCTGGCCGTTTTTTTCTGGAGTTCATCGAACATGCCAACCATCATTTCCCATATCGCCGTTCCGCTTGCGCTTGGCTTCGGCCTTGGCAAACGGAAAATATCCGAACACCTGCTTTGTGCAGGTGTATTGGCTTCCGTTCTCCCCGACGCCGACGTGATCGGTTTCAAATTCGATGTTCAATATGCGTCCCAATTCGGTCATCGCGGTTTCAGCCATTCGCTCTGCTTCGCAATCGTGCTTGGCTTGATTGCCGCAATCATGCACAGGAAGCTCGATAGTTCGCGCATGGCGGCCTTTCTGTTCGTCAGCCTGTGTGCTGCCTCCCACGGCTTGCTCGATGCGCTCACCGACGGCGGCCTGGGCATCGCCCTGTTCTGGCCATTCGATAACACCCGTTATTTTTTCCCGTGGAACGGCATTGAGGTTTCGGCGATAGGCCGGGGCTTTTTCTCGATGCGCAGCCTGTCGGTATTGGCATCGGAATTCAGGTGGATCTGGTGTCCTGCGATACTGCTTTGCAGTATCTTGTACTTCTTCAATCGCGAACGGAAAACAGCAGCATGATTTCAATCCGACAAGCCGACACCGATGACCTGGATGTACTCGAAGAATTATTTTCCGGCTATCTTGCGTTCTATGAGCGAAAGCATGAAGTTGCCGCGATACGGCAATTTCTCCGCGAGCGAATCAGCAATAAACAATCCATTATTTTTATCGCAAGCACCGGGAATAAAGCCGTCGGTTTTACCCAACTCTACCCCGCTTTCGCGAGTCTCAGTCTGAAGCCAAGCTGGATATTGAACGATTTGTTTGTCGTTGCGGATGCCCGTGGCCATGGCGTTGCCGAGTCCCTGATGGCGGCAGCCAGGCAATTGGCAACGGAAACCCATGCCTGCGAAATATTCCTGCAAACCGCCCGCAGCAACCGCAAGGCACAGGCGCTTTACGAGAAGCTGCATTACCAGCGTGATGACGAGTTTCTGGTTTACACTCTCGCCATTCCAGCGCCGTGAACGCCATGCAAGATCTACTCTCAAGCAAGAACCTGCAACCCCAAAGCCTGGCATTGGCGACTGCATTGCCGGCCGTTTTCTATACCGATGCCCGCATGCCGGAGTTCGATGCAAAAGCGGTGTTCGCCCGCAGCTGGCAATGGGTTTGCCACCAATCGCAAATTGCCGATGCCGGCGACTACATCGTCACCTCGATTGCCGGTTTGCCCCTGATTATCCTGAGAGCCGTCGATGGCAGCATCAAGGCTTTTCATAATGTCTGCCGTCATCGCGCCGGACCGATTGCCACCTGCGATGCGAAACAGGCGAAAGTTTTACGCTGCAAATATCACGGTTGGACTTACGGTTTGGATGGGATCTTGCGCAGTGCGCCTGAAATGAACAATACGGAAAACTTTATCCTTTCCGATGTCAAATTGCCGGAAGCAAAAGTAAGGGTATGGCAAGGTCTGGTATTCGTCGCGACTGAAGAAGCACCGGAATTCGATAGCGTCGTAAAAGGTATCGATGAGCGCTTGGGCAAACAATCACTGACGGATTACGTGTTTCATCATCGTGTCGCCTACGATGTCAATTGCAACTGGAAAGTCTATGTCGACAATTATCTGGAAGGCTATCACGTGCCGCATATCCATCCGGGCCTAAACAGCCTATTGGACTACCGCACCTATATCACCGAAACCGCCGAATGGTATTCGTATCAATACAGTCCGCTGGAAAGTGCGGATGATCTCTACGGTTCCGGCGACGCGCTGTATTACTTCATCTACCCCAATACCATGCTGAACATCCTGCCCGGAAGACTGCAAACCAATCGCGTCATCCCCGTCGGCATTGATAAATGTCGCGTTGAGTTTGACTACTACTATCAGAAAGAAGAGGGTGAAATAGCGCAGCGCCGACGTGCGAGCGATATTGCGTTCAGCGACGAGGTACAAAAGGAAGACGTCGATATTTGCGAGTCGGTGCAAATCGGTCTGTCATCGGGATCGTATGTCGCAGGACGGCTGAATCCATTGCGCGAAAATGCCGTGCATCATTTCCACGAATTGCTGCGAAGTGCCTATTCGAAAACGAAATAGAAATGCGAGTCGTTGATCACATTTGATCTTCCGGCTCGTAGTTCTCTGCATGCGTCGACGCTTGCGGCAATTTGTCGGTATGCGCCAGGTACCAAAGCCACAAACCATAAGCCACCAGACTGAAGGCGCCAGCCGCAAGGGCGAGATGCAGTCCGTTATCGCTGAGCGCCGGCGACAATACACCGGCGATCAAGGCATTGGACAGCAGCCCGACAAAGGCCTGCATCGACGATGCGCTTCCGCGCTGGTTCGGATACATATCCAGAATCGCAATCGTCAAAATCGGGAATACCAAGGCAACACCGAACGCGCTTAATACTGTCGGTATCACGGCCCAGGGCAATGAAATATCGGTGACAAAAAAATTATAGGGGATGTTGAAGGCGGCCGATATTCCACAAAAAAGAAAACCGATATTCGCCAGTCGCACACCGGACATTTTTCCTGCCGCGCGTCCGCTGAAAAATGCACCGATAACCATGCCGGCAATCGTCGGCACGAAAAAATAGCCGAATTGTTGTTCGTTCAGCTTCAACATATCCAGCACAAAGGCCGGTGCCGAGGTAATGTAAATGAACAAGGCGCCAAAGTTCGCAGTACCGGCAAGAGCCAGCAGTCTAAAACGGCGATTGATAATGATGCTTTTGTAAACCGTGCTCAGAGCTTTGACATTCAACGGCAAGCGTTTTTCAACCGGATGACTTTCCGGCAAAACAAACGCCGTCGCCAATAACAAGATCAGACTGAAGCAAGACAAGAACCAGAAAATCGACTGCCAATTACTCCAGCCCAGAATCCAGCCACCGATAATCGGCGCAATCGCCGGAGCAACGCCGAAAATCATCGAGATATTGCTCATCAGGCGCTGGGCATCGTCACCATCCAATGCATCACGCACGATGGCGCGGCCGACAATCAAGCCGACGCCTGCCGATAAACCCTGGATAATCCTGAAGACCAGCATTTGCGTCATCGATGTGGACAGTGCGCACCCCACTGACGCCAAGGTGAAGATGGCAATACCGGCAAGAATTACCGGCTTCCGACCGAGCGCATCCGACAATGGCCCGTGAAACAAGGACATTGCGGCATATCCCAGCAAATACATGCTGATGGTTTGCTGCATCGCCACCTTGTCCACCTGCAGTGCATTTTCCATCACTGCAAACGCCGGAAAAATGGTATCGATGGAAAACGGTCCAAGCATCGCCAAAGCGCCTAGAATCAAGGCCAACCTTCTGCGCGAAATACTCAAATGCTCGATAATCATTGCTTGAGTTTACCAGCTCGTGCCCCATATCTCTAAAAACACAGACGTGCCCCGATGAGTGCAATGCCCGAAAACAATCCGGAAACCGCGTCGAACAATGCGTTCAAGGAACGCAGCGTTACGATGGTGCTTAAAAGCCTTCTGCCCTTCCTGAAACCCTATTCGCTGCGGATCGGACTGGCACTGCTTTGCCTGGTTATTGCCAAGCTGGCAAACCTCAGCCTGCCGTGGGTGATGAAACACATCGTCGACAATATGAATGTCGAAAAAAACCTGCTGGCCTTGCCGGTTGCACTCTTGCTCTCGTACGGTCTGGCCAGGATTTCGATCACGATATTCACCGAACTTCGGCAAATTGTTTTCGCGCGCGTGATGGCACGCAGTGCGCGGACCGTGATGCTGCAAGTGTTCCGCCACCTGCATAATCTTTCTTTGCGCTTCCATCTGAATCGCAAGACCGGTGGAGTTTCCCGCGATGTCGAGCGTGGTGGCAGCGCCATTTCCGACTTACTGGACTGGACGCTCTACACGATCTTCCCCACCATACTCGAAGTGGCGATGGTCACTACGGTACTGGTCATAGCCTACGATGTCGGTTTTGCATTTATCACGTTAGGCACGCTGGTTGCCTATATTACCTGGACGATTAAAGTCACCGAATGGCGTACGCGTTTTTATCGGGCAGCGATGGAAGCCGATACGCAGGCCAGTTCCCGTGCCGTCGACTCATTGTTGAATTTCGAAACCGTCAAATATTTCAACAACGAAAAACTCGAAGCCGACCGATACGATGTCAGCCTGAAAAACATGGAAGAAGCCACCGTCAAGAGTTTGAAAACGCTTGCGGTATTGAATGTCGGCCAGAGCCTGATTATTTCGCTCGGCGTGACGGCCATGATGTGGCGGGCGGCACTGGGCGTGGTGAATGGCACGATGACCATTGGCGATCTTGTCTTGGTGAATGCTTACCTGCTGCAATTATCGGCACCGCTGAATTACTTGGGCATGATGTACCGCGAAGTAAAACAGGCACTGACCAATATCGACCGCCTGTTTGGTTTGCTCGATGAAGACCAGGAAGTAAAGGACAATCCAGGCGCACAGCCACTGGATACTCGCCAGGCAAGCGTCGAATTCGACAATGTCCGTTTCTCCTATGACCCGCGTCGCGAAATCCTGCATGGCATCAGTTTCAAGATTGCCCCCGGAAAAACATTGGCGGTTGTCGGCCATTCCGGCAGCGGCAAGTCCACGCTTTCGCGATTGCTTTATCGTTTCTACGATGTCAACGAAGGGGCAATACGGATCAATGGCAAAGACATTCGTGACCTGACCCAGGATTCGGTGCGTGCCTGCATCGGGATCGTGCCTCAGGATACCGTCTTGTTTAACGACGACATCCGATACAACATTCGTTACGGCAAACCCAGCGCCAGCGATGAGGAAGTTGAATCGGCTGCGAAAGCGGCACAATTGCACAGGTTCATCACTCACTTGCCGGATGGTTATGAAAGTCCGGTCGGCGAGCGTGGACTGAAATTGTCCGGTGGCGAAAAACAGCGCGTGGCCATTGCCCGTGCCTTGTTGAAAAATCCGCCGATCATGATTTTCGACGAAGCCACGTCGGCCCTGGATTCCGCCAGCGAGCGTGCGATTCAAACCGAACTGGATAGAATCGCGATTGGCCGCACCACCTTGATGATTGCCCACCGTCTTTCGACCATCATGGATGCCGATGAAATTATCGTGCTCGATGCCGGAAAAATCATCGAACGCGGCACCCATTCGGATCTATTGGCGGCAAACAGTCACTACGCATCCATGTGGGCCCTGCAACAGCAGCAGGAAGAAGTCATCGTTTGATGCGATCATTCCATTTTTCGCGGATTGAACCAGACGGCACATATTTTTCACCCTGAAAAAAAGCCCCGCAATGCGGGGCTTTTCGTAAAACATTGACAGCGAACGATCAGTCGCCCATTTGCTTTTGCAAATGTTCCCAACGCTCTTGCGCATCCAAGGTGCGTTCGGCGGTGAGGCGGGCTTCCAGGCGTTCCAGACCGATTTCTTCTCCGGTATCCACGCAATAGCCGTAGGTACCGTCGTCCACGCGTTTCAAGGTGCTGTCGATCTTGTTGATCAATTTGCGGTAACGATCACGGGTACGCAGTTCCAGCGAGTTTTCCGTTTCGCGAGTGGCGCGTTCGGCTTCATCGCCAACATCACGCACTTCTTCTTTCAGGTTTTCGATGGTTTGCTTGGACTCTTCAATCAAATCGTTTTTCCATTGCAGCAGGCGCTGGCGGAAATATTCGATTTGCGAAGGGTTCATGTACTCTTCTTTGTGCGAAGGCTTGTAACCCGGAGGCAAGTTCACGCGCTCGATGGCCGTTGCGAGCTTCATGCGCTCCTGGCGTGGCTTGGTAGGTTTTACATAGCCTGCACGCACGCCGGCATCGCGCTTTGGCACTGGCAGTGGAACAACGACGGGGGCGGCAGCTGGCGTTTTGCCTTTGCCGGACGATTTGGCAGCTGGAGCTGCCGTTTTTTCTGTTTGTTTGGCAGCTGGAATAATCACTTCAACCTTTTTAGCTTCAACTTTCTTGACCGGTGCTGGTGCGGGCTTTGCAGCCGGTTTCGCGACCACTTTCTTGGCAACCGGAGCGGGCGCAACTTTCTTCGCAGGAGCCGGTTTGGCTACAGGCTTGGAAGCTTTGACAACGGGTTTGGCAGCCGGCTTCGACGCCTTCTTGGCGGGTTTGGCGACTACTTTTTTGGCTGGCGCTTTCTTGGGCGCCGGCTTGGCAACTTTTTTCACCGGCTTTGCAGCGGGTTTCTTGGCGGGAGCTGCTTTCTTTACCGGCTTTTTGGCAACTACCGGCTTTTTGACCGGTGGTTTAGCGGCAGGCTTTTTAGCGGGTTTGGCAGCGGATTTCGCTTTTACCGGCTTTGCAGCTGGTTTGGCGGCTTTTTTGGGGGCTGGTTTAGCAGCTTTCTTTACGATTTTTTTAGCGGCCACGGGGGCAATTCCTCTCATTCCTTGAGCCATAAAAGGCGGCGTGTTATAGCCTAGTACTCAGTTCACATCAACCTTAAACTACGCCACATGATTCTACAATTACCAAAAAGCTTCATACTGGTTCTACTTCGTGGCTATAAGTTGTTGATTAGTCCACTATTAGGCCAGCGTTGCAGGTTCTATCCTAGCTGTTCTAGCTATACCATGGAAGCGGTCGAAAAGTTCGGCGCATGGCGTGGATGCTACCTCGGTGCGCGAAGGATTTTACGCTGTCATCCCTTCCATCCCGGAGGGAATGATCCAGTCCCCGAACATTTCAATTGCAGGCACCGTCATGAGTAATTTATTGATCCAGAATGCGCGCATGGTGAACGAGGGTCGCGAATTCAATGGCGACTTGAGAATACGCGATCAGCGCATCGCGGCCATTGCGCCACATCTTTTCCCGCGCTCGGATGAAAAAGTGCTCGATATCAAAGGCCGCTGGCTTTTTCCCGGCGTCATCGACGCACAAGTGCATTTCCGCGAACCCGGCTTTGAGTACAAGGGCGACTTGAGCAGCGAACCGGCAGCGGCCGTGGCAGGTGGTGTTACAAGCTATCTGGAAATGCCCAACACGAAACCACCGGTACTCGACAATGAGGCACTCGAAGACAAATACCATCGCGCGAGCGGGCGCTCGCGTGCCAACTTCGGCTTTTATTTCGGCACGAGCAACGACAATCTCGAAGCGATCAAACGGATTGATCCGAAAACAACGCCTGGACTGAAGATTTTCATGGGCGCCTCGACCGGCAATATGCTGGTGGACGATCCCGACATTCTGAACGCCATTTTTTCGCATACACCGGTACCCATCATCACGCATTGCGAAGATACGCCGATGATCGAGGCCGAGATGGCGAAGGCCCGCGCCATTTACGGCGACGATATTCCGGTCGACTTGCACGGTGAAATCCGCTCGCGCGAAGCCTGTATCAAGTCCACCCGACTTGCGATTTCACTCGCGAAAAAGCACAGCACGCCTTTGCACGTTTTGCATATCAGTACCGCCGAAGAACTGGAATTATTCGCACCGGGCCCCGTGACCGGCAAGCTGATTACCGCGGAAACCTGCGTGCATTTTCTGCATTTTGCACGCAACGATTATTTTCGCCTCGGCAACTTTATCAAATGTAATCCGGCGATCAAGGAAGCTAGCGATCGCGAAGCCATTTTGCGCGCCATTGCCGATGACAGAGTCGATGTGCTCGCCACCGACCATGCGCCTCATACCCTGGAAGAAAAGCAGCTGCCTTACATCAAGGCACCTTCGGGCTTGCCGCTTGTGCAGGACTTCCTGGTCGTCGCGTTGCAAAAAGTGCGGGACGGCCATTTCAGCCTGCCGCATTTGATACAGAAAATTTGCCACAACCCTGCCCTGCGATTCGGCATCCAGGAGCGCGGTTTTTTACGCGAAGGTTTTTTTGCGGATCTGGTTATCGTCGAACCCAATGCCGGCACCGACATCACCCGCGACAAGGTCCTTAGCAAATGCGGTTGGTCGCCGTTTGAAGGCGAGCATTTCGACGCGAAAGTCGCCGCAACCTTCGTCAACGGTGAACTTGCCTACGACGGCGCCCGATTGGTTGGCGCCCCTCTGGGACAGCGCCTGCGGTTTTCAAGATGAAAAAATTGTTTTTGCTGGCACTTGTCGCAGGCCTGACGGCTTGTGCAGGCAACAAGGAAACCAGGCCCTTCCCGCCGCCCGCATCGATTGAACTGCCAGACAATGCGATACAAGGCGACATGGTCATGGGCCGTGTGCCGTCCGGCGCCATCGTCATGATGAATGATGAAAATCCGGCTCCCGATGCCGTCAATACCGAACTGAAAGTGGCCGACAACGGACGCATCGTCTTTGGTATCGGTCGCGACGAAACTCGGGCAAAAATTTTGGATATTCGCTTAGGCAACGGCGAGAGCATCCGAAAAAAAATAAATATCACGACACGTCAATTCGATATCGAAAATATCAATGGCGTGCCGGAAAATACCGTGAATCCACCGCCCGATATTGCCGCACGAATAGAACGCGAACAGGCCGAAGTGGTTTCTGCAAGACTTCGCAACGATAACCGAAGGGATTTCGATACCGCCTTCATCTGGCCACTCGAAGGCCGTGTCAGCGGAGTTTACGGCAGCCAGCGAATTTACAACGGCACACCAAAGTCCTGGCACTCTGGCCTCGATGTGGCTGCCGCGCAGGGCACGCCAGTGAAGGCTCCTGCGGCTGGAATCATCACTTTCGCGAAGCCGGATTTATATCTTACCGGCGGCACGATACTGATTGACCACGGCATGGGCATCAGCTCGAATTTCCTGCACTTGTCGCGACTCGATGTAAAAGTCGGTGATCGCGTCGAACAAGGCCAGGTGATTGGTCTTGTCGGTGCTACCGGGCGCGCTACTGGCCCGCACATGCATTGGGGCATGAACTGGCTGAAGGTAAGGATTGATCCGCAATTGCTCTTGCCTGCAAAGCCTTGATATTTCCGTAGGAGCGTCCTTTAGGCGCGATAGGTCTGCCATGATTTATCGCGCCTAAAGGACGCTCCTACGGATGACTTAGGCTTTTGGCGGATTGCTCAACAATTTCAGCACCATCAGGATCACGGCGCCGGCACCGAGCAGCAATACCGACCATAAAAGAATGCTGCGCCAATCGGTGGGTGCCTTGCCCAGATCTTTCATGTTGGCGATGACTTTCGTGGCTTTACCGAGACCGACTTCCTCAGGCTTCCAGTCCTGTCCACGATTCTGCCTTACCTGGCTGATGAGTACATCAAGCGGATACTGATCACGCTGCGCCGTCATACTGCCTGCGGCGACGACATAAGGCCCTGCGCCGTGGGTCAACAAGAGAAAAAGTTCTGGCCGATACGAGAATTTCAATACCGGCGGCTCCTGGATTTCGGTACCCGTTTCGATTCGCCAATACCGCACGCGCCCTGATTGCAGATTACTCGGATCATTGTCCAGCGAGACGCCTGCGGCTCGCAGACGGAATACCGTGAGGCTGCCTTGCGGCTGCCAGTAATCGAGCTCGTTCTGGCGTGCCGAAATGAAAAACTGTGCGATGGAATTCGTGTTTTTCAATTCGACATTCAATTGCTCGGGTGAAATGCGGGCAGGCAATTCATAGACAAACCCGCGTCCGTCTTTTTTCAGGTAACTCGCCTGCATCCATTGCAACGGCGGTGAACGGACAATGCCATAAGGTCTCTGCTTGATCTTGAAGCCCTTTATTTGCAGGCCGACCGGCGCATCAAGACTTTGCACTCGCAAATACTTCGCACTTCTCCCGGGCAATTCGATCAGCAGACGCTGCAGGCGTTGGCCATCCTGCTGCAACGAGACAATCGAAGCGGTTTGCAATGACTGCCATTGCTGCAAATCGTCACTGGCGAGAACCGTAAGTTGTGCATTGAAGTCGCCGGCATTATCGGACAATTCGACTTGCAGGGCTTCGATACCCTGATCATCGGAATCAAGATCAATGATCCAGTCGTGGGAATCGCCAACGGAAGCTTGCTGTGCGAAATTTGCGTCCAGACTCAAATCGCCTGCTGCACTGCGTTGAACATGCAACCTGAGTTGTTCCGGATTCTGACTGGCTTCCTTCGGCAAGGGAAATGCCCTTGCCTGAACCCAGCTTGCCGGCAATGGGCTGTAGGAAGCCGGCATCGGGCCAAACGGCAATGCTTCACCGGCGGCATTGAACGCAGAGAGATCGGACAAATCATTTTTTTGAATGATCCGGTAAATCTCTTCATTCAATTTGATGGCATAGGCACCCTCGCCTTGCGCATTGACCGGCCATTGCTGCGCGTAGTCCGAAGGCGTGGAAGCTGCTGCTGTCGTAGTCAACAACAGGCC
>JAKQKT010000005.1 GCA_029560515.1 Pseudomonadota bacterium
TCTTCCGATCTGCTACGGAAATCGCGATTTTCCAATATCCCGGCACCGATGGCGAAGTGCGCGATTTCCGTAGCGCGATTGCCAAACTGAAAGCAGCAGGTGCGGTCAGCATCATGGCTGCGGATCCACTGGCATTGACGATTCTCACATCACCCGGCGAGCTCGGTGCTGATATCGCGATTGGCTCGACCCAGCGTTTCGGGGTACCAATGGGTTACGGCGGCCCGCATGCGGCTTACATGTCGGTACGCGATGCGATCAAACGCAATATTCCGGGCCGCCTGATCGGTGTTTCGGTCGATTCGCGCGGACAACCGGCTTACCGCCTGACTTTGCAAACCCGCGAACAACATATCCGCCGCGAAAAAGCGACTTCGAATATTTGTACCGCTCAGGTTTTGCTCGCCGTGATCGCTTCGATGTACGCGGTCTATCACGGCCCCGAAGGCCTGACCGCGATTGCGCACGACGTGCATAACCGCAGCAAAGTATTGACTGCTGGCTTAAGCAAGCTCGGCTTTAACATCCAAAACAAAAATTACTTCGACACCATCACCGTCGATGCCTGTTCGCAACGCGATGCGATCATTGCCCGCGCCGCTATCGAGAAAATTAATTTCTGCCTCGTAGGTTCGACGCATTTGAGCATCGCGCTCGATGAAGCGACCACACCGGAAATAATCGAAGCGGTCTGGCGCGCGTTCGGCGGCTCCTTGAAGTTTGCCGATATCGCCAACGACAACAACGTGATCCCTGCTGACCTGACACGCAAAGGCGCTTGCCTGAAGCATCCGATTTTCAGTCGCTACCGTTCCGAAACCGAATTACTGCGCTATATGCGTAAATTGTCGGATCGCGATCTGGCACTGGATCGCGCGATGATTCCGCTCGGTTCCTGCACGATGAAATTGAATGCGACCGCCGAAATGATTCCGGTCACCTGGCCGGAATTCGGTGCATTGCATCCTTTCGCACCAGCGGATCAGGCGAAAGGTTATTACGAATTGTT
>JAKQKT010000013.1 GCA_029560515.1 Pseudomonadota bacterium
ACGCCGAGATAAAGCAATTCGCGATTCGCCAGATTCGCACCGGTCAGCACCGACGGCATGCGGCCATGAACAGTATTGAAGCCATGCGAATTGCCGAGAAAATAATCCGGCGTTTTCGAACTGCAGCCAATGCCGGAAAGCTTCGCAACGCGATGCGGCTCGACATCCATTTCCCAGCAAGCCTGGATGATCGCGGCCGAAATCGAATCATGGCCGCAACCGGCACAGAGCGTCGAGATTCTGCCTTCGTAATCGCGGCGCGTGTGACAGGCTTTATTCTCGGTCAGCGATGGATGGTGCAGTTTTGGTTTGGCAAGATAGGTCATGGTGTAGCCACCTTGTAGGTTTGCGGCGTGGCGAGATTCGTGGCATTTATGGCGGAGCTGATCGCGCGCACGATGAAACGCGCGGTGATCGGCGTGCCGTCGTAATGCAAGATCGGCACCAGCTTGGCCGGATCGATACCGAATTCGTTTATCAACAAGCTGCGAATTTGTGCATCGCGATTTTGTTCGACGATGAACACGGTTTGATGTTCGGCAATGAACTCTGCAACCAAATCCGGAAACGGAAATGCCCTCAATCGCAAAGTATCGAGATGCGTGTGCTCGGCTTGCAACACTTCGATGGCTTCCGCCATTGAAGGGCTGGTCGAACCGAAATAAATCGCGGCGAATGGTGTTGCCTGTTTTGCTTTCTTGATGACCGGTTGTGGCACCAAGGCTTTGGCAGTATCAAATTTTTTCAGAAGCCGGTGCACGTTGTATAAATAGTCCGGCCCCTGCTCGGAATAGCCGGCATAGGCGTTTTTCGTGGTGCCACGCGTAAAGAAACTGCCCTTGCTCGGGTGCGTACCCGGATAAGTGCGGTACGGAATGCCGTCACCATCCACATCCAGATAACGGCCAAATTCCTTGCCCGACTCCAGCTCTTCTGCAGTCATTACCTTGCCACGATCAAAGCTGCGGCTTTCATCCCATTGCAGCGGTTCGCACAAACGCTGGTTCATGCCGATGTCGAGATCGCTCATCACGAAGATCGGGGTTTGCAATCTGTCGGCCAGATCCAGTGCCGCCGCCGCATGTTCGAAACATTCTTTCGGGTCTTCCGGAAATAAGAGCACATGTTTGGTGTCGCCGTGCGAAGCATAGGCGCAGGAAAGAATATCGGCCTGCTGCGTTCGCGTCGGCATGCCCGTTGAAGGTCCGCCACGTTGCACATTGATAATTGTGACGGGAATTTCGGCCATGTAGGCCAGACCGATAAATTCGGTCATCAATGAAATCCCCGGTCCCGATGTGGTCGTAAATGCGCGAGCTCCATTCCAGCCGGCGCCGACCACCATACCAATCGAAGCAATTTCATCTTCGGCCTGCACGATCGCATACATGTTCTTGCCGGTTTCGGCATCGACGCGATATTTCATGCAATAGCTTTGGAAAGCTTCGGCACAGGACGATGACGGCGTAATCGGATACCAGGCACAAACCGTCGCACCGCCGTAAACGGCACCGAGCGCGGCGGCGTTATTGCCTTCCATGAAAATCCGGTTGCCGACCTTGTCGGCACGACGGACCCGCAAGCCAATCGGATGCGGCAAATGCTTTTGCACATACTCGCGACCCATATGCAGAGCCTGCACGTTCGAGTCCAGCAATTTCGGCTTGCTCTTGTATTGTTCGGCGATCAGTTTTTCGATCACCGCGCATTCCATATCCAGCAATACCGACAGTGCACCGACGTAAACGATATTCTTGAACAATTGGCGTTGGCGCGGATCGGTATAGGCCGCGTTGCAGATTTCGGTCAGCGGCACACCGACCACATGGATATCATCGCGGAAACGCGAGGCCGGAATTGGTTTGCTATTGTCGTAAAACAGATAACCGCCGGGTTCGATTTCCTTCAAATCAGCCGCCCAGGTTTGTGGATTCATGGCGACCATCAAGTCTACACCGCCACGCCTTCCCAGATGACCCGCTTCGGTGACCCGCACTTCATACCAGGTAGGCAAGCCCTGAATATTCGAGGGGAAAATATTACGCGGACTGACCGGCACACCCATCCGCAAAATGGATTTCGCGAATAGTTCGTTGGCCGAGGCAGAACCCGAGCCATTCACGTTGGCAAACTTCACGACAAAATCATTGACGGCTTCGATAGGTTTATTCATTGTCATAGTCATCATGCCGCCTGCCTTGTCTTGCTGCGACAACCGGGGCCGGCACGCGTCAGATCCAATACCGATTTCTGCATATCCCAGGCACCAGTCGGGCAACGTTCCGCGCACAGACTGCAATGCAGGCAAACGTCTTCATCTTTCACCATCACCCGTCCCGTTTTCAATGGGCCAGACACATACAAATCCTGCGACAAATTCACCGCCGGTGCGGTCAGATGCTTGCGAAGTTCGGCTTCTTCATCATTCTGCGTGAAGCTGATGCAATCCATCGGGCAAATATCCATGCAGGCATCGCATTCGATGCAGGCATCTTTCGAGAACACCGTTTGCACATCGCAGTTCAGGCAACGCTCGGCCTCATTGAACGCGAGTTTCAGATCGAAACCCAGCTCTACTTCGATACTGATGCTTTTGAGTGCCTTTTCGGCTTTCTCGTGCGGCACCTTGAATCGCTCGTCCGGCGAAACCTCGTTGTCGTAACTCCATTCGTGGATACCCATCTTCTGCGATACCAGATTCATCATCGCCGGCGGCCGCAAGACAACACTTTCGCCATTCAATAATTTATCGATGGAGATTGCCGCTTCATGACCATGCGCCACCGCCCAGATGATATTTTTCGGGCCGAAGGCGGCATCGCCACCAAAGAATACTTTCGGCAAACTCGACTGGAAGGTATGCGTATCCACCACCGGCATGCCCCACTCGTCAAACGCGATACCGATATCGCGTTCAATCCACGGGAAAATATTTTCCTGACCGACCGCAATCAGCACATCATCGCATTCGACCAATTCATCCGGTTCACCGGTCGGCACCAGACTGCGCTTGCCTTTCGCATCCACCACGGCTTTGACTTTCTCGAACATCATGCCGGTCAACTTGCCATTACTGTGTTCGAAACTCTTCGGCACCATGTAATTCAGAATCGGAATGCCCTCGTGGATCGCGTCTTCCTTTTCCCAGGGCGAGGCTTTCATTTCATCGAAGCCCGAACGCACGATCACTTTGACTTCATCGCCACCCAGGCGGCGCGAAGAACGACAGCAATCCATCGCGGTATTGCCGCCGCCCAGCACGATCACCCGTTTTCCGATTTTCGAAATATGCCCGAACGATACCGACGACAACCAATCAATACCGATATGGATATTCTCTTTCGCTTCCCAACGTCCGGGCAAATCCAGATCGCGTCCGCGCGGCGCACCGCAACCGACAAATACGGCATCGTAGTTATCGGCCAGCAAGGCT
>JAKQKT010000023.1 GCA_029560515.1 Pseudomonadota bacterium
TTGTCGGCATCGACCAGAACGGTACGTTTGCCATCAACGGCGAAATGAGCGGCCAGGCTGGTGGAAAGTGTCGATTTACCGGCTCCGCCCTTAGAACTTGCTACCAAAATCGTCCGCATACCCGAACTCCAACGCTAGGAACAGGAGGCCCACTGTACAACGGCCAAGGGCCATGAAGGAAGCACTCGCCAAGGAATATGGAGCAACTGCTCTATCGGTCTATGTGACTTTTGGGGCAGGGCCAATGAAAGCCTGCTTATATTCACCAACGAAGGGTCAGGACTATGGCGACGAGCGCTACCGGCCCGGGCCTGTATGCGCCGGGCTTCGAACACGACAGCTGCGGCTTCGGCCTGATTGCCTGCCTGGACGCACGTCCCAGCCATTGGTTGGTTGAAACCGCCCTGAGTGCGCTTGCCCGTTTAAGTCATCGCGGTGCCGTCGGTGCCGATGGCAAAACCGGCGACGGTTGCGGTGTGTTGATTCATCGCCCCGGAAATTTCTTGCGTGCCATTGCTGCCGAAACCGATATCGCCTTGCCGCACCATCAATTTGCGGTCGGCATGGTTTTCCTGCCGCAAAATGCCGACACCGCTGCACTCACCCGGGACTGTCTTCAGCGTGAATTGAAGCGTTGCGGCATCGAAACTCTCGGATGGCGCGTGGTACCCACTGAAAATTCCGTTTGCGGCGAACAGGCACTCGCAGCGATGCCGCGTATCGAACAACTATTTGTCGCAGCCGAAAAGCCATTGCCTGAAAACGAATTCGAGCGAGCCTTGTTTCTGGCGCGCCGTCGTGCCGAAAAAGACCTCCCCGATACGGCTTATGTCGTCAGCCTTTCCAATCACACGATTGGTTACAAGGCGATGGTATTGCCAGAAAACATGCCGGCGTTTTTCCCTGATTTGGCGCGTGATGACCTGGCCTCGCGAGTCGTTTTGTTTCACCAGCGCTTTTCGACCAATACCGCACCGGCCTGGGAACGCGCGCAGCCATTTCGTTTTCTCGCTCACAACGGCGAGATCAATACGATTGAAGGTAACCGGCTTTGGTCGGTCGCGCGCGGCGCGACCTGGAAGTCGCCGCTGATCGATTTTTCCGAACTGAAGCCGTTGGTGAGTTTGCATGGTTCGGATTCGCAAAGCCTCGACAATATGCTCGAAGCCCTGCTCGCAGGCGGCATGGATTTATTGCAAGCCATGCGAATTCTGGTGCCGCCGGCTACGTCCTCACTCGAACACCGCGATCCGGATCTGTCGGCGTTTTACGAATACCACAATCTTTCGATTGATCCCTGGGATGGCCCGGCCGGTATTGTCCTGTGCGATAGCGATTACGCCGCTTGCACACTCGATAGAAACGGCCTGAGACCGGCGCGCTGGTTTCTCACGCATGACCGACATTTGACGATTGCTTCGGAAACCGGCGTCTGGGATTGCCCCGATGAAAATATCGTCGCGAAGGGCAAATTGGGGCCCGGCGAAATGATGGCGGTGAATTTGAAAACCGGGCATCTGCTCGACAGCGCCACGATTGATCGCATCAATTCCGCGCGCGCGCCTTACAAGCAGTGGCTGAAAGCCGGCGTGCAGTATCTCGATGCCGCCTTGTTCGATCCTTCGCTGGCAGCGAAACCTTTCGATGCGGAAACCTTGCTGCAATTCCAGAAACTGTTTCACCTAAGCCGCGAAGAAATCGAAAACGTGTTGCGCGTATTGGCCGAAACCGAGCAGGAAACCACCGGCTCGATGGGTGACGACACGCCATTCGCGGTGTTATCGCACCAGCAGCGCTCGCTTTACGATTATTTCCGGCAGGCGTTTGCGCAAGTCACCAATCCGCCGATCGATCCGCTGCGAGAACGCGTGGTGATGTCGCTCAGTACGCAAATCGGCCGCGAAGGTAATGTGTTTGAATCGAGTGCCGAACAGGCGAAATGTCTGGCACTGAATTCGCCGGTATTGTCACAACGCAAGCTCAACCAGATTTTGAAGTTGCCGGAATTTTGCGATGCCCGGCATTTGCTGCATCTATATTGCACGGCAGAAGAAGGCTTTGAAAAAGCAATTCAACGCTTGTGTCTCGAAGCCGAACAAGCGGTACGCGATGGCGCGATCATCCTGATTCTGTCAGACCGCTATCCCGATGCCGATAAACTGCCGATCCATGCTCTATTGGTCACGGGTGCAGTACACAAGCATTTGATCAGCGTCGGCCTGCGATGTGATTGCAATCTGATTATCGAAACCGCGACTGCACGTGATGCGCATCATTTTGCCTGCCTGATTGGTTACGGCGCGACAGCGGTGTATCCGTATCTGGCTTATCAAACCATTCATGCCCTCGGCGAAAGCGGCGTGATCAAATTGCCGCGAGGAAAAGAGAATGCCGAACTCGGAAGAAACTACCGGCGCGGCATCAAGAAAGGCTTGCTGAAAATCATTTCGAAAATGGGTATCAGCACGATCGGCAGTTATCGCGGCGCGCAACTTTTCGAAATCGTCGGTTTGGCCGATGAAGTGGTGAACGCATGCTT
>JAKQKT010000033.1 GCA_029560515.1 Pseudomonadota bacterium
CGATTGGCTTTTGCTGCGCCAATGCAATGCGTACAAATAAATACCGAGGAAGGCGATTGCGGCTTCAATCTGTATTTCCAGCGAACCGAACCAATCCAACCCCTGGCCGCGATCAAGAAATAATTGCAGCCCGCCAATGCCTAATGCGAGATACGCTAGACCTGTCCAATCGAGTGGACGCGATGTGGTTTTGTCTTTCGGCACGCTGGCAAGAATACCCATCAACGCAAGAATACCGACAGGTACATTGATCAAGAACACCCAGCGCCAACTGTAAAATTCGGTCAGCCAACCACCGAGTGGCGGCCCGAGAATTGGCCCGACCATGATGCCCATGCCCCACAAGGCCATTGCCTGTCCGTGTTTTTCGCGCGGAAAAATATCGAGCAGGATCGATTGCGAAATTGGCACCAGGGCCGCACCAAAAATACCCTGCATCACGCGAAATAAAACCATCTCGCCGATGCCGGTCGCAATGCCGCATAGAATTGAGGCGGCGGTAAATCCGGCCACGGCGATAATCAACAAACGACGACGGCCAAGTGCACCGGCCAGCCAGCCGGTAACCGGCGTCATGATCGCCGCGGCAACAATATAAGAGGTGAGTACCCAGGCCGCTTGGTCTTGTGTCGCAGATAACGAGCCCTGCATTTCCGGCAACGCGACATTGGCGATGGTGGTGTCGATCGCCTGCATCAGCGTCGCCAGCATCACCGAGCCGACGATCAATCCGCGATTGATCGGTGCTTTGGTTTCTTCGTTCATTGTCGTGTTGCCAATAATTTATAGGGCAGCGGTCTGTTTGATAACAGGCTTGTCGACCAGATCCACTTTCACATCGGCACTCATGCCGGCACGTAACACGGGAGCATCCGAAGCAACATCGAGCAATTCGAATTTGACCGGAATGCGTTGCACGACTTTGACCCAATTGCCGGTTGCGTTCTGCGCCGGAATCACGCTGAATTCGCTGCCCGATGCCGGGCTGATCGAGGCTACGCGCGCTTTCCATTTCACGCCGGGATAGCTATCGATTTTCACGATCGCGGTTTGGCCGACGCGCATTTTCGCGAGATCGGTTTCCTTGAAGTTCGCTTCGATCCACACCGGATCGGTCGCGACCAGGGGCATCGCGATCTGGCCGACATTCAGATACTCGCCGGGCTGCAAATCATGATTGCCGATGATGCCGGCAATCGGCGCGACCACATCGACGTGGGCAAGATCGAGCAGGGCGCGATCTCGCACCGCGACCGCTTCGCGATAATCGGGCAGGTCTTCCAGTGTCGAACCTGATTTGCCACCGAGTGTCAGGCGCGCCTTATCGCGTGCGGCTAACGCGCTGTCGCGATTGGACTGCGCTTCGGCCACCGCATGGCGTGCGTCGTCAACGGCTTTTTGTGCAATCAGTTTGCGCGACAGCAATTGCTGCTGGCGGAAAAATTCCTGTTGCGCCCAGCGCAGGGTTTCATCGGCGGAACGAACATTCGCATCGGTTTCGCGAATGCCGGCACGGCCCGCGCCGCTGTCATCGGCGACTTTCGCGAGTCGTGCTTCGGCTTCGGCCAAGGCGATTTTCAGCGGTGCCGGATCGATGCGATACAGCAGTTGTCCGCGTTTCACCAATTCATTTTGGCCCACCAGCACTTCGCTCACGCGACCGCTGACTTGCGTGGAAATCATCACGCGGTCGGCTTTGACATAGGCATTGTCGGTTTCGACGCTGCGACTGGAGACAATCCATTCCCAGCCGAAAAACGACACAACCAGCAAAGGGCCAGCAATCCAGAGCCATAGCGGAACCCGGCGGCGAGGAGCGGCGGGGGCGGGCGCAGGTTCTTTCATGCGGGCGGCGGTAGTGGATTCGGAAGTCATTCTTTTGCCTGTTTGCGGGTCGCGTTGGGGCGGCCTTCCCGGTCGAGTTCGTTGAGGGTGTCTTTGACGGTGGCCAGCACGCGCAGCGTGATGGCGAGGTCTTGCGGGTCAATGTTGTTCAGTACGTCGTCGCGCAGCAGCGAAGAAATCATCTTCATGTCTGCCATCACTTCGTTCGCCTTGGGCGCGATAAACAATTTCCAGCAGCGGCGGTCGCCCGGATCGGCGCGGCGCTCTATAAAGCCGGCATTTTCGAGCCGGTCGATAACCCGGCCAATCGCGATGGCTTCTACATCCAGATCTTCGGCCAGTTGTTTCTGGCTCAAGCCTTGCGAGCGTTCGATGCGGCTGAGAGCCCGCCATTGCACGCGGGTCAGGCCTAGGTGTGAGGATCGGCGGTCAAAAACGCGGCGGAAAAGCCGGGTGATATCGGCGACGGTATAGCCAAAGCTAGATTTTTCGGGATTATCCATGTCCATCAATATAGTTGCTTAGGACATTATATTCAAGGCTAGTATGTGCAGATTGCGTGACGCCTAACCGAAAGGACAGACAAAAACGCCGGCAGAAGCCGGCGTTTTGCTTGAATCGGGGTCTTTTTCGCTCAGGGTTTGACTTCAAATTCCCCGACAAACACTGTTTCCTGTGCGTCTTTAAGACGCAGGGTCACGCTCTGTTGTTTTGCTTTCGGAGTACCAAACCCGGTGGTCAAATAGACCTGCAAGGTGGTGGCGCCTGCCACGACTTGCTGGCGGTTGCCGAAGAAATTGGTCTCGATTTTGTATTTGCCCGGCTTGGCATGACGCAGCGAAAACTCTTCCGGTCCATAACCTCCGGTGAAATCATCCGACAT
>JAKQKT010000046.1 GCA_029560515.1 Pseudomonadota bacterium
CGCTGTGCGGGTTGAGAATATAGAGCCCGGTGTCATTCTTATCATCTTTGGCCGAAGCAGCAAGCACCATGCCCTCAGACACGCCAAACTTCATCTTGCGCGGAGCCAGATTGGCAACAAGCACGGTGTGTTGACCGATCAGATCCTCGGGCTTGTAAGCCGACTTGATGCCTGAGAAAACGTTACGCGTCTTGGGTTGACCGGCATCGTCCGTCTCACCCACGTCGAGCGTGAGGCGAAGCAATTTATCGCTGCCTTCAACGTGCTCGGCGTTAACAATTTTCGCGATGCGCAAATCCACTTTCGTGAAGTCGTCGATGCTGATGCAGCCTTCGGGCGTGGGCTCGGGGGCTTTGGCTTTCGCGGCAGGCTTTGCCGGCGCGGCGGCGGGTTTTGCAGGCACTTCGCCTTTGCTCGCGTCCGGCAATAGACCGAAGAGTTCGTCTAATTGCTTTTCTTCAACTCGCGACATGAGATGTTTGTAGGGTTCCGCAAGTCGTACCGGCGTACTTGAGATGTCAGACCAACGCAGGTCTGTGGTCCCAAAGAGCCTCTCAACGGAAGCGGCAATCTGAGGTAGCACAGGTTTCAACATAATGCTGAGGCGCCAAAAGTCAACGAGACAGCGTGAAATGACTTTGTGCAGCTCTCGGTGGAGTTCCGAGTTTTTCGCAAGCTCCCACGGTTTGCTGCGGTCAAAATATTCGTTAACGCGATCAGCGAAACGCATCAGAAGTCGTATGGCCTGTCCAAAATCTCGTTTCGCATATGCATCGGCAACGTTGCCTTCGATGTCCCCGATATTGTGCATTTCCGTCAAGACATCGAGGACGTCTTGTGCTGCTGCACCATCTCTTGATTGGAGAACGTGCAACTGGCCATTGAAGTACTTCCACGCAAAGGATGAACAGCGACTTGCAATATTCACATACTTGCCAATCAAATCCGAATTCACACGCGCCATGAAATCTTCGGCCGTGAAGTCGACGTCTTCTACGTTGGCATTGAGCTTGGCGGCGATGTAGTAGCGCAGCCATTCGGGGTTCATGCCGATCTGCAAATATTTCAGCGGATCAATACCGGTGCCGCGGCTCTTGCTCATCTTCTCGCCACCGACCGTGATGAAGCCGTGCACGTTCACGCTGTCCGGCACTTTATAGCCGGAAAACTTCAGCGTTGCGGGCCAGAACAGTACGTGAAAGTACACGATGTCTTTGCCGATGAAATGAATCTGCTCGGTGTCGTCGGCGGCCATGAACTCGGTGAAGCTTCGCTTCTCGCCGTTGGCCGCAGCCTTACCGGAGTCG
>JAKQKT010000063.1 GCA_029560515.1 Pseudomonadota bacterium
TCCGCCAGCACGTCTTTCACGCTATCAGGCGAACAGGCGACCAATAATCCGCCACTGGTTTGCGGATCGGTCAACAGATGCCTTTGCCAGGCCGGAAAATCTTCCGGCAATCGTACTTCTTCGTCATAGCTCGACCAATTACGGTTTGACGCGCCGGTGAGTATGCCGTCTTCGGCAAAATCCCGCGCGGTTTGCAGAATCGGCAAATCGGCAAAATTAATCTTTGCCGATACTTGCGAACCGCGACAAATTTCCAGCAGATGGCCGGCCAATCCGAAACCAGTGACATCGGTCATTGCATGCACGCCGGCAATGCTCGCGAGTTTGGTGCCGGGCGTATTCAATTGCGTAGTGGTCGCCAGCATCTGCGCATAACCTTCGGCATCAAGACGGCCTTTTTTCAGGGCGGCGGACAAGATGCCAACGCCCAAAGGCTTGCCAAGAATCAAGACATCGCCGGCTTTCGCCTTGTTGTTGCGCTTGACGTTATCCGGATGCACCAAACCAATCGCGACCAAACCATAAATCGGTTCCAGCGTATCAATCGAGTGCCCACCAGCAATCGGAATGCCGGCTTTTGCACAAATCGAATCGCCGCCAGCGATGATTTGCTGGATCGCTTCGATCGGCAGCTTGTCGAGCGGCATGCCGACGATGGCGAGTGCGAAAATCGGTTGCCCGCCCATCGCGTAAACATCCGACAAGGCATTGGTCGCGGCGATCTGTCCGAAGTGGAATGGATCGTCAACGATCGGAGTAAAAAAGTCGGTGGTCGCAATCACCGCCTGATGCTCGTTCAACTGATACACCGCGGCATCGTCGCTGGACTCGATGCCGACCAGCAATTCCTTTGGCATCATCCGCATCGGAATATCGGAAAGGATCTGCGACAGAATTGCCGGTGAAATCTTGCAGCCGCAACCGCCGCCGTGGCTGTAGGTGGTCAGACGAATGGGGTTTTCCATATGCGATAGGCTCGTGATAATTGAATCTGGTAGGCTGTGATGCACGGCAAGTTTGCCACAAAGAGTCGATGACGAGAGCGTTGATGGGAAGAAATGCCGTCGCCAATATCCAGGAATTCGCACAGTTCGATGTGATCATCGACGTACGAACGCCGGCGGAATTCGCGCTCGATCATTTGCCCGGTGCTATCAATTGTCCGGTGCTGAGCAACGAGGAACGCGTCATCGTTGGCACGCTCTACAAACAGGTGTCGCCATTTGCCGCCCGACAACGCGGTGCGCAATTTATTTCCCGCAATATTGCTTCGCATCTTGAAGAACAATTCGAAGGCAAACCTAAAGACTGGCAGCCGCTGATTTATTGCTGGCGCGGCGGCATGCGTTCCGGTGCGATGGTGCATATCCTGAGGCAAGTCGGTTGGTCGGCAGCGCAATTGCATGGTGGTTATCAGGCCTTTCGCCGGCATGTCGTTATTGAACTCGAAAGACTGTCGCCACAGTTTCATTACAAAGTGTTATGCGGAAAAACCGGCAGCGGGAAAACGCGCTTGCTCGAAGCGCTAGAATCGATGGGCGCACAAGTGCTTGATCTTGAGAAACTGGCCGAGCATCGTGGTTCGGTGCTGGGAGCCATCCCCGATCAAGCACAACCCAGCCAAAAAAGATTCGAAACTTTGCTTTGGCAGAAGCTGCAGTCATTTGATCCGAAAAAATTCGTCTTCGTCGAAGCGGAAAGTCGCAAAATCGGTTCGATCAGTTTGCCGATTACATTCGCTGCCGCGATGCAGGACAGAGGCCAACTGATTACCGTCGAGGCGCCGTTTGCAGCGAGGGTGAAATTCCTGATCGAAACCTATCAACACTTTCTGGCCGATCCTTCCGAAATAAAAAAGCTGGTGGAATATTTAGTCGTGTTGCGCGGCCGCGAAACCATTACACGCTGGCATGGTCTCGTCGACAAAAATGAATGGGCGACCTTGGTCGAAGAGTTATTGCGACAGCATTACGACCCATCGTATCTGCGCTCGGAAAAAATGCGGTCTGGGCATTTTGCCCCCGCACAAACCATTGAGCTGGATGATTTTGATTCGCAAACCATCAAAGCAAGCGCCCAAAAATTATTGACGTAGCCCGGGCCATGGCTCCATCTGACCCGGTAATCTTCAATGCATCGTCGATTACTCAACAGATGCTTTGAGGAAGCTCGTTTGAAATCGAAAGTTTGGTGTGCGTGAAACCCCGGGTCAGGTGGAGCCATGGCCCGGGCTACGCACCTTGCCCGATGATTCTGATCGCGGTCCTGTTCTGTTCTTTCAGCGATTGCGACAGGCGGCGAAGGATCATGGTTTTTTTCCTCCCGCGCCGGGAAACTGGGTGTTCGCGGTGATCTTTTGATAATCACGCCAATCCGCCAGCGGCAAGTTCTGCGCATCGCAGAAATAGGCCATGCCGGAATAATCCGAGCCGGACGTGTTCTTGCCGGAAGCATTGAGAAACAACTCGACTTGCTCGGACGTTGGCGCGCTGCCGGCGTCAGCGATCCGGCGCATTCGCTGTTGGGCGTTGAGTGCTTCGAACGCGGTCAGCAAGCGCAGCTGGTTGATCTGGGTCAGCAGGTCCGCCCGCACGACCGGGTCCAGTGCGATCGGATCACGCATGACCATCAGGCGGCCCATCAGGCTGCGGGTTTCCGCCTCATTCGAACGCGCCTGCACCATGTCATCGCTGATCCGGCCCAGGAATGCCTGGCGTTGCGGCGCGAAGTGGCTAGCGGTGCCGTCGGCGAGCAGCGCATCCCAGACCGGGAATCGATACGGGCGGTTGGGCATCCGCACCACATACGACAAGGACAGGTGATTGACGTTGAATACCGGTGCCGGTTTCAGCGTTGCCGGGCTTTCCAGCACATTGAGGCCTAATGCCGCCAGTTGCGCATCCACGCAGGGCCGGCTGGCATATTTTTCCGCCGACCATAGGAAGATCCACGTAATGTCGCCCCGCAGGCGCGACTCGGCGTCCTCCACCTTGTTGCGCCAAGTCCACTCCTGCACCGCTTCATTGGCCGCCAACGCAATCACCACGCCTAGCACAACGATGACGATCTCGCTCCAGAACGCGCGCCAACCCATCGAAGGCGAGAAACGGTGCCAGCGTGAACGGTGTGTAGGTTCTGGTGCAGCGACCCGGGTGTCGTCCTGCGGCTGGCTCATGGTTTTTCCTTGGCAATGACAAGCAAGGCTTCCCAAACGTCACGATTGTTCTGCGTCATATCCACCAGACGGGTATCGAGATCGGCGATGCGTTGGCGCAGGTAGCGAATGGTTTGCGGGTCCGAACGTAAAGCGTTTGCGGCGTCGTCAATGACGTCAGCGGGCAAGGTGGTTTTGCAGGGATAGTCGATGACGTGATCGAAGTTTTGATAGTCCCCGGG
This sequence comes from Pseudomonadota bacterium, assembly GCA_029560515.1. Lineage (GTDB taxonomy): Bacteria > Pseudomonadota > Gammaproteobacteria > Xanthomonadales > Xanthomonadaceae > Arenimonas. Next base: position 3,397 of record JAKQKT010000063.1, read on the forward strand.
CTTGATGTAACGATCGCCGCAAGCTTTACCCAGCGCGCGTTGAACATCGTTGGGAACGCTCATCCGGAACAGCTCGCGATAACGCGACTCGATGCCTTCTTTCACCAGATTGTCGATGGTTGAAAGGCTATAGGCGCGCACCGATACGTTTCGCAGTTTCTCGTCCTTGATGAGGCCGATGTTGCCGGTCGAGACCATTTCGTCATAGGTGGAACGACGGCTCGCCCCTTGCTTGTACTGGCTGGCACGATAGGCGTTAATCAGAAATTCTTCGTTCGATAAAGGCGCTTTGCCGCCGAGGGCATTCGCCGTATTCTCGGCGGCATCACGGATATCGCGGTGGTACTCCAATAAAAACTGATAGCGCCAACTTTCCGCACGTAAATCCGCAATCAGTTTTTCAGTGAACTCGGAGGCTTTCTTGTTGGTCTCGCGTTCGGCATTCCAGTTTGCGACCTGGATACCGAGAAAAACGCCGACCACCAGCAACACGAATTCGATGGTGATCGCCATCCAGTTTTGTTCTTTCAGTGATTGCGATAGCCGGCGCAGGATCATTTTTTTCTCCCGGAGATTTCCTGCAAATTATTGAAAACCACCGGGTTGTAATCCCGCAAATTGCCGATCGCGGTTTCGACGTCGGCGAAGCGCAACTGCAAAGAGGGAACAAAATTTTCGTTTGCGCGGAGGGCTTTGGCGGCAGCGCTTATTTTTGCCTCTGGCACGTCGAGTTCGCAGGGGTAGTCCAGTGATTTGACGATGCCTTTGTAGTCGAGCAGTTCAACGAATCGATCGCCGCATTTCTTTTGCAAGTCGCGCTGTACGTCTTTCGATACCGTCCGGCGAAAAATTTCCCGATACTCGGATTTCTGGCCATCGACGCTGATCTCGTCGAACAGAGGCGAGGTGAATACGATGATCGCCGTTTCGCGCAGCCTCTGGTCATCGATCAAGCCGATGCTGCCGGTCGAGACCATTTCGTCATAGGTGGCGCGGTAACGGTCGTTGTATTTATATTGCGTTGCACGGTAAGCACTGATCACAAATTGCTCGTCGCTCAGTGGCAGCTCGCCCTCAATTGCGGCCAGCGTCCGGTCGGCATTCAATGAGACATCCTTGTAATATTCGATCAGGCCTTCGTAGCCCCAGGCTTCCAGACGCAGGTCCGCTTTCAGACGTTCGGAAAAAATCGCGGCTTTCTTGCTTGTCTCCCAATCGGCATTCCAATTGGATACCTGCGTGCCGATAAACACGCCCAAAATCACGATAATCAGATCAATCCAGACGGCGGTCCAGTGCTGGTTTTTGACGTGCTCGATCACACGGCGAAGTATCATCGCGAAGCCTCCTTCGTTTTGCCATCACGCCCGACATCAATCAATCTGCGCAGTGCCGACGCACTTTTTATCTGGTTGTTTCCGTATAGCGCAGCTACATGCATCGAGGACATCCAGTAACGCAGTTCCGACATCAGTGTTTTGTCATTCCGTATCGCATCGACAAGCGCGGTGGTCTGCTTTTCATCCAGCGGCGATTGGCAGGGCAGCAATTTCTGCACGCCTTCGGCGCTGGTCGAATAGCAATCGGTCCAGATATATTTCTGCACCTCGAGCGGAATCACGCCGCGCACATGCTCGCGGTAGCGTGGCCGTTCGGTCAGCACCGGATTGATGCTGAGAGAATAATATTGCGAGAGTGAATCGCGAAACCGGGTGTCCTTGATCAGGCCAAGTTCACCGGCGCTTTTCAGTTCTTCGAATGTGGAATCGGTGACATAGAACTCCGCCACCTGGCTGGCCTGGAAATAGGCCAGCAGCAAATCCCATTGTGTTGCACCGTTTGCATCACCGGTTTCGGCATAAGCCAGACCTTTCGCGCCGTAGTTCGACACATCACTCCAGAAACGAAGCCGGTCCTGGTAATTCGCGATATCGGCACCGAGATCGTTGCCAATCCGCCCGAGATAGTCGTGCGCTCTCGATTTGTCGACGCGTTCGCTATTCCAGTTGCTCACCTGGATACCCAAAAACACGCCGGTCACGAGCAAGATGAATTCGATGACGATGGCGGTCCAGTTTTGTTCTTTCAGTGATTGCGATAAACGGCGCAGAAGCATCACGAAACTCCTGTGTAGGAGGGCCTTCCACGCCCGGCCGAAAATGGGACAGATCTTTCGGGCCTGGAAGGCCCTCCTACAAAAGCAACGGTGAGAACAAGGTTTGAATTACTCACAAACGTAATCGCCTTTATTGTTTTTCCGGCAATTGTCTGGCGCCCCGTACGTATCCCACAATTCGACAAGGCCCATCTGGCGCATGAAAGCCGCAAACTCCGGCAACGCACGCGCCTGCTTTCCATTGGCGCTCCACATACGGGCAAAGAAATCGCTGTTGTCAATCTCCGGCGTTTTCAACACCAGTGCCAACGCTCGCTCCGGCTTGTCGAGCAGGAGCAGCGACAGCGGTATCATCCCGGACGAGCGAAGCTGTGGTTGCGCGAGAACATCATCGATCAAGGCCAGCGCACGTGTATGCGCCGCCGCATCTCCGAAGATGCCATCGGCAATGATTTGAGTACTACCGGTCGGCAGGTTTTTTTGCAAACCACGAGTGCCCTCTGTCCATTTGCGAATTGCAGTTGCGCCATCACCACGCTGAAAAACAATGTAAGACAGCTCACGCTCAGCAAACAACAAACCAGACGACCGGGCACGGTTAAGGTATAGCTCGGCATTATTTAAATCACCGTCGAGGAAATACATGACGCCTCGCCAACGCACGATGTTCGGCATCATCGGGTCAATGGACAACGCATGCTCGAGGCGTGCAATGCCGGCCTCGCGGTATCCGGTCATCACCAAGGATAAGCCGTACCAGAAGTTACTGTTGACATCGTTCGGATCGAGTGCGATTGCACGCTCGAATTCTTCGCGCTGGCGCAGATAGCCATTTCTCTGCTTACCGTAAGTCAAGCCCAGTACCGCATGCGGCTCGGCCAGGCTTGGATCGAGTGCAAGTGCCGCATTGGCCTCCGTAATTGCTTTAGCATTGGTAAGCCCATAATCGATATCCATATAGGCACCTAGCGTTGCATACAGTGTCGCCAGTCGCGAATGCGCGCGTGCATATTTCGGGTCGAGCACAAGCGCCTTTTGCAGCGCCGCCACGGCCTCGTGAAAGTGAGGGGTGTCGCGCCTGTCAAAGATTGAGGTGGCTTGCAGGTACAGCGAATAAGCTTCCGGATGTGTGGTGCCTGTGTCAATTAGTCTGTTTTGCTGTCCGGCATTTAGCGCCACTTTCAATTCACTGGTGACCAGGCGCGCTATTTTTTCCTGCAGCGCAAAAATATCGGCATCGGTGCCATCGAAAGTCTCCGACCACAAATGGAAGCCATCGCTGACACGGATCAATTGCGCGGTGATACGCAACTTGTCGCCCTGTTTGCGCACGGAGCCTTCCAGTACATGCGCCACCCCCAGGGTTTTTCCGATGACTCGCAAATCCTGGTTTTTGCCTTTGAACGAAAATGACGATGTCCGCCCTGCCACTCGCAGGTCTTTCACTTTTGATAATGAATTCAGGATCTCTTCGGCAACGCCATCGGAAAAATATTCGTTGTCCTTGTCGGCACTCATATTGTCGAATGCCAGCACCGCGATGGATTTTTCGTTTTCCGATTTTTCTTGCCGTGCAGCTTTTTCAGTGGCGGCTTTCGTAGCAACGGAAACCAGATTCGCTTCGCGCTTGGGCGCCAGATAAAATTTATCGAAACCGAAAAACGCCAACGCAATCGCTAGCAACAACAGAATACTGCGCTCCATCTTGCGAGCGGTTTGCGGTGCAATGGATTGCGCTTCCGGAATTTCCGAATCGCGCTTCAAACCCTCCGGCGTGAGTTCGAATATCCAGGCAACTATCAGTGCCGGAATAAATCCGATCATCAATAAAACGACGATGCTGCGCGCGATCCAGGGTGGCGAATCGAACAAAGGCAAAACCGTCGCGGCCACTTGCGTGATCAACCACGCCCCGACCAGATACAACCCGGCCATGCGAATCACGTTGCGGCGTTTGAGTTCGCTGATGAAATTCATGGCTTCGCACCTTCATTGCGCGGCGGGAATGCGATGGTCGCCGGCGGCGGCCAGCGAAAGCCGGACTCCGCCAGTCGTGCCTTGAAGTTCGGTGTGGCATCGAGGTCAAACGGCGCTCCGCAGAAGCAGCTTTGGCTGTACACGGCCAACAGAAAAGGCCCGGCCGGGCGTGCATCCATTGCGGCGGCGAGGCGATTGGCCTCGGCGCGATTGCCAGCGTGTGCCGCCTCGACCGCATCGGCTCGCAGCCACTGGCTGTACTTCGATTTTTTGCGGTCCACGCTTTGCAGCTGCGCGTGGATATCGGCAGGAGATTCGCCCCGCGCCCGTCCGAGCAGCACGCGTGTCATGTAGTAGTTTTCGGCTCGCGCGTCGACCGTTACGTCGTCGAGCATCTTGCCGGCTTCGTCGAAGCGACCCAGCAGCATCAGTGCCTGCGCAGCTCCCACCCCAGACAGGGAACCGCTTGGGTTGATCGACGTGGGCAGGTTTGTACGGATGTCGAGCGCACGCTGCCCTTGCCCATTTGCCAACGCGACGGTAGCGCGCGTGGTGTAGTTGATTTGGTTGAGCGGATCGCAGGTGATAGCGCGCTTGCTGAAATCCTCGATCTCTTCACCGTAGCCGAATGCGCTCGCGAACACCGGCATCCAGTTTGAGTTATTGCAGCCCGGCGCCTTAAATGCCGCATCAATCAATGCTGGCAAGCCGCGCCAGTCGTCGCTGAGCATTTGTCGCTCGGCCAGTGTGAGCAGGCGCTGCTGCTCGTCCTTGCTGTTGTCAGCCGCCCGTTGCAATGTCTGCAGCGCGGCGCGTTGTGCGGCAATCCGTTCGGCTTGATCGAGATCGTCATCCTGCAGCATATGTTCGTAGAGGTCGGCCTTCGCGAAATGGGCCTCGTAGAAATCCGGTTCCAATGTTGTGGCCCGATCGAATTCGACATTGGCCAAACGCAGCCCGTCGAGCAGGCCGATCGCAGGATTGCCATGCGCGTCGAAGTAGAGCTTGAGGCCTTTCTGATAGGCGATGAACGCATCGACATTGGCGACACCGGCCTTGCGCATTGTTGCGCGTTGCTTGTCGTCCAAGAGCACGTCCAGTGCGCCGGCGACGTTCTCAGCGATATCCAGCTGCACGGCTAACGTGTCCTGCAAGGTGCGGTCATAGGTTTCCGACCATAGGTGTATGCCGTCTTTGGTGCGAATAAGTTGGGCCGTGATACGCGCCTTGTCGCCTTCGCGACGCACGCTGCCTTCGAGGATGGTAGCGACACCGAGTTTTTCGCCAATGCTGCGTAGATCTTCGTTCTTGCCCTTGAATTGGAACGAGGAGGTGCGCCCGACTACCTGCATGCCGTCGATACGCGCCAGTGAATTGAGGATTTCCTCGCTCAGGCCGTCGGAGAAAAACTCGTTCTCCGGATCGGTCGACATATTCACGAACGGCAGCACGGCGATGGATTTTTCACTCACGCTGGTTTTTATTTCCGCCAGCGTTTGCGCTTTCACTTTTTCACTGGCGACACTAACCGCCGCCGCTTCGCGCTTCGGTGCCAGCATGAATTTGTCGAATGCGAAAAATGCCAAGGCAAATGCGAACAGCACGAGAATCATGCGCTCCATCTTGCGAGCGGTTTGCGGCGCGATGGATTGCTCCGGTGTTACTTCGGCATCACGTTTCAAACCTTCAGGCGTGAGTTCGAATACCCAGGCAAATACCATCGCGGGAATAAATCCAATCGCCAGAATTCCCACGATTGTTTTCATCACCCACACAGGCGCTTCGAATACCGGCAATAAAGTCGCAGCGACTTGCGTGACTAACCAGGCACCCACCAGATACAGCCCGGCCATGCGGATGACGTTGCGGCGTTTGAGTTCGGCTAGAAAGGCCAAGACACTAAGTCCCGATGCCCGGACGTGCGTTGTCGCGAAATGGCGATTCCCTCATCCAGCCTTCCCCTCGGCAATGAATACGGCGCAACGGATTTTCAGGCCGCCGTTGCATCATAGCCTAGCTGAACGAATTTCCGCCAAGCACGTCACACCTTTTAACCGGCAACCGCAGCCCGGGTAACGCTCTTCTTACCTGGGTTGGTGATAATGCGATCGCGTGTCAGACCGCGTTAATTTCTTAATGTCTCCCGGGTCATGTGTAGCCATGACACGGGCTACTAGCCGGTATTTTGCACACCGGCCGCAATGCCGTTCACCGTGGCGACCAAGGCCTGGAACAAGGCATCTTCGGGGCGATCTGCGGCACGCCATCTTGCAAGCAAATCAACCTGCAACAGGCTGATCGGATCGACATAGGGATTTCTTAAACGAATACTCTGCGCGAGGCGCTGGTCGCCTTGCAAAAGGCTGGTCTGGTTTTTGATCGAGAGAATCGCGTTTTGGCAGCGCAGAAATTCGTCATGAATTATTGTGTAGTAATGCGAATGCAAATCGTCGGCCAATAGAGAATAATGTTCGAAGATCGCCATATCGGATTTCGCCAGCACCATTTCAATGTCGTCAAGAAGCGTGGCGAAGAATGGCCAATCTTTTGCCATCTCTGAAATTGCGGCATGCCCGTGTTGTTCGATTGCGGCCGTGAGCGCGCTGCCTACGCCATACCAGCCGGTAAGACCTGAGCGATTCTGGCTCCAGGAAAACACCCAGGGAATCGCACGCAGACTTTCTACGCCGCCCTTGTTGCCGCGTCGCGATGGACGCGAACCGATGCGCAGTCGCTCGATCACGTCGATGGGCGTTGCCGCACGAAAATAAGCGGCGAAATTCGGATCTTCATGCACCAGCGCACGGTAATGTTGGCGGGCATAGTTCGCCATTTGCGTCGTGAGCTCACGCCATTGAACTTCGCGCGGCTCGACCACGCGCGGACGCAAGGTTGCACGCAATACGCCGCCGGCCATTTGCTCGAGATTTCTTTCGGCTAATGCGCGCACGCCATATTTGCGATGGATGACTTCGCCTTGCTCAGTCAAACGCAAATAACCGTCCACCGAGCCACGTGGCGATGCCATCACGGCACGTTCGGTCTTTCCGCCACCGCGGCTGGCCGAGCCACCTCGGCCGTGAAAGAAGAGAATCCGGATGCCGCTTTCCTGTGCGAGCGCGGTGAGTGCGACTTGCGTGCGTTGCAAGGCCCAGCGCGAAGCGAGAATGCCGCCGTCTTTGGCGCTGTCGGAATAGCCCAGCATTACCATTTGTTTTTGGCCGCGCTGCCGTAAATGTTCGCGATAGACCGGGTCGGCAAAGAGCGAACGCAAACTGCTTTCGGCCGCTTCCAGGTCGGAGACGGTTTCAAACAGTGGTGCGACATCGAGAGCAACGTGATTATCGTCTTCATGGAAACCGGCCACGCGCGCCAGAGCGAGCACCGCCAATGCATCGGCGGCACTGCGACTCATGCTCACGATATACGGTCCGAATGCCTGTACGCCGAAATTTTCGCGACCTTCGCGCAGTGCGCGGAAAACATCCAATACCGGTTTTGCGATGCTGGATTCTTTTGTTGCGGTATTGCCGCGAATCAAGGCGTGCAGAACAGGGGCGCGTTCTTGCGGTGATTGTTGTGCAAAATCTTGCAGCGACAACAACTCCGACAAGGCAGCATCGTGGATCGCCGAATCCTGGCGCAAATCCAGTGCCGCCAAATGGAAACCGAAACATTCCGCGCGGCGCAGGATGCGACTCAAACCGAAACGTCCGGCATGTTCGCCACGATGTTTTTTCAAACTGGCATCAATCAACAACAGGTCGGCGGAAAAATCTCCGACACTTTGATAGGCTGCGTCGCCGTTCCTTGCGGTTTCACCCAAACGGGCGGCGATCAAATTCAGCAATTCGCCGTAGGGCATATCGGCGCGGCGTTCGGGTTGGACGGAAGCGATATGCGGTAAAAGTTCGCGATATTCCTCGATGCGTTGTAATACTTCGTCGTCGACGGCAATACGGGCCGTGGACTGCGTGAGCACAGTGCGTAATCCGGTGACATCACGACGGTAGGCATTCAACACCATTTCGCGCTGCGCATTCAAGGTATCGAGAATTGTCGTGGCACCGACATTCGGGTTGCCATCCATATCGCCACCAACCCACGTGGAGAAACGCAAGACATTGGGTAATGGCGGACATTCGCCATAGGCGCCGACCACGGCTTCTTCGAGTGCTTCCTGGAAAGTTGGCAACACCCGATACAGCACTTCGGAAAGATAAAACCCCACGTGTTCCATTTCATCGCGCACGCTGGGCTTTTCGTTCGGCATCTCGCTGGTTTGCCAGGCCGAGGTCAACGAGACGCGGATGCGCTCGCGACCTTTTCTACGTTCGTCCGGTGTCAGTGCACGATCAATGTCTTCGATCAAACGACGAACGACATCGCGTTCCTTGTCCAGCAAGGCTCGACGAATGGCTTCGGTCGGATGCGCGGTGAGTACCGGCTCAATATGCAGGCGCTGCACTACCGAAACGAGCTCATCCAGCGAGACGCCGTCGTTTTTCAATTGCCGGATGATCGCGGCCAGACTTCCGGGCTGAGAGCTTGCACCGGCTTTTTGATAGTCGCGACGACGACGAATGCGATGCACACGCTCAGCCAGATTTACTGCCTGAAACCACAGCGCGAAAGCGCGCACGAGGCCTTCGGCCTGTTCCAATTCCAGTCCTGACAAATTGTCGGCCAGTGTGTCGATAGCCTGATGATTTTCACGACGTTGAATGGCGGCAACGCGAATGGCTTCGACCTGCGAGAGGAATTCATCACTTTGCTGTTCGGCCAGAATTTCGCCAACCAATGCGCCGAGTTGCTTTACGTCATCGCGAAGCAAGACATCGGTGACCGGCGATTCAACCGATCGTAGTGGCGGGTCTTCAACGCGAGGTATTGTCGTAGTCATGGCGTATCGTAATGTACGTCGTGCATCGATGCATATTCTTTATCGATATCTGCAGACAAGCGAAAGGACTGTCAGCGCGCCTGCCAGCCGCCATCGACCGGAAGTACGACGCCGTTGACGTAATCGGATGCCTTCGATGCCAGAAAGATCGCCGCACCGCCAATATCGGAAGGTTCGCCCCAGCGTCCGGCCGGAATGCGCGCGAGGATATCGCGATTACGATTTTCATCGGCACGCAATGCCGCGGTGTTATTGGTCACCATGTAGCCGGGTGCAATCGCGTTGACGTTCAAGCCCTTGCTCGCCCATTCGTTCGCCAGCAATTTGGTAATGCCGGCAATGCCGTGCTTGCTCGCGGTGTACGAGGGCACGCGAATGCCGCCCTGGAATGACAACATGGAAGCGATATTGATAATTTTTCCCTGACCTTTCGCGATCATATGGCGACCGGCGGCCTGACATAAAAAGAACGCCGTCTTCAGATTCACGTCCATCACCGCATCCCAATCGGCTTCGGTGAAATCGACCGCATCGGCGCGGCGAATCGTACCGGCATTGTTCACCAGAATATCGAGAGCGCCCAATTCGGAAACCGTTTGATCGACCAGATTTTGCACCGGCGCAAGACTCGATAAATCTGTCTTGATCGCGATAAAACGGCGGCCGAGGGCTTTGACTTTTTCTGCGGTTTCATCCGGTGCCGAGGTGCCGGCACAGGCAATATCCGCACCTGCACTGGCAAGTGCGATGGCAATGGCTTGACCAAGCCCGGTATTGGCGCCGGTAATGAGAGCGACTCTGCCTTCCAGACTGAACATGGTGCGGATCCTATTTGAGCTGGCAGATATCGAGTTGTTTCATGTCGGTGTAATCCAGATTTTCACCGCCCATGGCCCAGATGAAACCATAATTTTGCGTACCCGAGCCCATATGGATCGACCACGGCGGCGAGATCACCGCTTCGCTATCCGAGACAACCAGATGACGCGTGTCTTCCGGTTCGCCCATGAAATGCATCACGCGTTGACCTTCCGCCAGACCGAAGTAGAAATACACTTCGGAACGACGATCATGCAAATGCGGTGGCATGGTATTCCAGACACTGCCTTCGCTGAGCAAAGTCATGCCGAGCAATAGCTGACAGGATTTGCAGGTGGCTGGCACAATGTATTGATAGATCACGCGCTCGTTCGAGGTTTCGAGTGCGCCGCGTTGCAAGGGTACAGCTTTATCAATCGAGATATGCACGGTTTCATAGCGCGCGTGTGCGGGCGTGGAAACCAGATAAAATTTTGCAGGCTGATTCGCATCAAGCGATTCGAACACCACTTTCTCGCTACCCATTGGCACATACAAACCATCGCGCGCCTGCAAAGTGAAGGCAACATCATCGACGGTGACGCGACCGGCACCTTGGCCTACATTCACTACGCCTAATTCGCGACGTTCCAGAAATGCCTTTCCAGCCGCCGATGCGGGTTCGGTTTGTGCGGGCAATTCGACTGTCTTGCCCACCGGAGCAACGCCGCCCACGACGATGCGTTCGTAATGCGTGTAATTCAGCACGACCTGGTCATTGGCAAACAGGCCGCGAAACAGATAGCGGTCGCGTAATTGGTCGTTGCTGGCGCCGACCATCATGTCGGGGTGGGTGGCGTGATAGGTCTTGGCGTACATGGGAACTCCGCGGTGCTTGTGGTGGCCAGTATAACCAGCTCAAAGCTGATTGGTAACCGGTGTCATTTGGACTGGAAAAAATTAAGTGGCAAAACGAATCAGCGAGGGGGTTGGCAGGATTCCCGAACGACCAGATGCGGCGTGATAACCGGAGCCGAACCCGGCTTGGCGACATCGGCCAGCAACATGGCGGCGGCGTGCAGGCCCATATCGCGAATCGGCAAACGTACGGTGCTCAGTGATGGCCACAGCCTCGATGCTATCGGGCTATCGTCGAAGCCGACCACCGACACATCTTCCGGCACCGACAGCCCGAGTTTATGCGCGGCCTTGTAAACGCCGGCCGCCATTTCGTCATTGAGCGTGAAAATAGCCGTGGGGCGTGGATTCAATGCCAGCAGCTTTTCCGCGCAGGCAACACCGGACTCGAACGTATAACCACCTTCGAGTATGTATTCGGCGGGCACTTTCATGCCCCGGTTTGCGAGGGTTTCGAGAAACCCGCCACCGCGTTCGCGGGTAGACAGATAGCGATGCGGACCGGTAATCATCGCGATATGTTTGTGGCCGAGCGATTCCAGATATTTCGCGACTTCAACTGCGCCCTTGCGGTCGTTGGTCGTGATCATCTTGCTATCTGCGTCCAGGCTGATCGCAGCGATGCGCGCATAACGGCAATCGTGTTCGACCAACATATCAACCAGCTCCTGATCTTCGGAGACCCGCGGCACCAGAAACACGCCGTACAACTTGTGTTGCAGGATGAAACGGCGCACGCCTTCGATGTAATCCGCGTTTTTACTGTCGCAGGGATGCACCACGAGTTCGTAACCAGTGCCTCGCAAACTATCGAGTGCACCGTTTTGCATATTGACGATGTATTCGGCGTTCGGGTTGTCGTACACCATGCCGATCAGGAAAGAACGCCGGAAGGCCAGTGCACGTGCCATCGGGTCCGGCACGTAACCGACATCGCGCATCAGGGTTTCGACTTTCAGGCGAGTATCTTCGCGCACAAGAGGCGAGCGATTGATCACGCGCGAAACGGTCTTCTTGGAAACGCCGGCCAATCGCGCAATTTCATTGATTGTTGTTTTGGTGACTTGCTTGCCCGACGAGCCCGGAGCAGCAGCTTCGGTAACGATGGGTTTCGGGGTCACTTTTTTGGTGCGGCTGGCAGGCATGAAGGGTTTCGAGAAAAGGCGGTGGATGATTTTATACGGATGATTCTATGCTAATGCCACTGTCAGCGACCATTATTTCAATGCGGCCGGCAGCCAGAGCGAGATGGCGGGAACAAAGCTCACCAGAATCACCACGGCCAATGCAGCCAGGTAAAACGGCCAGATGGTTTTCAATGTTTGTGCCACGCTGATTTTTCCGATTGCCGTGCCCACGAATAACACCGAACCTACCGGCGGAGTTATGAGACCGACACCGCCGGTCAAGATCAGCACCACGCCGAAATGGATCGGATCAATACCGTAAGCCTTCGCCACCGGCAGGAATATCGGCGTGCAGATCAGGATCATCGGGGCCAGATCCATGAACGTGCCGAGTACCAGCAAGATCGCCACGATCAAGCCCAGCACCGCAAATTTGTTTTCGGCGACCGAACGCAGAGCGTCAACGGCAGCGGCAGGCACTTGCAGATAGGCCAGCAACCAGCCGAACACGGCCGAAGCGGCAATCACGAACACGATCACGCCGGTGGTACGGGCGGCACCGGTGCAGGCTTCGACAAAATCGGCGAACTTCAATTTGCGATAGATCAGTGTTGTCACCAGCAAGGCATACACCACGGCAATCGCCGCACTTTCCACTGCGGTAAACACGCCGGCGCGAATGCCGATAAAAATCAATGCGACTAGCAGCAATCCCGGCAACGCTGAGACCAGTCGCGTGAATACCGCAGAGAAACCCGGGAAGGCTTCCACCGCATAATTTCTGCGGCGTGCAATCATCCAACCGGTGAACATCAATACCGCCGTCATCAGCAAGGCGGGTAGCATGCCGGCGGCAAATAAATCGGCAATCGACAAACCGCCGCCCGCCGCTGCCGAATACAGGATCAGGTTGTGCGAAGGCGGCACCAGCAGGGCGACCAGTGCCGCCGTGATACTGACGTTCACCGCGAAATCGCGATCAAAACCGCGTTGCACCATTTGCGGAATCATCGCACCACCAATCGCGGATACATCGGCGATGGCCGAACCGGAAACGCCGCCGAAAAAAAGTGAGGACACCACGCTGACCTGTCCGAGGCCGCCGCGCAAATGTCCTACCAAGGCGGATGCCAATGCAATCAGCCGTTCGGAAATTCCACCGCGCAACATGATCTCGCCGGCAAAAATAAACAGCGGAATCGCCAATAATGATGAAGAGCCTGCGCCTGCTGCAATTTGTTGAACTACAACAATCGGCGGCAATCCCAAATAAATTAATGTTGCCAAGGCCGAGGCCGTCAGCGAATACGCGACCGGAACTCCAATCGCGAGCAGCAGGGCAAAGCTGAAAAATAAAATTGCGACGGCCATTTTTATTGCGCTCCGTTGTCGGCAGCAAGCGGTGCCGGAGCCGATAACTGCGCGAGTGCGAACATCGCCATCAGCACACCACCGATGGCCAGCGGCAGATAGACGGCGCTTTGCGGCAACGGCGTTCCGGCCATATGAATATCCAGGCCATCGAGAAACAGCTGCATGCCCCAGAACGCGAGTGCCGCGCCGATACACGCGATTAGCAGGCAGCGTAATGCCACGCAGAGACGATGCAAGATGGGTGGCATCGCATCGAGCAATAAAGGAAAACCGAAATGGCTATTTCGGTGCACACCGGCGGCGGCACCGAAACTCATTGCAATATTCAGCAGCAGCAAGGCGACCGGCTCGGTCCACCCGGGCGAATCATTCAGCACGTAGCGAGCAATCACTTGCCACCCTTGGACGAATACCACGCCAATCAAGGCTGCAGCGGCAATCAAAATGGCGAGCTGCGCCAAATTGTCGAGTGCTTGCCTTTTCGTGATCGCGGGTTCGCTCATGGTTTTCCTTTCTTCAAGCCAGTGCACGAATATTGCGATACAGCTTTTCGATCGCGGCGTCTTGCCGGTAATCGCGCAGCAATGGCTCCGCGGCTTTTCGAAATACAGCGACATCGACGGCATTCATCAGTACGCCTTGTTCCTGCAAAGTCTTGCGCGATTCATCCGCCGTTTTATCCCAGAGCGTACGCATCACGTTTACGGATGCAGTTGCAAGCCGGCGCAACCGTTCCTGGTCGGCCGATGGCATCGCGTCAAAACGGACTTTCGAAATCACAAGCACATCCGGCGCATACGAGTGTTCGGTTTGCGACCAATAGCGTGCCGCTTCGAATTGGCGGCTGGAATGGAAACTCTTGATATTATTTTCGGCGCCATCGATCAAATGCGTTTGCAGCGCGGAAAAAACTTCGCCGTACGAAAGTGGCGTCGGATTCGCGCCGAGATCACGGATCAAATCCATGAAAATATCCGAAGGCGGCACCCGCAACTTCAGGCCCGCCATGTCTTTCGGTTCGTGGATCGCGCGCCGGGTGTTGTAGAAACAGCGCGCACCGCTATCGTAAATCGCAAGCCCGACCAATCCACGCCGTTCGAAACCTCGCAAGACTTCTGCACCGATATCGCCGTCTATTGCGCGTCGTAAGTGCGCAGTCGAATCGAATACATAGGGCAGGCATAAAGCGCGCGTCAGTGGAAACGCATTGTTCAGGCCACCGGCATAAACACGGGTTATGTCGATCGCACCGAAGCGCGCCATATCGATTGCTTCGGATTCACGACCGAGCTGGCCGGCGGGATATTGGCGGATCGAAAACCGGCCGCCGGTTTCTTTTGATAATTCCTGTCCGAGCCATTCAACGGCCTTGACGGTCGGATAATCTTTGACATGCACGTCGCTTGCGGTTAGTACGCTGCTGTTGCCACTGGCGAATGTCGCAGGAACAAAAGACATTGCCGCAGCGGCACCAAGGCCACCCAGGAAACGGCGACGCGTATTCATTCTTTTGGCTCGAACGGAACGGCGGCAACCGCGTGGCAATCAATCGCACCGAAAGCGCCAAATTCGATCCGCGATTTTTGTCCAACCTTGATGTCGTGAATACCCGTCGCGGCACCGGTGGTAACAAAACACCCCTGCTTCAATGCAAAACCTCGTCGCGCACAGCGATTCAAGGCAAAGGCCAACGCGCCGAGCAAGCCGCCCGGTATCGAAGCAGCGCCGCCTGTTCCAACGGAGACGTTTTCGATAAAGGTTTCGCAGACGAAATCGGTTTCCGCATATTGTCGCCAGTTCTTTATTTCCGGACCGAGGATCAGACCGGCATTGTTACCGAAATCAGAAGCGACAACTGCCGGGCCGAGTTTGTTGATCATCGCCAGTGGACTACCGGCGGTTTCGATACCGATGTGCAAAGCGAATATCAGTGTGGCTGCATCTTCGGCAGTCCAGTCGGTTTTTCCCGGATCGGCATCTTTGCCAAGGATAAAAACGTATTCGGCCTCGACGGCGGCAAAACCGCCAACGAAGGCTGGAAAAGGCACCGAGTCATCTTTCAGGGCAGGCCAGACGGAACGCGAAAATACCGGGCCGGTCACGCGGTCTTCGCCGGAGTCATCTCGGCGATCAGGCGCGATATAGCCCACTTTCCAGCCGACGACTTCGTCTGGCCAGAGCGAGATCGCAATATCCTGACAGGCATAACCCGCTGCCAGGGAAGTTGGCACGGTGCCTGGAAATGCAGCCAGACTGCGGCCCGCCAATCGGGCGGCGACCAGGCTGAGAGCACTTGTCTTGGTTTCAAGCGGAATTTCGTGAAGATGGCCGACGGTCGTCAATGCGATTTCCCTGATTCAAAGCGATCTTGATGCCTTGGCCCGATGCCGGAATGGCGTTTTCGGGTCTAAAGCTTTATAAAGGAAACCGGTGTCATTTACAATATCAGCCGACAAAGCCATGCTTCTGCTTGGCGTCCTACCCGCCTTTTTGGAGCCACCATGTTCAAGCGACCGATGCCGAAACTGACGGGGACCATCCTTCTCCTGATATCCCTTTGCATTGCATCGACAGCCAGCCCGGCAGCCGATAGCCAAAAGCTTCTGGCCTTTCCAGGCGCTCAAGGATGGGCGGCGCATACACCTGGCGGACGCGGCGGCAAATTGATTCGCGTGACAAGTCTGTCGCCGACCGGTCCAGGCTCCCTGTTGGAGGCTCTCGAAACCAAAGGTCCCCGTACCGTGGTCTTTGAAGTCGGTGGCGTAATAGATCTTGGGAAAGAAACCGTCCGCATCACCGAACCGTATCTAACCATTGCCGGACAAACCG
This sequence comes from Pseudomonadota bacterium, assembly GCA_029560515.1. Lineage (GTDB taxonomy): Bacteria > Pseudomonadota > Gammaproteobacteria > Xanthomonadales > Xanthomonadaceae > Arenimonas. Next base: position 19,439 of record JAKQKT010000063.1, read on the forward strand.
CGCCGATGCCTGGCATCACATTGATTCGCGGCGGCATCGACATCGCCACGCACGATGTGGTGATCCGGCATATTCGCATTCGTCCGGGCGAAGCGGGCAGTCCCAAACGCAGTGGCAATGATTTCGATGCGATCAGTACGGTGCGTGGCGCCTACGACGTGATCATCGATCATTGTTCGCTGACCTGGGCCACTGATGAAAATCTTTCCGCGTCTAGCACGCGTTTTTTTGGCGAAGACGAGGCGGCCTGGCAAAAAGCGGCATCGCACAGCATCACCTTCAGCAATAACCTGATAGCCGAAGGTCTTGCGCATGCCAACCACATCAAGGGCGAACATTCGAAAGGCTCGCTGATCCACGATCATGTCAACGACATTTTGATCGTCGGAAATTTGTACGCCCACAACTACGAACGCAATCCGCTGTTCAAGGGCGGCGCACGCGGACAAGTGATCAACAACCTGATTTACGATCCCGGCCAACGCGCGATGCATTACAACCTGATCGCCGAAGAATGGTTGGGCCACAAATACTCAACCGGACAAATGGTGATGCGTGGCAACGTGATGCGTGCCGGGCCCTCGACCGAGCAACTCGCTTTTTTCATGGTCGGCGGTTCGGGCAATGTGGATGTTTTTTCCGAAGACAATCTTGTGGTTGATCGCATCGGAAACAAATTGCCGGCCAATGGCAGCTACACGACCACGCCCGTTGTTGTAAATGATTTGAAAAATGCGCCGGCACTACCGTTCGGCGTAAACATATTGCCAGCAAGCAAAGTGCAAGACGCTGTCATTGCCGAAGCTGGCGCCCGCCCCTGGGATCGCGACGATATTGATCGCCGCATTCTTGCCGACGTGATCGAGGGCCGCGGAAAAATCATCGACAGCGAAAACGAAGTCGGTGGCTACCCCTTACAAGCGGAAACACGGCAGGCGTTCGTACCTGCCGACTGGAACCTCGATACCATGGAACCGCTCAAACCTTTGGCCAGAAGGGCTCCCCTGAAGTAGTGACAGACTCACGGGAAAGAATTCTCTAGTAAGCGACAAATTAGAATAGGCTTGGAGAAATTTGAAATATTTACTTATATTAGAAGCTTGCTGCCTGTGCTGCCATGTCTCGTTTTGATTTTCCGCCGTTAGACATAAAGATTCGTAAATCTCGCTGAAATTCTTCAACTTCTTTTTTGTCAGTCACGCGTAACGGGATGTTGTCTATTTCAGAAAGCATTTTCATAAGTGTTTTTAAATTATAAATAGAGGGGTCTGGCATTTCGGTCAACTCTCGATATGGTTGAGGCCGGTCAGAAGAATGAATTCTATTCATCAAATCAAGTGCAAGTTTTATCGCGAATGGCTTGTCGGTCAAAAAGGGCGTCACCAAGTCACGCGCTACGTTTTTACCAAGCGTCTGAGCAACCAGGTAAAGAACCTGGTCAGGTCGGTCACAATTGCCGAGACCTTTATTGGTCTTTACACGGCGAACTAACCAGTTATCCAAGAGTTCTTTGAGCTTATCTTTATTGATGGCTTTCCCTTGGTCATTGTCTTTTCCGTAAATAAATGAACCTAGGAAAAGTGTGCATGCATCAACGGAAACTTTATTGTTTTCCAAAATGCTCTGACATTCATTTGCGCGTAGAGTAGGGCTCAGTCCGTCAAACAATATACCCAGTGCCTGTTGTAATTGGCGCCGTGCAGGCAGTAGAAAGTCTGAATCATTCTTCGATTTTATAATTTCGTCATGGTTTAGTAACAAAGCCATCACGGCGGAAATATTGTCTGGAGGTGGTTTTATCTTCTGTGTATTAATCGCCTCAAGCAAAGATACAACTGCACTCACTCCAGTGTCACCTTGTGCTTGGCGGTGTGCTAATTTTTCAACTAGTACAGAGGCGTCTTTCCCGGCAGTAATAAGCCGCTGAAAATCCCGCATTTCGTTTATGCGGACTACATTGCCGTCTGAATCCCAACGAAAATAAAGATCGAATCCTTCTTCATCGCAAATACGCCTTCCGAAGAGACTGTCAGTGCTTTTTGGAAAACGTCGTGATGAAAATCCGAAAACTGTGAATAGAGACGACATCAATGACATTGTTTCTTCAGCTTGTTCCGGCTTGGCAAGATTCTTTATCCCTTCAAATATTTTATCTTTTTTGCCTTTTTCGCTACCTTGGCCACGCAACATGTGTGATTTCGCATTACGGATATATTCGTAAATACCTGGTTCAAATAAACGAATAGCTTCTATACCGACAACATCCGGAAAATAGGCATCCTCTTTCATCGCGGGCCAGGAAACGCGCAATGCATTGGCCAGAAGATTTACGCTTCTGGGCGTTTTAATATATGCATTGAAGACGTAATGTCTAATCAATTCCATATCCTCAATCTCATAAGTTACTTCGTGACCAACCAATTCGTGCAGAGCATTGTTGAACAATTGAGCAAGCCCGTGGCGGCTAGGGTTTGGGAGGTCAAGATTGACTTGAACAATCTTTTCCAGAAACGATGCCCCACGGCTAGTTATCTTTATGTTGGTAGCCTCTTTGATAACTGCAAGATCTACCGGCAAAAGATAAACAACATTCGGGAGATCAGCGACAGATTTCAACATGCTGAGCACCAGCCGTATTTCGTCTGGTTGTAGTCTGTCAATATCGTCAATTACAACAACTATTTTACGCGTCTGATCTTGCAGGATTTTTTGTAGTTTTTCTCTTCGGCGTACCAGTCCAGTAGTTTCATCCTTCTTAACTCCCTTCGCTAATTTGCCAAGGCCTTTCGCTGCGGTCGCTGCTCCTGCTTGTCCGGTGGCGGTAGCAACTAACGCTGCGGTATCAAAGATACCTGCGGCGCTCTCAACCATGACGTCTTTCATTGCTATAGCTGCATCGGCTGCTTTTTGCCCAAATGTTTTTTCAAGTGCTGGAGCCAATGCCGAAAAAAACTGAGATGCGAGGTTATGTTGGCCAGTGAATAACCAAGGGGAAAAATGAACCACAACACTGGACTTTCTTTTCGGCCTAAGGTCTTTTTCTATAATTTCAAGTTGCTGTAAAGCCAAATTAATGGCGCTTGTCTTGCCGCTTCCCCAAACACCATTAATGGCGATAACTAGCCCATGTCCGTTAGGTTGGTGGGCAATCGCTTTTGCCAATGCGTGTGCAAAAACATCAAATCGCAAAACATCTTGTGCATTTTTATCAATGGGCTTATCTGTATTTAGCATTGATTCTCCGAACAGCACGAAACATAGGTTTTCATCATTCATGGTTGGGGTGCAGGCAGCTAGCGTACTGCAACATCAGCGGATCGACGCATTTACCAGTCTAGATTCGTGTACATAGCTAACTTGTAGGCTGATTCCAAGCTATTGATCTGATGAAAAAGCTGATTAAGCGGGCACTCGTGAAACGTAATATACCGGCCCGCAAAATCACGCTTGACATACTGTGCAACACACAGTACTGTGCGCAACATGGTTAATACAGACACTTTCGGAAAACTGGAACTCGAGCTGCGGCGTGGCGTGGTCGTTCTGGCCACGCTCTCGCAATTGCGGGCGCCGCGTTATGGCTACGAGTTGCGGCAGGCGCTGGCGGAAAAGGGAATGCCGATCGAAGAAGGCACCTTGTATCCCTTGCTGCGCCGGCTGGAAACCCAAGGCTTGTTGCAGAGCGAGTGGAAGCTCGAAGCCGGATCGCAACGACGCTATTACTCGTTGAATGCCGACGGCCGGGCATTGCTCGAAAAACTCACCGACTCCTGGCAAGGCATGAACGCCGCGATGAACGCGTTATTGAAAGAGGACAAAACATGAAAATGAATGCGAATGAGGTTGTCGAATCCTACGTTACCGATGTCGCCTTGCGGCTACCGCGTAAACAACGCAATGACGTCGCGTTTGAATTGCGTGCGCTCATCAACGAAGGCCTGCAGGACAAATCCGACGAAACCGGTCGCGCCATTGATGCCGCGATGGCAACGGAATTCCTGAATGCCTTTGGGCATCCGGAAACGGTCGCGGCTCGCTATCGTCCCGCCTTGAACATTGTCGATCCTGCCGATGGACAAAAATTCTGGCGCGCCACTTCCACCGGGCTTGCGATTATCTGGGGCTTGGGTTTGTTGGAATTATTCCAAACCGCACCGGAGGTGGGCTTTCTCAATGCGCTCGCCAAATGGTGGATGGGCACGGTGATCGGTTCGCTATGGTGGCCCGGTGTACTGGTGGCAGGCTTCGGTATCAGTGCCTGGGCGGGTCGTCGCTGGCCGCAAAAAACGGAGTGGAAACCGAAAGCGAATGATCGCATTCGCGGTGGTCGCCTGGGTATCGTGATGGGGCTTATCGGTGTGATGTTCGGTTTGTATATTTTGGCCAAGCCGACTTGGGTGCTGGATGTTGTTTGGGGCGGACACGCAGCACCCGTGGCGTATCAGGCACTTACCTACACCGACAGCTTTTTGCAGTTGCAGGGGCCGATCTTGTTCGTACTCATGTTGCTTTACATCCCGTTTTTTATCGCGGTGCTCGTGAAAGGTCGGCACACGCCAATGTTGCGGCGAATTGAAACCGCGTCGAGTCTGCTCACCTGTGCCGTCATGCTGTGGGCCATTATGGATGGTCCGATATTCATGACAGCCACCAGTGATGGCGTGACCAAGTCATTATTGCTGCTCATCGTGATTTTCTCATTGAGCGTCATGGCTATCATGAGGTTCCGCACTGTCAAGCCGACGCCGGATCAGCAGGTTCAAATCGGGCGATAGTCGAGTCATGTTTGCGGCTTTTAAAAAGGGCAGCGTGCGCTGCCCTTTAATTTGCTTCTCTTCCGGACGCGATAGGTCTGATCAAAGCCTATTCAATGTGCGAATTCTTACTTCGGATTTGGCCACACCATGGGCGTCCGCCGCCTGTTGCTGGATACGTGCAAGCAATACACGCGGATCAAAATCCTCTGGCTGGTTGACGGCATAGGTCAGGGTGGTTTGACCGTCCATCCTGTACCTGTCACCCATCAACACTTCATAGTCGGCAAAATAGTAATACTTGGTCATAGAATTGTTTCTATTAAGTACCTACATGGAATTCATAGCCGCATTCAGCACAACCGAGGTGTTCCAGTGCGATGGAAAGGGCAAGCACATAACTTTGCGGGCCATAACCCTGCACCATGGTTAGTCGTGGCGCGTAATCGGGCGTCAACGTATGTTCGAGCGCGCCGAAATGATCGTCATGCACTTCGATATACGGCATCGTCAGCCGATTCATGATGTTGCGGAGCTGCTGGCTGCTGCATTCGCATGTGCCGGGATCAAGCATCACAAATTCAAAACAAGCTTCGTTCGCGCGACGCAGGCAATCGATTAAATCTTCTTCCGATTTGAAAGTGCGCAGTTCGATTTGCTTCCCGGCAGTTGAAGCACGACCCGTTAAAAGGGAGAAAACCTCTTTCGGTATTTCATGTGATCCAATTTCCGTAAGACGACTTGTTTCAGCGCCGCGAATAATGGCAATTGACATTTTGTTTTGAAACCTTTGCGTGATTAAGGAGTTCTCACTCTATTCCGCTGCTCCATAAAGAATCCATTCGACATATGCCTGCAGGCATAAATGCTTTGTAAATTCGTCGAAGAATCGGCCGAGAACGGTCTACAAATAGTCCATCGGTGTTTCGCGCACCGTATTTGATCCTAATCAAAACGGGCCTATCCGGGATCATGCATGGTGAATCCAATGACAATTGGTTCGCCATCGCGAACGTCACGCCTCCGTTACCGCTCCGGTTCAGGTCATCGAGACATCGCAACGTAATACGCCAGAAAAAAATTTACGCAAAATTTACGCCGACAACCGCGGTTCGCATGGTCAATTTACGGGCCCGGCGCGCACACTGACCACCTTCAAGCAAGCCGAGTGATAACTATGCCCACTATCTTTGAAAGTTTTGCCATCGGAGATTCGCCATGAGCGTATTCCTGTTCTGGTTATTAATCATTCTTGTCGCAGCGTATTTGATCGTTGCCATGTTGTATCCCGACAAATTCTGAGGTGCGTATGTGGGAAGTATTCGTAACACTGGCCATCATCGTTGCCGCTGCCTGGGCACTTGGCCGCTATATGTCGGCCGCATTGGGCGACGCACCGACGCGCATTGATCGCGTATTCGCGCCGATAGAGAAAGTTCTCTATCGCCTAAGCGGAATCGACGCAAATAAAGGCATGAGCTGGCAGGGAATCGCGAAAGCATTTCTGGTCAGTAATCTGGTGCTCGCCGTCATCGTGCAAGCCATTTTCATGTTCCAGCATTGGCTGCCGCTGAATCCCGATCATATTCCCGGCATGTCCTGGGATCTGGCCTTGCATACGATGATCTCGTTCCTGACCAATACCAACCAGCAGCATTATTCCGGTCAGGCGCAGTTGAGTTATTTCTCGCAACTGGCGGGCGTCGTCACTCTTCAGGTGATTACGCCGGCCATGGGCCTGGCGATTGCGCTGGCCGTTTTGCGCGGCCTGTTTGGTGGCCGTAATTCGGCCGCCGCAAAAGAAGGCCAGGTCCGTGATCTGGGTAATTTCTATGCCGATACTGTGCGTGTCACCGGTCGCGTGTTGCTACCTTTGATATTGCTCCTGTCGCTGTTGTTAACCTGGCAAGGCGTGCCTTCGACGTTCGACGGCGCAAAACAAATTACGCCGGTTGATGCGGCCGCCGAAGTGAAAGAACAAATCATTCCGGTCGGCCCGGTTGCACCGATGGTCGCCATCAAACAACTTGGCACCAATGGCGGTGGCTGGTATGGACCGAATAGTGCGGTGCCGCTGGAAAATCCCACACCGCTGAGCAATTTGTTTCAACTCGTTTCAATCGTTTTGATCCCAATGGCGATCGTATTCATGATGGGGCGCTTTACCCGTCGCCCCAAACTGGCGCTGCTGACATTTGGCGTAATGGCATTCTTCTCGCTCGCATTTATCGCTTCGGCACAGTGGTCGGAATTGCAACCAAATGTCGCCGTTGAAGGCTTGGCGACATCGCAACCGAATATGGAAGGAAAGGAACAACGATTCGGACCGGCTTCCTCCGCGCTCTGGTCTACGCTGACGACGCAAACATCGAATGGCTCGGTCAATGCCATGCACGACTCATTGAACCCTGTCGCCGGTTTGGTGGCGATCAGCGGCATGCTGATCAACGGTATCTGGGGCGGGATCGGATGCGGACTGGTGAACTTTCTCGTCTATCTGCTGGTGACGGTATTCTTGTCCGGCTTGATGATCGGTCGTTCGCCGGAAATCTACGGCCGCAAATTGGAAGTCGGCGAGATGCGTTTGTTGTCGGTGCTGGTTCTGCTGCAACCGGTGATCCTGCTGGCAGCAACGGCCCTTACCCTGTCGATACCGTCCATCACCGGAAATTCCAATCCGGGTTTCCATGGCGTATCGCAAGTGTTCTACGAATTTTCCTCGTCTTTCGCCAACAACGGTTCCGGCTTTGAAGGGTTGGGCGATGCGACGAAATGGTGGAACCTGAGTTGCTCGGTCGTACTGTTGTTGGGCCGTTATGCCTGTTTCATCATTCCCCTTGCCGTGGTCGGTCGTCTCGCGATGAAGCGGGTGGCGCCGGTAACAAGCGGCACGCTCAATATTGAAACGCCAACGTTTGCGATCACGCTGATTGCCGTGATCGTGTTGCTGACCTTGCTTTGCTTCCTGCCGGTATTGGTCCTGGGACCCATCGGTGAAGCCTTGTCCTTGACTGCAGCCATTTAAGGACCAACGAGAACATTATGAAAACCCAATCTGCTCATGGAATCAAAGCGCATCCGGTATCGGTCGATTCGGCGCAAATCATTCAGGCCTGCAAGGCGGCGCTACTGAAGCTCAATCCAGTCGTTGCATCCCGCAGCCCGGTCATGTTTGTCGTGTTGCTGGGCACCGTCATCAGTGTCTGGCAGTTGTTTGCGATGGGCGCATCGCATCCGCAGTTTTATTTCACGTTTGCGGTGGCCGTCATTTTGTTGGCGACGGTATTGTTTGCCAATTTCGCTGAATCGATTGCCGAAGCTCGAGGTCGCGGTCAGGCCGCCAGTCTGCGTTCTGCACGCGCCGAGTTGGTGGCGCGCCGTGTTGTCGATCACGGTGAAGAAAAGATATCCGCCAGTCTGTTGCGCAAGGACGACCTGGTTCGCGTTGCCGCCAACGAATTGATTCCGGCCGACGGCGAAATCATCGAAGGTATTGCCAGCATCAATGAAGCCGCCGTGACCGGTGAATCCGCTCCGGTACTGCGCGAAGCCGGCACTGACCGTTCCGGCGTGATTGGCGGCACGAAAGTCTTGACCGATGAAATCCTGATAAAAATTTCCAGCGATCCCGGCCACAGTTTTCTCGATCGCATGATCGCG
>JAKQKT010000116.1 GCA_029560515.1 Pseudomonadota bacterium
GGCAAAAGTTCTGGCCAGCATGACTGCCTGTACACATCTTCAGGCACACCCCCTGGTGATCGTTGCGGCAAGATTGGCGATCTCGGAGAGTATCTCCTCGGGATGCGAAAAGCTGGCGGCCCAGGACGCTTCTTTGGCCATCAAGTGAAAATAATCCTGCGGGAATCTGTCAATATTGCAATAGATCAGCTTAACCCCCGCTTCGCGGCACTCGCGCATCGCGATCAGCGTATCCTCGAGAGCTTCGCGGCCGTCGTACGTAGGAGCACATGGCCGGCCATCACTGATCATGATGAAATACTTTTTCGCCGCTGACGCCTCGGCCAGAAGACCGGTCATATAGCGGATAAAATCTCCATCACGATTCGCCTGATCACTGGTCAGGCTGGATACGGCCTCGATTGTTTTCATCCGATAGACATTGGTACTTGTCATCGAATTGAATGCGTAGCAGTTCACGTTCTTCGTCAGCATTTGCATGGCCCGGCCAAAAATGAGCGCAAACGCCTTCTCGATATCAAGCACCGACACGCCACCAATTCTGGAATTTGTCGAACCAGATATATCAAGCCCAATCACAACTTCAATATCCAGCCGCTGCTCCGACTCAACCTCAAGATACTCACGCACACCCACCGTCTGGCCTGAGGCCAAAACCCCGATCAGTTCCTCAATACAGAGATCGCCGTCTACCGTGTTTAATGCAACAGAGTCAAACAAATCACTCAACAACCGGGCGAATTGTTCATAAACCCGTAGCGCCAGGGCATCCCAGCGATGCACCAGACTCATGAAACCACTGTCGATGTTTGAGACATCGAAAACCTGTATAGCCGAAAGTTTTGTCCGCGATTTTGTCCGGGCATCGACCGAATAGACCTTCTTCACAGCTTTCTTCCGGTCCAGGCGTTGCAACCGGGTCATCCGGTCATCCATGACCGGCTTGTCCATACCCAATCGCTGCGCCTCGCCAGCGAGATTGTCGACTCTTGTCCGCACGCCATCAGCGATGGTACCGTCCTGCGAATAATCGAAAATATTATTATTTTGGTCAATCAAATCAAGCATCCGCTCGCCTGCCAATTGTCCGAGGATTGTACCATGCCCGCTGGCATTGGTTACATCATCTTGGGCTTCCTGATCAGCACCCCCAGCCACGCCCTCGCCCCGGCCTGCATCATCCTCCGAAAGCGCTTTGCCACCATCAGACCGGGACCCAATCCGACCCGCCCCGGTTGTCGGCTGTTTTGGATCGCTGCTTCTGTCTCTGGACTTTCGCTGTTTGGCAAGTCGCGCCAGCACCTGGTTGTGCAGCTTTTCGGTCAAAAACCGCTCGGGATGCTCGTTGCATTCGCGATATAAATCCTCAAGCTCATTTTTCGTCTTCGGCGCAATGCCGGCATCGCTACTTCCGGCACCCATACCCACCAAAGCTCCAGCCAACTGTCTGGCGGCTTTCTGTACTTCCTTGTTTTCACGCATGGACCGTAAAAGCTCGTCCGGCCATTGGGCGATGATATCATAAATTTCACGGGCAATGACCATCGATGCGAGCGGATTGCAGATATCCATATTCCCGATCCGTTGGATGAAGTACTCGCAGAGAGCTTTCATGTTGCGGAACCGCCCGCAGTCGAAGGCAAGTGCATATTGTGTGTTCCATGCCTCAAGATACCAGCCCTTCGTCCGAAACGGAAGGTCATATCCATTTACACTGGCCATGAGCAGCCAGATAAGCTGGATCGCCGGGCTGCCCGCGCTCCCGATATTCCGCAGCAGCAGGAACGAGTTGAGCGCAGCAAAGAGATTGGCTGCCTGCGGATGGCTGTCCAGTTGGATGACAACCCGTTCGATGCGGCTGTCCTCAACGACATTGTACAGCAGATGCAGCAGTTCAGGATATTCGACCCGTGCGATGATATCACGGTAATCAATCGAAAACGATCCAGCCAGGATGTGTCCGGCCTCATGTAGACCGAGTGCGACATAGGCCGCCAGATTGCGATTATCTTCAAGCGGATCGCGCTTGTCGTGGAAGTACGAGACATGGCCGGGCAGGATGATTCGTGAACCGTCAGTCGCGGCTGTATCCACGGACTTGACGACCGGTACCATGCCAACGAGGGGAATGACAACCTCGCTGACATAACCAGCAGCCTGGTGGAAGGAGACACGATACCAAAAATCTGGAGTGACCGCCTCGGTGAGCCGCTCCGGCTGGTTACGGAAAATGTCCATCACGACCGCATGGTAGTCCGGAAATTCCTCTGCTGGAAGCTCCATTAATGCGAGCATGACAAGATCGACAATCCCCTGGTCCTCGGCGAGTGATGTGAGCGTGAGAAAATCTTTTTCCCATTTTGTAAATTTTGGTGCAACCGGTGCCCAGATGCGTGCCTTGAACAGGAGATCAAGATGAAAATACCAGGCAAGTTCACTGGTATTAGTCGTGCCCTGATTGCACTTGCCGAGAACACCGTCTATAACCATCACATATTGCTTGTGTACCTCATCACAGTACTTCGTCATTTTCTGCGGCATACTGATCGGTACGGCGCCGCTGGCCATAAACAGGTATTCGAAAAGCAGGATGCGGATCAATTCGAGTTCGTAGCAACGCGACGAATTGCGTGCTGACGCCCACTTGAAGAAGGCACCACGGCGGCGCAGGAAATTGAGGTCGATGCTCCGCTCGAGCATCAGCCGCAGGACGATCCCGTGCATGCCGGCATCGATGCTGCGGAATGGCGTCTCATCGATGAGGAGGATGATCGTGCGGACGAAGAGCCCGAGCACACCCATATTACTGGTGCGTGCAGCCATTTCAGAAAATCCGTCGGAGACAAAGAGTTCGATGGCGCGTCTGGCTTTCACAGGCGGCAGTGCGAAGGCACTGCTCCAGATCAGGAATTCCAGCTCTTTGCGCTTGCTTGAATAGAGCGCGACGAATTTGCCAAACGGAGCAAGACCATCGGGCGACATATCGACCAGGTGCGACCATATCCCGTTTATGCGTTCAAGCGCATGTTCCGGCGTCTTGCCAAAGCGGTGCACCATGACTGACAGGGCCCGGATAAACGGTTCGATCTCCTCTCGGGTGGCAAAGACGGCAAAGATCCGTTCGGCAAATTCGACCCCGACAAGTGCACTGCTGGCTATCAAGAAGAGCCGGTCAATGTCTTCTTCGAGAAAGATGTCGATCAGCCGGAGGAGATCGTCTGTATCCCTTTTTGCGGACAGACGGGCGGTAAGCTGGCGCATGATCGCCGTCCGTACAAGTGGCCAGGAACGGTAGCGGCGGGTGAAAAAAATCGCCGAACTGCTTGCCATGACGTCAAGAAAATTGCGTGCGAGTCCTGGGTCGATAGCAGCAATATGGCAAAAACATTCATCAAAATCGGCGGCCCCTTCAAGGTCGATGGGTCGAAAATAATAGCTGCGCTCGACACGAATATAATACAGGCTCGTAATCAACTCAGCGACCTTGAGCACATCGGCGACACTGCACCCGGCGGCGACCATTTTCATCAAAACTGTGATGACCGGAACAAATCGCCTGAGCCCGCTTTTGGAGCGACGTTGGATAAAGGTAGCAAATCCGGGTTCGTCGAGCAGAGCTGCAAATATCGCCTGATGCGCCGGCTGAATTGAGGCGTGGACGATATCGTAAAAGCACTTCAGCTTGTTTTCCCGATTGACAAACCAATCGCGAAGAACAGTACGCTGCCGCGGAGAAAGCGCGCGGATAGCGACTGGCGCGGTCATTTGTCTGCCTCCTCAAGCAGCGACTTTGTAACGAAGCCGGTGTTGAACTGAGTACTATTGCTGATCAGACTGAATGACCGGGCAACAGCCCAGACGAGATCAACCGTCGTTTTTTCGCGCAGCTTGCGATTACGGTACTTGCCAAAGCATATCTGGTCGATGGCAATCCGGGTTGCGTAGGCCTGGGCGAAATAGGGCGGGCAGCCCTTCTTGATGAGCAGCCGGTGGTGTTTGAGGGCAGCCATCTCGATGCGGGCCGAGCTTTCGTGCAACGACAACAGTTCGAGGTCTTCCTTGTGTTTCAGATCGCCCATGCCGAGTTTGGCCAGCAGTGGGGACTCACCGGTCACCTTTAAGGACTGCAGCGTATCGGTGAAACGAGACAGGATGCGGGCAAACGACAGCTCGTCGAAACAGAAGCGCGACAGTGCATCAGCCATCTCCCGCTGTTTGCGCCGCTTGACAGGATCGCAGTCATCGTGAACAAGATAGATGTACTCCGGCTCATGATCGACCTCTTCACCACTGAAGAAATCATGCCATTTCGTCTCGCCCCCCTTGCGGATGCCGTTGTAAAAATGCAGTTTGCGGTCGATGCCACGCAAACCAAGGGTGATCCCGAAGTCGTTGTTGACCAGGAGTTTGTTGCGGTCCAGACCGCGTGCCCGAGCCACGGCGATGCAGGCCTTGAAGTCGGATGACCAGCGATGATATGGCAAATGAACGAAGCGATCGGCGACCGAATCTTCGAGATCGCGGCTTCCCAGATCATCG
>JAKQKT010000117.1 GCA_029560515.1 Pseudomonadota bacterium
TTTCGAAGAACGCGAGCACATCCTTGTTCATCGATGCATGGAAAGCTTTTCTATCGAATTGCCCCTTTTCGGAACAGATGGCCGGAGGTGCCAGAAGCCCGCAGGGAGCAAGAAACGACATATGGCCCGCGCCAGGCACCGAATGGAATTCAACATGACTGGCCAATGCTTCACGCACCAGTCTGGTGTTGCTGGCATAGGGAACCTTGTCGTCGATATCGCCACTCCAAAGTTGAACCGGTATCTGTACATTCGCGAACCCGCTCGGCGCAATGGTGAACGCGAGGCCGGGAGCCGCAATCACTGCCGCCTTGATTCTTGCATCGGACTGGAAAGGATTCCCCCAGTCTTTCGTATTGGCATTTACCAGGGGTGATTTGGCGAAACGAAGTGCATCACACACGAATTCGGGCGATTCACTGCAATGCTTCGGAACGATGCTGAGATCAGGCTGCGCACCAATGGCCGTCAATACCGTGAACCCACCGGCGGACAATCCAAAAGCACCGATGCGATCAGGATTGATACTTTCGTGGCCTGGCCATTGCTTCAATATGAAATCAATTGTCGCGCGCAACTCCTGATTGCGTCCGCTATATAAATTGATCGAACCGGCAGCGCTTTGATCGGCATAATTGTCGCCGGTATGCATCGGCGCGGCGACGACATAGCCGGCATTTGCCAGCGACAGGGCCATATCGGCATGGCTTGCCGGGCCTCCGCCATTCCCGTGCGAAATCACCACGAGCGGCAGGTTCTTTCCGGATACCGCGGCATCGGGTGCCACGTCCATCATCAGGCCGCCAAGAAATGTCGTTGGTCGCGGACTCGCTTTGGTCGGGTACCACACGCCCACGGCAAAGGGTTTTCCGTTGGAATCAGTCGCACGCGAAATCTGGAAGCCGACCGGATTTTCGGTGCCAATAGCCGTCGACATCGCATAGCCGACGACAGCCAACACCAGAACTGCGAACACGATAAAAATGCGACGAAGCCATTTCATGATTTTCCCCTCTTGTTACCAAAGGCCCGGGCACCATTCGATGCGGGCAAGATACCTGTTTCGGAACGCTTTATAGCATGGGCATAAACGGGCATGGCACTGCCTATGGTCATGGTTTCCTTCGGCACTCCGGCGTCTTTCGACGACGAAATGGAGTCAGGTTGTCCATCAACAGATTCCCTGTTTTTTTGCAGTTTACCCATATCAATGTCAGACAGGCTGTTTGCGAAATGCTATGGCAAACCTGTTCCATGCGTTGACCGTGTTGATCAACAGGGTGAGGTCTACCCATTCGGTCGCCGAAAATAAATGGCAAATTCGTTCCCAAATTTCATCTGGTACATGGGTGCTCGCCACCAGCGTCAGTGACTCGGTCCATTCAAGCGCAGCCCGTTCACGCTCGTTGAAGAATGGCGTTTCTCGCCATACTGACAGTGTGGCCAGGCGACGATCACTTTCACCCGCCTTGGCGGCATCTTTCGCGTGTTTATCTACGCAGTACGCACAACCGTTTATCTGCGAAGTTCTCAGGCGCACGAGTTCAACCAGTGTGGTGTCCAGACCTGATCGGGCAATCTGTTCTTCGAGTACGCCCATCGCTTTCATGGCGTCGGGGCCGGATTTGAAAAAATTGAGACGTGGTTCCATCTTGGGTTCCTTTTGGTTAATAAATCGAACGGGTATTTTTTTCTTGTGGCTGGCGCGAAGCCCTGCACTCAGAAGCGGTAAGTGGTGCCTATGGCGACATAGCTGCTTGAAGGCAGCCCTGCGCGCCTGAGCACATCGCCAGCCTGGAGATGCTCGTAGTTGAGGAAGAATGTCGTGTGCCTGTCCGTCGACAAGGATGCGACAAGGCGGAATACCGCTCCGATATCGTGCCCCGGAACACTTTGCGTGCCTGCGTATGCGCGCATGCCGCCGGCATAGACTGCATCGTTTTCATCCAAACGCCGTGCGAAACCATATTCAATTGACACATTGCTTCGCGTGGTGGGCGATGCCGAAATTCCCGGCGCAACGAGGAGGAGATTGCCGAGGCTTAAAAACTGGCCTTCGCCGAGATAGTTTGAACTTGCATAAAGCGGATTGAAATCTTTCAGCGAACCGGTTACATAAGCGCCACCACCGGAAGCAACATCAATGTGTGCATTAAACCGGGGCTTCCAGCCCGAGTCTGACAATGCAACGCTCTGGACAAAAAAAAGACCCCAGGCATCGATGTCGCGATCCGTGTAGCTGCCGGTTTGGCGTGCGATGGTCCAGTCGTATTTCAAGTTGCCACGCCTTCCCCAAAGGCGCATGCCCAAGGTATCGCGATCATCCTGTCCAATCGTGCCGCCTGACCGGAAAACCGGGTTTTCGCTGTGAATCCAGAAGGGTTCCAGATAGTTGTTTGGCGAGACAACAAAACCTGCATTGATTCCTTCGATGCTTTCATCGAAATTGATTTCTTCGTCAAAAGATCCGCCATTCAATCGCGTTACGTTGAACTTGAATGCGCCGATCCGAAATCGCTGGCCGTGTACATACAAGCGCAGGCCGTTCCATGTGCGATGAATGTTCGGTCCATCACTCAGGCTCAGTAATTGTCTCGGTCCGTCCGCGAATTCCTGTCGTCCGATCATTGCGCCAACCAGTGTGTCGCCAAGATGGCCCCGCGCCTCGACGAACAGTTGTTGCAGGGAAGCATTGTTCTGGAAGTTGGCCGTGGCGATTTCGCGATCGTTTTTCACTTGTCCGGTACCCAGTTCGCCATACACGCGCAAATTCGGATGTACGCGCAGATCGGCGCCTAAAATCCCGCGCATCAAGCCCTGTCGATAGTCCTTGCCACCCAAGGCATAAGCGTTCCCGAAATCGTCGTAACGTAATCGCAGTTCTGCGCTTAAAGTGAGGGACGCTTTGTCGCCCAATGGTATTGCCTTGAGAGGCTTAGCATTGCCGGCTTTACGCATGCCGGTCCAATCTTCCACCCAACGGCTCACATACATGCCGTTCCCGGCTTCCGGACCCCAACCTGCCGCGGCGAGTGGGTAGGGGTCGACAGCGGTGGGTGTATTTTCGCCGGGCTCGCGGATTTTGATTTGCGATGCGGCTTTTTCAGGCAGGGTTTCACCAGTTGCCAGTCCTGCCCAAGCGAATAGAAAAAGCAGTGTGCTGCTACGCGCACCGTGGTGATTGAATGCCATGATCATTCTCCGGTTTCTTTTCATGCTTCCGATGTGTTGCGCTGGCCATTGCTGGTCGCAGCAACGGCCAAGGCGACGAAGACTAAAATGGCGGCTGCCGCGAAAGTGATACGCATGCCCGTGGCAATAGCGTCCGGACCAGCATTAATCACGTCGTTTTTGGAAGACCCCAGTGCGAATATCGCGCCCATAACCGATGCGCCTGTGACCAGCCCGAGGTTGCGCGACAGATTCAGCATGCCCGATACGACGCCGCGCTGATCTGCGCTAATGTGGGTCATCACTGAAGTATTGTTTGCCGTTGCTCGATCGTTAGTTTTTCCTGTGGAATCGGCGTCAGGGCCATGATGGTTTTGGCGGCAACCATATATCCAACGCCGCCGCCGATAAAGGCCATCAACAGGGTAAATG
>JAKQKT010000134.1 GCA_029560515.1 Pseudomonadota bacterium
CTATCTCGATTACTCAATGTACGTGGTACTCGACCGCGCCCTGCCGTTTATCGGCGATGGCCTGAAACCGGTACAACGCCGCATTATTTACGCAATGAGCGAGTTGGGCCTGAATGCCGGCGCCAAACCGAAAAAATCCGCCCGCACCATCGGTGACGTGATCGGCAAGTTCCACCCGCATGGCGATAGTGCCTGCTACGGCGCACTAGTCTTGATGGCGCAGCCTTTCTCCTATCGCTACCCGCTGATCGAAGGCCAGGGCAATTTCGGTTCGACCGATGACCCCAGCAGCTTCGCGGCGATGCGTTACACGGAATCCAAATTGACACCGATCGCCGAAGCCCTGCTCGGCGAACTGGAACAAGGCACGGTCGACTGGACACCGAATTTCGACGGCACGCTGGAAGAACCCGCCTGGCTGCCGGCGCGCCTGCCACATCTGCTATTGAACGGCACCACCGGCATCGCGGTCGGCATGGCAACCGATATACCTTCGCACAACCTCAATGAAATCGTCAGCGCCTGCGTGCGTTTGCTGGATGATCCTGACGCTAGCGTGCAGGACTTGTGCGAACACGTGCGCGGCCCGGATTATCCGACCACCGCCGAAATCATCACGCCGGCGCGCGATCTGCAAACCATGTATGAAACCGGCGGCGGCAGCGTCCGCGCCCGCGCTACGTATGTGAAAGAACACGCCAATATCGTGATCACCGCGCTGCCGTTCCAGGTATCCCCGTCGAAAATCATGGAGCAGATCGCCGCGCAAATGCGCGCAAAGAAACTGCCGTGGATGGAAGACCTGCGCGACGAATCCGACCATGAAAATCCGGTGCGCCTCGTCTTGATCCCGCGTTCCAACCGCGTTGACGTCGAAGCACTGATGGGCCATTTATTCGCCACTACCGACCTGGAAAAGAGTTTCCGGGTCAACATGAACATCATCGGGCTCGACGGCCGACCGCAGGTCAAGAACCTGAAAACGATCTTGAATGAATGGCTGAGCTTTCGAACCAGCACAGTTCGCAAACGCTTGACGCACCGTCTGGAAAAAGTCGAACGCCGCCTGCATTTGCTCGAAGGTTTTTTGACTGCGTTTTTGAATCTGGATGAAGTGATCCGGATTATCCGTACCGA
Source organism: Pseudomonadota bacterium (assembly GCA_029560515.1). Taxonomy (GTDB): domain Bacteria; phylum Pseudomonadota; class Gammaproteobacteria; order Xanthomonadales; family Xanthomonadaceae; genus Arenimonas. The sequence continues at coordinate 1,138 of JAKQKT010000134.1, forward strand.
GGATGAACCGAAACCGGTTCTGATGAAACGCTTCAAATTGAGTGAAGTCCAGACCGAATACATTCTCGAAACCAAGCTGAAGCAACTGGCCCGTCTCGAAGAAATGAAGATTCGCGGCGAGCAGGACGAACTGGCGAAGGAACGCGAAAAAATCATCAGCATTCTCGGTTCGAACGCCAAACTGAAAAAACTGGTCAAGGATGAATTGCTGGCCGATGCGAAAAAATTCGGCGATGCCCGCCGTTCGCCGATCGTGCATCGCGAGGCCGCGCAAGCCATCAGCGAAAGCGAATTGGTGGCGAGCGAACCGGTGACCGTCGTACTGTCGGCAAAAGGCTGGATTCGTGCAGCGAAAGGCCATGAAGTGGATGCCAGCACGCTGAGTTATCGCGATGGTGATGCCCTGCTCCAGGCCGTGCGCGGCCGCAGTACGCAGAACGTCGGTTTCCTCGATTCCACCGGTCGTGCTTATGCAGCACTCGCACATTCATTGCCATCGGCGCGTGGTAACGGTGAACCATTGACGGGTCGTTTCTCGCCGCCCGCCGGCGCTGGATTCGTGGGCGCTGCGATTGCCGATAACGACACGCGCTTCATCGTGGCATCGTCGTTCGGTTACGGCTTCGTCACCCGGTTTGAGAATTTCATCTCCAGAAACAAGGCGGGCAAGGCCTTGATTAACGCCGATGATGCCGCAGATATCCTGCAGCCGGCTTTGGTGACCGATGCAAAAACCGACTGGGTGGTATCGATTACCTCGGCTGGACATTTACTCGCCTTCCCGCTGAGCGAATTGCCGGAACTGGATAAAGGCAAAGGGAATAAGCTGATCCAGATTCCACCCGCAAAGCTGAAATCCGGCGAAGAAAAAGTCACCGCGATTGCCTGCGTAAGGCAAGGCGGCGAACTCACGCTTTATTGCGGCGCTCGCAAAATAACGCTCAGCTGGCGTGACCTGCAAGCCTACGAAGGTGCACGTGCTTCACGTGGACACTCATTGCCGCGCGGGTTCCAGCGGGTGGATTCGGTCGAATCAAACTAGGGCAAGGCGGCGATTGCACGCCTCTCCCCGTAGGAGCGTCCTTTAGGCGCGAAAAAAACCCTCCAGATCTGTCGCGCCAAAAGGACGCTCCTACGGGAATATATGAAATCGACCGCTGCTTAGTCTGCTCCTGCTTATGGAGCGGACAATACCCGTACTGTTTAGAGTGCCTTTTCGTGTACGCCTTTCACCGCGCGACCAGACGGATCAGCCGCATTCGCAAAACTCGCATCCCAGGCGATCGCAGCCGGTGACGAACACGCAATCGACTTGCCGCCTGGCACGGTTTTCGCACAGGCTTCCTTCGGAAATTGCGCGTCGAAAATACGGCGGTACATCAAGGCTTCCTTGCTTTGTGGCGGATTGGTTTCATAGCTCAATTTAGCCGATTCAAGTTCGGCATCACTGATGCTGCTTTCCGCCAGCGCCTTCAAGGAATCGATCCAGCCATAGCCGACGCCATCGCTGAACTGTTCTTTCTGCCGCCACAAGATCGAATCCGGCAATGCGCCGTCGAAGGCTTCGCGCAACACGCGTTTTTCCATGCCGCCAGGTTTCACCATTTTGTCGGCAGCATCAAACGACATTGCGGTGTCGATAAATTGCAGGTCGAGAAATGGTACGCGGGCTTCTACACCCCAGGCCGCCATCGCCTTGTTGGCGCGGGCGCAATCGAATAGATGCAAGGCGTCAATCTTGCGAACGGTTTCCTGATGGAATTCGAAAGCCGATGGTGCTTTGTGGAAATAAAGATAGCCACCAAAAATTTCATCCGAGCCTTCTCCGGATAAAACCATTTTCACGCCCATCGCCTTGATCCGGCGCGCCAGCAAATACATCGGCGTCGAAGCACGAATGGTGGTGACATCGTAAGTTTCGATATGACGGATAACTTCCGGAATTGCGTCTATGCCT
>JAKQKT010000150.1 GCA_029560515.1 Pseudomonadota bacterium
GACGGCGTGGCGACGGTCCGGATTTTCAACGAGGAGTTTAGCGTCAATGCGCAGCGGCATACGATTGGCGGTTTGTCGGCGCATGCCGATCAGGCGGGCCTGATGGAATGGTACGGCCATCTGGAAAAAAATCCGCCGGTGGTGCTGGTGCACGGCGAAGACGATGCCCGCGTCGCGATGAAAGAAGCGATGGAGAAAAAATTCGATTGTGATGTCAGCCTGGCAAGGCCCGATCGCGAACTGGAATTGTAAGTGCAAAAAAACGCCCCGAAACCGGGGCGTTTTTATTTCTACGGGAAACCTGAAACTTATTTTTTCTTGGAAGCAATCCAGCGGTCGATTTTTGCTTCCAGTACCGACATCGGCAGCGAACCGTCTTTCAGCACCTGGTCATGGAATTCGCGAACATCGAATTTATCGCCCAATTCATTGCTGGCGCGCGTACGCAATTCGCGGATTTTCAATTGTCCGACTTTGTAGGCGAGTGCCTGTCCCGGAATCGCCATGTAACGTTCGGCTTCGGCAATGGCATCGGTTTCCGACACGGCGGAATTGTCACGCATGTATTTGATCACTTGCTCACGGGTCCAGCCTTTGTCATGCAAGCCGGTATCGACAACTAGACGGATAGCGCGCCACAGCTCGCCCTGCAGGCCGCCGAAATACATATAGGGATCGGTGAATACGCCGAGTTCCTTGCCCATGGTTTCGGTATACAAACCCCAACCTTCGGCGTACGCGGTTTCGCCCCCGAAGCGGCGGAATTTCGGAATGCCGGTGAGTTCTTGCTGGATCGCAATCTGGAAGTGATGGCCCGGAATGGCTTCGTGCAGATACAGATCTTCCGAATCCCAGGTTTTGCGGGTGGGTAGATCGTAAGTGTTGACGTAGAAAATACCGGGACGGGTGCCATCTTCGCTTGGCCCCTGATATTCGCCGCCAGCGGAAGATGCGGCACGGAAGGCTTCAATCGGACGAATCTCAAAACCGGCTTTCGGTGTTACGGCGAAAAATTCCGGGATTTTCTTGTCGATTTTCACGCGCAGCGCGTTGAAGCGGTCGAGCAGGGCTTGCTCATCCTTGTATTCGAATTGCTTGTCGGTATCCATGAAATGGAAGAAATCCTGCAAGCTTCCCTTGAACTTCGTTTCGGCCATGATCTTGCGAATTTCGCCGTGGATACGGGCGACTTCCGACAGGCCGATCTCGTGCAATTGTTTTGGCGTCAGATCGGTCGTGGTGGATGCCTTGGCCCTGTACGCATAAATTGCCTGGCCGTCCGGCAGGCCCTGCATGCCGACGGTATCGCGGCAGGCCGGCAGGTATTCATCATTGACGAAGGTACGAAGTTGCTTGATCGATGGGTTGATCTGCTGGGTAATCAAGGTGCGGTATTGTTCGGTCAAGCGTGATTTGTCCGCGGCCGAAAAACTGGCAGGAATATTCTTGATCGGCAGCCAGAAAATATTTTCATCGAGCTTGTCTTTGGCGATGTCATCGAGTTGCGGCAGCACCTTGATCATCAATACCTTGGGCTGCACCATTCCGATTTTCATGCCTTCACGCATATTGACCTGCATTTGTGCGAGCAGCTCCGGCACTTTGCTTGCACGCTTGAACCAGTTGTCGTAATCCTGCACGGTCTTGAACGGTTGTGCGCTGGTGCCGGAGCCCAGTTGCGCAAACGAACCGACGATGTTGCCGAACTGGTTCAGCGGCATCAAATCAGTACGGAATTGGTTGCCTTCCAGATCGAGTTTCAGGCTGCGCACCATGATGTCGTAAGAAAGGCGTGTTTGCCCGGTGACATCATCGGGATTGATGGCTTCGAATTTCTTCAGCCAGTTCTGGCTGAAGGCGATGCTTTCATCGCGATATTCCGGACTGAAAAAATTCGGCAGCTGGTCGTTGTAACGTTCGTCACCCACGAAGGTGGCTTGTAGCGGATTGAGTTTCAGCGATGCTTCCCAGTAATCCACGTAAAGCTGCTCAAGTTGTTCCGACTTGCTCGGGGCCACTTGCATGGATTTGGCGGCGGAAGGCGCTGCAAGCAGAGTCGTGGCGCTGAAGGGCAGGGTGAGGGCAATCGCAAGCGAGAGATGACGAAGTTTCATACGGGTCTCCAATAGGTCAGGAGAGCATGGACCAGCCTGTGGCCTTTCGCGTGGGCTATAAGTCATGTCGCAGGTCGGGCCCCGGCCCGACATGGGCGTATTGTGATGCAGTTACCGACTCGTGATTGTAGGGGCGCGACCCAGGCCACTTAATCGATGCGTGCCGCTTCTTCGCGAAGACGACGCGCTTGGTCTTCTCCCAGATAGGAATGAATCAATCCGCGGGCAATATATAAAAGCGGAATCAGGGCAATAGCTGCACACATTTTGTAGATGTAGTTCAGGGTTCCGACTGCGTAGAACAATTCCATCGACCATTTCTGTGGACCGAGCACGAACGCGATGTAGAGCACCACGAAACTGTCAATCAATTGCGAAACGGCCGTTGAGCCGGTGGCGCGCAGCCAGGCTTTCTTTTCGCCCGTCATGCGGCGGATACGGTGGAACACGCTGACGTCAATCAGCTGGCCGAGCAAGAACGCGATTACCGAGCCGCCGATTGTCCACAAGCCCTGTCCGAAAATCGCGGCAAACGCGGCTTGCTGGTCCGGGACTCCCTGGTTGGCACTCGCGCCAACCCACCAGCTTGCCGGTGCCAGATGGATGGCGGCATAGGCGAACAGGAAGCCATAGAGAATCAGGAAGACGGCGAGCCAACTGATAAAACGCACGCCACGGGCGCCGTAATATTCGTTGATGGTATCGGTCATGATGAACACGATCGGCCACAATAAAGTGCCGGCGGTGAAATTCAATGATCCGCTTTGGCCAAACAAATTCCAGTTGAACGCGTTCAGGCCGAGTGTGTCTTCGAGTGCGAAAATCTTGACGCCGATGAATTCGGCCAAGACCGCGTTGACGACGAAAAACGCCGCCAAAATAATGAATAATTTCTGCGAGCGCTGATCACCGAACATGATTTACACCTTGTCGTCTTTACGAGAGAACGGAACTTTTTCCGGGCTCATGGCACCACCGGAAATAATGAAGGCCATGGCCTGGTCAACCGTCCAATCGGTCGGGGTTACCAATTCGATCGGTACCAGTTCGAGATAACCCGATGTCGGATTGGGTGTGGTGGGAACATACACCGCCGCAATTTCCTTGCCGGTAATTTCATCACGCAAGGTGCGTGTGACGAAGCCCACCGATTTCATGTCGCGATGGGGGAAGTCGATCAGCACCACACGTTGCGTGCCATCGGGCTTTGTCTGCAATAAATCGAGCAGTTGGCGTGCGCTGCCGTAAATCGTTTTCACCAGTGGAATCGTGTTGATCAAGCCTTCGACCCAAAGCAGAACGCGTCTGCCGATCACGTGGCGTGCAAGCCAGCCAACGCTGAAAATAAAGGACAGCGTAAAGGCAAGTGCGATGGCCGTTTGCACCCAGGGTGCGCTCATCCAGCCCAGCAGTTCCGGCGAGTTAGCCGCAAGATTGGTCGTGATGGGTTCGATCAGCGGTTTGCTCATGTCCGAGAGCAGACCGAAAACGAACTTGAACACGA
>JAKQKT010000151.1 GCA_029560515.1 Pseudomonadota bacterium
GAAGCCATACTTGTTTTCGAGGATACGGATCGGCAATGCGAAAATCTTCTGGCATTTTTTCGCGACTTCAATATTGAACAGGTAGATATAGGTCGCCAGCGCAAAGCCCGAGAAAGCCAGCCAGAATGCCGGCGCCATGAAGAAGTGCAGGCCCATATGCCATGCGATGCCGTCGGCTCCACCGAATTCCTCGGCAATCGTCTGGAACCAGCGATGATCATGGGTGACGGTGATCGGGCCAGAGAAGAAATCTCCAAACAGCATAGGCCCGACCGTCAGGAAACCGATAACGACCGACGGAATCGCCAGAAGAATCAGAGGAATAGTCACTACGAGCGGAGATTCATGTGGAATATGCGGACCATGATGATGGTCGTGCGCATGGTCGTCATGAGCGTGCCCACCATCATGGTGGTGATCGTCGCCGGCTACTTCGGCGTGTGCCAATTTTGGATCTGCGTGCGCATCATCCGCATGGGCATTGTCACGGAAGCGTTCTTCGCCGTGGAAGGTCAGATAGAACAGGCGGAAGCTATAGAAGCTGGTGATAAACACACCGAGCAACACCGACCAATAGGCATATTGATTGACCCAGCCGCCCTCTTCTGCCGCGAGATGGGTCGCATCGATAATCATATCTTTCGAATAGTAACCGGCGAAGAACGGGAAGCCGGTCAATGCAAGCGTACCGATCAAACTGGTCCAGTAGGTAATCGGCATGTATTTTTTCAGGCCGCCCATTTTGCGCATGTCCTGTTCGTGATGCATGCCGATGATCACGGAACCGGCAGCTAGGAACAGCAAGGCTTTGAAGAATGCATGGGTCATCAAGTGGAAGACCGCGCCGCTGTAGGCGGACACACCCAGGGCAACAGTCATGTAACCCAATTGCGAAAGTGTTGAATAAGCCACCACGCGTTTGATGTCGTTTTGCACGATACCCATCAAGCCCGTAAAGAAAGCGGTCGTCGCGCCGATGAACAATACGAACTGCAATGCCGTTTCGCTGAGTTCAAACATGGGTGACATGCGTGCGACCATGAAGATACCGGCAGTCACCATCGTTGCAGCATGGATCAGTGCGGAAATCGGAGTCGGGCCTTCCATCGAATCCGGCAGCCAGACATGCAAGGGGACCTGCGCCGATTTACCCATCGCACCGATGAAAAGACAGATGCAGATGAAAGTGATGATGGTGGTGCTATTGCCATCCAGAATATTGAAGGTATGGCCAAACAAAGTCGGATGCCATGCAGGAATATAAGTGAATGCAGCCTGCGCACTGACACTCAACTTCGCGAATACTTCCGCATAGTCCAGTGTTCCGTAGGCATACAGGATGGCGGCGATACCCAACAGGAAGCCGAAGTCGCCTACCCTGTTGACCAGAAAGGCTTTCAGATTCGCGAAAATGGCAGTAGGACGCTTGTACCAGAAACCAATCAATAGATAGGACACCAGACCGACCGCTTCCCAACCAAAGAAAAGTTGCAGGAAGTTATTACTCATCACCAGCATCAGCATCGAGAAGGTGAAAAGCGAGATGTAGCTGAAGAAACGCTGGTAGCCGGGATCTTCTTCCATGTAGCCGATGGTGTAGACATGTACCAGCAAGGACACGAAAGTCACCACAACCATCATCATCGCCGTGAGGTTATCGATCATGAAACCGATATGGGCGGAATAATTGCCAATTTCGTAAAACGTATAGACGTTCTGGTTGTATGGGTCAGCCTGTCCGGTGTAAAGATGGTACAGAACCTGGCATGAGAGCGCGCAGCTGACTGCCACGCCCAAGATGGTGACTGCATGTGCGCCGGTACGACCAATCTGTTTGCCGAACAAGCCTGCGATCGCTGCACCGGCAAGGGGCGCCAGCGCGATAATCAGCAATAACAGAGTGGAGAGTTGCGAAGAATCCATCAGCATCAGCCCTTCAGAGAATCCAACTCGGCCACATTGATCGTGCGGCGATTACGGAACAGAGTGACCAGGATTGCCAGGCCGATTGCAGCTTCGGCGGCAGCCACGGTGAGAATGAAAAATACGAAGACCTGGCCGGACACTTCGGCATTGAAGCGCGAGAAGGCGATGAAATTCACGTTCACGGCCAACAGCATCAGCTCGATGCACATCAGCAGTACGATCACGTTCTTGCGATTGATGATGATTCCCGCAATGCTGAGACAAAACAGGACGGCACCCAGTAATAAATAATGATTCAGGCCGATCATGGTGAGGACTCCTGTTTGGTTTCCGCTTTCATTTTGACCAGACGCACGCGATCCTCGCGACGCACCATGACCTGTCTGGAAGGATCCTGCGTTTTGGTGCCGGTACGGCGGCGCAAAGTCAGCATGACGGCAACCACGATGGCAACTGTCAAAATAACTGCGGCAATTTCAAACGGCAGCATGAATCGGGTAAACAATGCCTCGCCAATCCACTGAATATTGCTTTTGCCCAGAGCGGTGGCTGGATCGCTGGCGGAAAGTTCTGGCCATCCGGCCGATTCTTTCAAGCCGAGCAGTCCCAGTATTTCCAGCAGCATGACACCGGCAACCAGCATGCCGATCGGAAAGTATTTCGCGAAGCCTTCGCGCAATGGCGTGGTATTGATGTCGAGCATCATCACCACGAACAGGAACAGGACCATAACGGCACCGACATAGACCAGTATCAGCGTAATACCCAGAAATTCGGCCTGCAGCAACAACCAAAGGCATGCCGCCGTGAAAAAAGTCAGCACCAGACTCAAAGCCGCATGCACGGGATTTTTCAGACTGATTACACCCACCGCAGCCAGCACGGCAACGGTGAAAAAAGCCCAAAAGAAGATTAGTTCAGGACTCATGGCATTCCTCAGCGATATGCCGCATCGGCAGCGCGGCGCGCGGCGATTTCGGATTCAAAGCGATCACCAATGGCCAGCAATTTATCCTTGGTGACAATGTTTTCGCCGCGTTTTTCAAAATGGTATTCATGGATGTGGGTTTCCACGATCGAATCTACCGGGCAGCTTTCTTCGCAAAAACCGCAGTAAATGCATTTGAACAGATCGATTTCGTAACGCGTGGTGCGGCGTTGCCCATCGGCACGCGGTTCCGAATCAATCGTGATCGCCAATGCCGGGCAAACCGCTTCGCAGAGTTTGCAAGCGATGCAGCGCTCTTCACCATTCGGATAACGGCGCAAGGCATGCAGGCCACGAAAACGCGGCGACTGCGGAAATTTTTCGAATGGATAGTTCACCGTGTAGGTCGGCTTGAACATGTATTTCAAGGTCAGCCACATGCCCTTGATGAATTCAATCAGCAGCAGGCTTTTGAGGTAGCTAATGATGCGAGACATTGCCTTAGCTCCCAATCACGAAAATATTGTTGTAGGCCATGAGTGCCGTCACGAAAATCCAGAAGATCGTCAGCGGAATGAATACTTTCCAGCCTAGGCGCATGATTTGATCGTAGCGATAGCGCGGGAAACTGGCGCGGAACCAAACGAAAGAAAATGCGAACAGGAAAGCCTTGATGAACAACCAGCCGAACCACGGATGACTCAACCAGCCCATCGAACTCGGAAACGGCGACAACCAGCCACCTAGGAAGAGCAGCGAGGCCAGAAAGCTGACCAGAATCATGTTGGCGTATTCGGCCAGGAAGAAAATCGCGAATGCCGAACCGGAATATTCAACATGGAAACCGGCGACGATTTCGGATTCACCTTCTGCAACGTCGAACGGGGCACGATTGGTTTCGGCCACGCCGGAAATAAAGTAAATAATGAATAGCGGAAACAGCGGAACCGCAAACCATTCCAGCGCACCGGCATCACCCGCTTGGGCATTCACGATTTCGGTCAGGTTCATGCTGCCAGCCGCAACCAGCACGCCCACAAGCGCAAAGCCCATCGCGATTTCATAACTGACCACCTGCGCTGCCGAACGCAGAGCACCTAGCATGGCGTATTTCGAGTTCGATGCCCAACCAGCCAGGATGATGCCGTAAACGCTCATCGAAGTAAGAGCCAGCAACATCAACAAACCGGCATTGACGTTTGCCAGCACCATGCCATCGCTGAAGGGTATGACTGCCCATGCGGCGAACGCCGGAGCCAACGCAATCAAAGGCGCCAAACGATACAGGAACGGACTTGCGCTGCTCGGAAGAATCAATTCCTTGAACAGCATCTTGAATACGTCCGCGAAAGCCTGGATGAAACCGATGCCGAAGATGCCACCGATAAATTGCGGTCCTTGCCGGACATGCATCCAGCCAATCACTTTGCGTTCAAGCAAGGTGTAGAACGCAACCGAAATAATCAATGGCAGGGTAACGACAAGAATCTTGATCAAGGTCCAGACGACAAGGCCGAGAGAACCGAAGGTCAGGAAAAATTCGCGGATCATTGCAATGAGTTCTAGCACGCTTATGCCCTCACCAAAGTAAGGCCGGCAGTCGCCGATAGCGGCGCGGTGGCTTCATAACCCGATTCAATCCAGACGGTACCTTGTGGTACGCGTGTCGATACTTTGACAGGCAATGCCAACGTACCGACACCATCACCGATTTTCACCATGACGCCATCGGAAACACCACGAGCCAAAGCTTCCTCCGGATGCAATACGGCGCAAGCACCATGAGTGAGCGCGTGCTCGTTCAATGCTGTTGCGCGACGCAATACGGCATCGCCACGATATATCGGCGTACTGACGATACGTTCCAACTCGCCGGAAGCGGATGAACCGGCCTGGGCTGAAACTCCGCTGCCGGATTGACGTGCGACGGGTTTCATCTGCGCGCGCAAACCGTTCAAATCGGTGAAATCGAATCCTTTCAGATTCATTTTTTCCGCCAGCGCACGCAATACGCGCCAACCGGCGCGAGCTTCGCCCGGCAGTTTGCCTGCAGCAGAGGTGAACTGCGTCATGCCATCCAGATTGGTCAGCGAAGCTTCCAGTTCTGGCAGCAAACCAATCGGCAATATGACATGCGCTACGGATTTGAGATGTTCTGAAGCGTACGCAGTGAAAGCAATTACCTTCGAGTCTGCCAGAGCCTTCAGGGCCCGCGCGTTATTGGCGAAATCATATTGAGGATCAACGCCATAAAGTACGTAGGCAGCGAGACTCGATTCCAGCATCGTGGCGGCATTTTTTGCACCCGTGGCCGGCAGCACACCCAACTGCTTCAGACCGACAGCATTGGCGCCTTGCGGAATGCGGTTGATCTTCGCACCCGTTGCAGAGGCAAGCTCACGTACTGCCAAATGAATTTGCGAAGCTTGTGCGTGATTTTCGGCCAGCTCGCCGAGAAGGATCACGGCATTACCTTCCGCGGATTTCAAGGCATCAAACAACGCGGCGTTTTCGTTCGCAATATTGCCGATGGCTTTCGCCATATGCGATGGCTTGACGATTTGTTTGCCGGCCAGCACGAAAGTGAATTCAAAATCGACCGGATTGATGGCAAACACTTTCTGGCCACGCTTGCTTGCCTTGTGCAAGCGCTGGTGCAGCAAGGGAATTTCATGGCGGATATTGCTGCCAACGAGCAGAACAACTTTTGCTTTCTCGATGTCAGCAGCCGGCATTTCGAATTTTTCAGCGACCGCGTCATCGGCGAAATCAAGTTGTTTAAGGCGATGATCGATATTGGCAAAACCGAAGCCGGCCAATGCAGCACCCTCTTCGTTCGAAGTTGCCGGATGCACCAGTACGCCAACATCATTGGCCTGCGCCGTTTTCAGGATTTCAGCCGCAGCGTTCAGGGCTTCGTCCCATGTGGCAGTGCGCCATGCATCACCGTCACGCAACATGGGTTGCGTCGCACGATCAGCCGCATACAAACCTTCATGTGAATAACGATCACGATCCGACAACCAGCATTCATTAACCGCTTCGTTATCACGCGGCACGCCACGAACGACTTCGTTGCGATGCACGTGCAGGAACATGTTCGAACCCAGCGCATCGTGGTAACCGACGCTGTCGCGTGCAGTCAATTCCCAGGCCCGGGCTTTGTAACGGTAAACTTTATTGGTAAGCGCACCAACCGGACAAACGTCAATCACGTTACCGGACAATTCGGTCATCAAGGGCTTGCCGTCATAGGTACCGATTTCAAGACGCTCGCCGCGATTCATGCCGCCCAATTCAAACGTACCTGCAATATCGGCGGTGAAACGAACACAGCGAGTGCATTGAATGCAGCGCGTCATGTCGGTAGCGACCAAAGGCCCCATGTCTTCGTCGCTGACAACGCGTTTGCGATCGACATAACGCGATACCGATCGGCCGTAGCCCATTGAAACGTCTTGCAGTTCGCACTCGCCGCCCTGATCGCAAATAGGGCAATCGAGCGGATGATTGATCAACAGGAATTCCATCACGTTGCGTTGCGCATCGAGCGCACGCTTGGTCTGCGTGTAAACCTTCATGCCTTCCATCACCGGAGTGGCGCAGGCGGGTGCCGGTTTCGGCATTTTCTCGACATCAACCAGACACATGCGGCAGTTGGCAGCGATCGGCAACTTTTCGTGATAGCAGAAACGTGGAATCGCCATGCCGGCCTTGTCGGCGGCGTGGATAATCATCGAACCTTTCGGTGCAACCATCGGCACGCCGTTGATTTCGATGTTTACACTATCGGGTGGCGTATTCGGAACGGTGGGTTGGGCGCTCATGCTGCCTTCTCCACAACACCGGCTTGTTCGTCGTCAACGAGGAAACGCTTGTTGACGATCGCGTATTCGAATTCATTCCAGTAATGGCGCAGGAAGCCTTGCACTGGCCATGCGGCAGCTTCGCCAAATGCACAAATCGTGTGACCTTCGATCTGACCGGCGGCACCTTTCAACATGTGCAGGTCATCCATCGTGGCTTTGCCTTCGACGATGCGGGTCAGGATGCGATACATCCAGCCGGTACCTTCGCGGCATGGCGTGCATTGACCACAACTTTCCTTGTAATAGAAACGTGCGATGCGTTGACATGCACGTACCATGCAAGTGGTCTCGTCCATCACGATGACCGCGCCAGAACCCAGGCCGGAACCGGCTTTCTGGATCGAGTCGTAATCCATCGTACAAGCCATCATCGTGTCGGCAGGCAATACAGGCATCGACGAGCCGCCGGGAATGACCGCTTTCAATTTACGACCGCCGCGAACACCACCGGCCAAGGCCAGCAAGTCTGCGAACGATGTGCCAAGACGAACTTCGAAATTGCCCGGATTGTTTACATGGCCGGAAACCGAAAATACTTTCGGGCCGCCATTATTGGGTTTGCCCAGATTCAAAAACCACTCTGCCCCGTTGCGAATGATCGCAGGAACGGATGCGTAAGTTTCGGTGTTGTTGATCGTAGTGGGCTTGCCAAACAAACCGTAGTTGGCGGGAAACGGCGGCTTGTAACGCGGCTGGCCTTTCTTGCCTTCCAGCGATTCCATCATCGCGGTTTCTTCGCCGCAGATGTAGGCGCCGGCACCGAGCGCGCTCCAGATATCGATATCGACACCGGAACCCAAGACATTGCTACCCAGCCAACCGTTCGCGTAGGCATCTTTCAATGCTTCTTCGAAATGCTCATACGGTTCGTGATGAAACTCTCCGCGCATGTAGTTGTAGGCTTTGGTGCATCCAGTCGCGTAACAGGCAATCGCCATGCCTTCGATAACGGCATGCGGGTTGTAACGGAGAATGTCGCGATCTTTGCATGTACCCGGCTCGGACTCATCCGAGTTGCAGAGAATATATTTTTGACCCGGTGCCGAACGCGGCATGAAGCTCCACTTCAATCCCGTCGGGAAACCCGCGCCACCACGGCCACGCAGGCCGCTTTGCTTGACCATGTCCACCACTTGTTCTGGCGGAATTTTTTCGCTGAGAATTTTTTTCAAGGCCGAATAACCGCCGGTCTTGAGATAGTTTTCGTAAGACCATGGCTTGTCGAAATGCAGCGTCGTGTAAACCACGCTGTGCTCTTGCGGCGCAGGGCCGACCGGGCCGTGACTGCCGTTATCGTGATTGGAGTGATGAGCCATCGTCGCGTCCTTACTTCAGTCCGTCGAAGAGTTCATCCATTTTCGCAGGCGTCAGGCGCTCGTGATAATGGCCATCAATGACCATCATCGGCGCACCGGCGCAAGCGGCCAGGCACTCTTCTTCAATTTTCAATGTAATGCGGCCATCGGCGGTGGTGCTGCCGTTTTTGCAACCCAGTTTTTTCTCGGCGTGTTTCACCAAATCTTCGGCGCCATTCAACCAGCAGCTGATATTCGTGCAGATGGCAACTTTATGTTTGCCGACCGGCTCCAGATCGAACATCGAATAGAATGTCGACACTTCGTAGGCCCAAACCGCAGGGATATCAAGATATTTGGCAACGGCCGCCATCAACTCGTCGGTCAGCCAGCCACCGTTTTGTTCCTGCGCAGCCATTAATCCCTGGATCACAGCCGAACGTTTGCGATCAGGTGGAAACTTCGCCACCCAATGATCGATGTGTTCACGCGTATGCGCAGTCAACGCGACCATCGGGTCGACATCCAGACATGCTGCGAAATTACCGGTAGCCTTCATTAATCTGTTTCCTTAACGATCAATTTCGCCGAACACGATGTCGTAGGTTCCGATCATTGCCACCACGTCGGGCAACATATGACCGCGTACGATCGCGTCCATAGAAGAAAGATGGGCAAAGCCCGGTGCACGGACTTTAAGGCGGAACGGTTTGTTCGCTCCGTCCGAAATCATGTATACGCCGAACTCGCCTTTCGGCGCTTCGACGGCGCTATACACTTCGCCGGCCGGAACCGAATAACCTTCGGTGAATAATTTGAAATGATGGATGAGTGCTTCCATGTCATCTTTCATCTCTTCACGTGATGGCGGCGACACCTTGAAATTTTTCGTCATCACTGGACCGGGGTTGCGCTTCAGCCATTCGACGCACTGTTTGATGATGCGATTGGATTGGCGCATTTCCTCGACGCGAACCAGATAACGGTCGTAGCAGTCGCCTTGCACACCGACTGGAATATCGAAATCGACTTTGTCGTAAGCGGCATAAGGTTGTTTCTTGCGCAGATCCCAGGCAACGCCGGAACCGCGCAACATCGGGCCACTCATGCCCCAGGCTTTCGCCATTTCCGGCGAAACGACACCGATACCAACGGTACGCTGTTTCCAGATGCGGTTATCGGTCAGCAGTGTTTCGTATTCATCGACGCGGCGCGGAAAATCATCCGTAAACGATTCGAGGAAATCCAGCAGAGAACCTTCACGCCAGGCATTCGCTCGCTTGAGTTCTTCGCCCTTGCGCCAAGGGGATTCCTTGTATTGCGGCATGGTGTCCGGCAAATCGCGATAAACGCCGCCCGGACGGTAATAAGTTGCGTGCAAGCGTGCACCAGAGACCGCTTCGTAGCAGTCCATCAATTCTTCGCGCTCACGAAAGGCGTACAAGAACACGGCCATCGCGCCGAGATCGAGGCCGTTCGAGCCGATCCACATCAGGTGATTCAGGATGCGGGTGATTTCATCGAACATCGTGCGGATGTATTGCGCACGCACCGGAACTTCGAGACCCATAAGGGTTTCGATCGCACGCACATAAGCATGTTCGTTGCACATCATCGACACGTAATCAAGGCGATCCATGTAGCCAATCGACTGATTGAACGGTTTGGATTCCGCCAGTTTTTCAGTACCGCGATGCAATAAGCCGACGTGAGGATCGGCACGCTGCACGACTTCACCATCCATTTCCAGCACCAAGCGCAATACGCCATGGGCGGCCGGATGCTGCGGGCCGAAGTTCAGCGTGTAGTTACGAATTTCCTGCAGACCACTCATTTCTTCACCTGTGCAGTTTGCTCGGTAGCTGATTGTTGCCAACGCGAATCTTCACGGATCACGCGCGGCACGCCAACGCGCGGATCAATCGATACCGGTTCGTACACGACGCGTTTTTTCTCTTCGTCGTAACGCACTTCAACGTTGCCGATCAAAGGAAAATCCTTGCGGAACGGATGTCCGACGAAACCGTAATCGGTAAGGATGCGGCGCAAATCCGGATGGCCTTCGAATACGATACCGAACAGATCGAATGCTTCGCGCTCGAACCAGTTCGCGACCGGATACAAATCCGTCAGCGATGGCACGATCGGCAGGCTATTGTCCGGCGCAAAGCAGCGCAAGCGTAAGCGGGAGTTTTTCTTGATCGACAATAGATGTGCGACGGCGGCAAAACGATTTTCCGGGCCAAGACCTTGCGGGCGATTTGCCCAGGTAAAACGGCCAGGACCTTCGGCATCGACGCCTCGGGAAAAACCTTCCGACGAAACATCGGTGGTTTCCCATTCGTCATCGCCGTAGCTCAGGTAATCAACGCCGCAAACATCGATCAGGCAGTCGAATGAATACTCTTCTTCGTCGCGCAATGCTTTCGCGACGATGCCGAAATCGGCAGCCGCCACTTCAAGCGTGACCTCGTCGCGTGCTTCAATCACGCGCAGGGCTTTTTCGCCGAAGCGGGCCTTCAGTTTTTCTGCCAGGGATAAGGTAGGTTCCACCATGATTTTTGTTCGTCCTGTCTTATCGGGCGATCGTGTTGGTGCGACGAATTTTTTTCATCAACTGCAGGATGCCGTAGACGAGCGCTTCAGCTGTTGGCGGACAGCCCGGAACATAGACATCCACAGGCACGACGCGATCACAACCGCGCACTACTGAATAAGAGTAGTGGTAATAGCCGCCACCGTTGGCGCAGCTACCCATCGAGATAACCCATTTCGGTTCCGGCATCTGGTCGTAGACCTTGCGAAGCGCAGGCGCCATTTTATTTACCAACGTGCCGGCAACAATCATGACGTCCGATTGGCGCGGCGACGGGCTAAACACGACGCCGAAACGATCAAGATCAAGGCGCGATGCGCCAGCGTGCATCATCTCGACCGCAC
>JAKQKT010000160.1 GCA_029560515.1 Pseudomonadota bacterium
AGCTTGAATGTAACGGCAGCACCCGTGGTCTTGGTGTCGATTGCCGTCACACCCGCAACACCGACGATTGCCTTCAACGGTTCGCAAACTTTTGTTGCTACCGGAACCTACAACGATGCCAGCACGGCGGATATTTCTGCTTCTGTCATTTGGACAAGCTCGAATACGTCGCTTGCGACGATGACCGGTGCAACTGCGAACGGTGCGGGATCATTCACTGGCGGCGCGACAACGATCACTGCAACTCAAGGGGCGATCACTGGTACGGCGACCTTGAATGTGACGGCACAGCCTGCGGTAAAAACGATATCGATCAGCGCAGGTGATGGCCAAAGCATTATTGCTGGCACCGCCTTTTCGACGATGTCGGTGTCCGCGCAGGACAACGGTATTCCGGTAAGCGGATTGAATATCAGCTGGACAGTCAGCGGCACCGGTTCTGCCACGCCCGCGATTACTTCCTCAGCAACCGATACCTCCGGCATTGCCACGATCACGATGACATCGGTCAATCCGGGCACGATAACGGTCACGGCAGCACGCTCGGATGACCTGACGAAGTTCGTCAATTTCAATCACGTCATCAACCCGGTGCCGGCATCGACATTGTCGAAACAATCCGGCGATGCCCAACAAGGCGTGCTGGGCTCGCTCATCAACAACCCATTGATCGTGAGACTGCTGGATGGTTTTGGTGCGCCGATTTCCGGCCAGACCATTACCTGGAGCATACTGTCCGGGCCGGCAACTTTATCGGCCACCAGCAGTACGAGTGATGTCAATGGCGATGCCCAAATCTTGCTCACCTTCGGAAATTCGGCAGGTACCGCGACGATTCGAGCTTCGGCCTTGGCTGGCAGCCTGACGCAGGATTTCACGGCATCGGCCGTGAACGTTACGCTCGGCAGTGCCAGCGGCAACGGTCAATCCGGCCCGGTCTCGACCACGCTGCCAATCCCGTTGACCGTGCAAATTACTCCGCCAGCGGGCGTTACATCGCTGGGTCCGAAATACGGTTCTACCAAGGCATTGAGCGGTGTACCCATCACGTTTGCCATCACGACCGGCAGCGGTGCTTCACTGTCGGTTACCAATGTACTAACCAATGCCGGCGGTAGTGCCTCCACGACACTCACCTTGGGCCCGACCGCGGGTCTCTATGTTGTGACCGCCTCCACACCCGGTGGATCGACAGCGTCGTTCAGCGCAACCGCCACCACACTTGCGGCCGGCAGCATCAGCAAGTTGAGCGGTGATTCGCAAAGCCTGACGCCCGGCAATGCCTCGGTGTTGATGCGTGTGCGTTTACTGGATGCCGTGAACAATCCGATTGCCGGCGCCGTGATTCAGTGGACGGCAGTGAATGGAACATTGACGACAGCAACCAGCACGACTGATGCCGCTGGCGAAGCGACCAACATCGTTGCGGCCAACAGTTCGGGAGCCGTCAGTGTGAGCGCAAGTTATACCGATCCGGCAACCAGCGTGGTCACCGGCCCGGTGACGTTCAACCATAATGCCGGCATCGGCAACTTGTCCGGGCTCAGTGGCGAGCAGCAGGAAATCGCGAACACGATTGATACCCTCTGCCCCGCACTCGCCGCCATAGCCTCGCCAACGCCTTCGCAAACGGCACTGCTGAATGATTGCACCGCCATTATCGATTCCGCCGCGATTGATCCGGCAGCGACCGCGAATGCGCTTGACCAGTTATTGCCAGACGCCGCGCTTGCACAAGCCACCGCGAGCATGTTGGCCGCGCAATCGCAATTCCAGAATTTGAAAGCACGCATCGCCGCATTGCGCAGCGGCACGCAAGGTACCAGTTTCGAAGGGCTGGCGTTTACGAATAGCAGCGGAACAATATCGCTCGGAGCACTCGGCAATGCATTGTCCGGCGATGACGGAGCCAGCAAGGAAGTGGGAACCGATTTCCAGCGCTGGGGTTTCTTTGCCGCCGGAACGATCGGACGCGGTGAAGCCGAAGCCGGCAATATCAATCCTGCTTTCGATTACGATATCAACGGCCTTACCGCAGGTTTGGATTATCGCTACAGCGACAAATTTATTTTCGGCGGTGCGGTGGGTATCACCCGCCAAGGTACCGACCTCGCAGGTTCCGAGGGATCGCTGGATACTACCGGCTGGAGTGTCTCGGCATACAGTACTTTCTACAAGGAAAACAGCTGGTATGCCGATAGCGTCCTGACCTATGGACGCAACAACTACGATCTCGAACGTCGCATACGTTACACGTTGCCGATTCCCGGCGGCGGCTTCACGACCATTGACCAGACGGGCCGCTCTTCATCCTCCGGCGACATGCTGGAAGCGGCATTTACTTTCGGACACGACTTCCAGAAAGGTGGCTTGAGTATCGGTCCGTATGCTCGCGTGCTCTATACCAAACTGGGTTTCGATGAAAGCGTCGAACAACTTGAATCCGGGCCCGGTAGTGGTCTGGGCATCGTCATTGAAACCCGGGATTTGACCTCCATCGCTTCCCAAGTCGGCGCCAAGTTCACTTATAGCTACAGCGCAGACTGGGGAGTGATCATTCCGCACCTGCAAGTGGAATGGGAGCATGAATTCAAGGATGATCCGGCGCAAATCACGGCGCGCTTCTTGAATGATCCGACTGCAACGCCGATGGTCATTACCGGTGATCCTCAGGACACCGACTACTTCCGCATCGGCATCGGTCTATCGATGATTCTCAACAAGGGTCGTTCGGGCTTCATCTATTACGAGCAAATGCTGGGACGTGATGGATACAATCAATACAACCTCGGCCTTGGTCTGCGGGTGGAGTTCTAATATGCAGCCTGCCATCGAAAGCCCTGAAAAAGCCGCTAGTTCATCAGCAACTTGCCTTATCATGCCGATACAACGCATTATGTTCATTCACATAAGCCTACCAATCCACCTTCAGCCACGCAGGTTTGCCGTATGATCGAATTCGGTCATCTAAGTCATGTCGGACTTCGACGTGAATTGAATGAGGACACCTACTACGGTGATTCCAAGCTTGGCCTGTGGCTGGTTGCCGATGGCATGGGCGGTCACGAATTCGGCGAGGTCGCCAGTGCTCTGGCACGCGATGCGGTCGTTCGCGAAGTTCGTAATGGCAAAAGTCTGAGTCTCGCCATTCGTTCCGCCGATGAGGACATCATTCACCAATCCAAGCGTCGCGCGGAAAGTTTGCCGATGGGCACGACGATGGTGGCGGTCAAGGTCAATGGAAACAAATTTGAATTGGCCTGGGTTGGCGATAGCCGTGCGTATTTATGGAATGGCCATCTGAGCCAGATTTCCTCCGATCACAGTTATGTGCAGGAGTTGATTGATCAGGGCGCCATCACGGCGGAACAGGCACGCACTCATCCGCATCGCAATGTAGTGACACAGGCATTGGGTGTTACCGACCCGGAAAATCTGAAAGTCGAAACCCTCTCGGGGGAGTTTCGTCCCGGCTATCAGATTCTGCTTTGCAGTGACGGCCTGACCGAAGAAGTGGATGATGCCTCCATCGGCGCCCTGCTTTCCCGGAAGGATTTGTCGGCACAGGAATGTGTCGATCAACTGATCTCCGCCGCACTCGATGGCGGTGGCTCGGACAACGTCTCGGTAATTTTGCTTCGCAATATCTAAGCACGCTGAAGTGATCTTGCTGGGTGCAGACAGCAGGCATCCATCACAAAAAAACAGGGCGCAGAAAACTGCGCCCTTGCCCATTCATAGCCTTGTAAAAATCAATTCGGTTTCGGCGGCATCGCGACTTTTTCGCCGGCTTCGCCGGCCCGGGCAACTTCTTCGATTTGCTTCAGAAAAGCATGGCTCGGCTCTACCGCCAAACCCTGGCGGGCAATCAAACCACAACTGGGATAGCGTTCCAACTCGCACAGGTCGTAGGCGCTTTTGGCATAGTAATTTGCAATATCCTGAATGCCTTTGAGTGCGCGTGCATTGGCCGGATCTTTTTCCAGAACCTTCCGATAGTAATACCAGGCGCTATCGTCTTCTGGCGAGGTCAGTTTTCTGCCGACATCCTTGCCGCTCGTTGTCAGATCAAGATAGTAATCCGCCTGCTTCAACCAATCCTCGATACTGCCTTGCAAGCCATCGATCGACTCTACTTCCTTGATGCCGGTACCCGTTCCATTGGTATTGGCGGGGGTATTGGCAGGGTTGGAATTAGTGCCGGTATCGACTGCGGCAACATTGCCCGCATCGGTATTTTTATCGCCGGACAACAACAACCAGGCGATCAAGCCTGTCGCCAATAGACCCACAATCGAAACTGCAGGAATCAGCCAGGCTGGTCGTTCGGTGGCTTTCGACAGACTCACGCGCGTGCGTTGCTGCGTGGCTCCCGTACCCGAGAGACGCCCTGCACCGCCGACTTTACGCACCGAACTCTGTTGCAGCACGGCACCTTGCGGTGCACTCGCTACCAGTTTTTGCATGGCTTCGACGAACGATGCACCGGTGTTGTATCGCTCGGCCGGATTTTTCGCCATCAAGCCTTGAATCAGGGGTTGCAGCCATTCGTAGGGTTCGGGCAATACCGGAATGGGATGCGTCACATGCATCAGGGCCACCGTAAACGGATCCGATGCCTGATATGGAGGATGGCCTACCAGTATTTCGTAAAACATTGTGCCCAGGCTGTACAAGTCGGAACGCCCATCGACGGGTTCGCCGCGTGCCTGTTCGGGACTCATATAGTCGGGCGTGCCAATCGAGGCCCCTGCCACCGTCGAACTATTGCTGCCGTCCATTGCCTTGGCGATACCGAAATCTGCCAGCACTACCCGGCCATCATTTCGATACAGGACATTTCCCGGTTTCACGTCCCGGTGGACGAAACCTTTCTGGTGCGCAAAATCCAGACCTTGTGCAATATCGCTGACCACATCTAGTGTTTCGGCAACATTCAAACCACCTTCGGTGATGCGTTCCTTCAATGTACCGCCGGGAATGTATTCCGCCGCAAGATAGTAGACGCCGTTATGCGTACCGATATCGTAGACCGTCACCAAATTGGGGTGCTGCAGCTTTGCGGTAATCTTTCCCTCAATCAGAAAGCGACTGGCAAATTCCGCATTGGACGCCAGCACCGGTGACATCACTTTCAATGCTACTTCGCGTTCGAGAGACTTTTGAACGGCCAGGAATACCGAGGCCATGCCGCCCTCGCCAATCGGTCGTAAAATGGTATAGCCGGGAATATCGATATCGACTGATTTGAGTAGTACCGTTGCGTTCAAAGCCTGTTCTCCGAAATCAGCATGCCGATTGATTATGCCTATATTTTCAGCCTATTTCCCGATAAATAGAAGCTTCACTGCGCAGCGCTGGGCCACTGCAAACGACCACCGGATTTTTTGGCTATTTTCTCAAGCCGCGCGAGATGCAAAGCCTGCTCATCGGCATTTGCCAGCAAGACTTTACGCGAGGCCTTGATGGTCGAATCAAGATGGATACTGACACGCTCTACCGGCACCTCGTTATTCGACAAGCCCAGGTCGCCCTGTCCTGCCGTCATCGTCAAATAGACTTCACTCAGCAATTCGGCATCGAGTAGTGCGCCATGCAGAGTACGGTGGTTATTGTTGACATCGAGGCGCTTGCACAGGGCATCAAGTGAATTTCGCTGACCAGGGAAACGTTCGCGGGCCATCGCCAATGTATCGAGCACCGTCGCATGGTCCGTCATCTTGCCGAGGTGGACGCCGATGAGGCTCAATTCATAATTCAGGAAGCCGATATCGAAATTGGCGTTGTGGATAATCAATTCGGCGCCGCGGATAAAATCGAGAAACTCATCGACTACTTCGTGGAATCTGGATTTGTCAGACAGGAATTCCCTGCTCAGCCCGGTGACTTCCTGCGCACCCAATTCCATATCACGGTCGGGATTCAAATAACGCTGGAAAGTGCGTCCGGTTTTGCGTCTTTGAAGTATTTCCACGCAACCGATTTCAACCACACGATTGCCTTTCTCCCACGACAGGCCGGTCGTTTCCGTATCAAGTACCACTTGCCGCATTAGGCTGCCTCGCTATTTTTTATCTGTACTGCCTGTTCGCGTGCCAGTTCATCGACACGTTCGTTATCCGGGTGGCCGTTGTGGCCCTTCACCCAATGCCATTTTACTTTATGCGGTGCTGCGGCCAGGTCCAGCCGTTGCCATAGATCCTTGTTCTTGACCGGCTCGCCCGCGCTGTTTTTCCAGCCTCGCTTGATCCAGTTCGGCATCCATTCACTGATGCCTTTCAGAACATATTGCGAATCGGAATACAGAGAAACTTCGCACGGTGATTTCAGTGCTTCGAGCCCCTGGATGGCCGCCATCAATTCCATCCGGTTATTGGTCGTCAGAATCTCGCCACCGGCCAGTTCACGTTCGCGTTTTTCATGGCGTAAAAGACAGGCCCAGCCGCCCGGCCCGGGATTTCCAAGGCAGGCCCCGTCGCTATGAATTTCAACTACCTTTTTTGCCTGGTCACTTTTCATACTGCCCCCACACCGGGGTTCAACTTGTAGGCCTGACTGGCTTTGCGCAAAGGTGTTAATCCGGCTATGCGCCGCTTTGCCACCAGCAAGTGGCCTGCGTAGAAAATATTCATGAGACCCTGGTTTGCCCGATATCTCGGTATTTTTTCCTGTGGCCGCAGCCAGATTGGTCCAACCTGACTGAGTTTCGTTATTTCAAGACTATGGTCTGCGCATAAACGACGCAGCCTGGATTTACCGACTGGCCTGATTCCCTTCGCATGCCAACGCAAACGCGTGGGGCTGAGGCCATTCAAGCCCAACAGAACGAGCACTCCTTCCGGCTTGAGGCAACGAACCATGTCTTCGAATAATGCATCCGGATCAGGCGAGGTCTCCAGTACGCAAAGACCATAGACCAGCGAGAGCGATTCACTGGCGATCGGAAGGTTCAGGGAATCACATCGAAGCACTCCCGAGAAACCCTCGGGTTCGCGCTGCAAACTCAGTACCTGGGCCAGCATATTGCCCGAAAGCTCGCTGGGCTGCTGATTGCCCGGACTCAAGTACAAACCGCTGTGGCCAAAGACGCGGGTAATTTCGGGAATTGCCTGACGCTGGAACTGCTGCATCAGTTGAAGCCCCAGGGGCTGCCCGAACCATTCGATGGCGGGGTTCGTCGCTTGACTGGATGGCTGAATGGAAGGCATGGTCTTAATTCTGCGGCAAACCGCGTTTCAGGTCACGTACGAATGCAGCCATCAGGACTCAAATGCGAGCCTTTCCCCGAGTTTGAGGATAATTATCTCTGGACGCTTCGTAATCACGAGGGCTTTGCCCTGATTGTCGATCCCGGGGATGCGCAGATTGTCATGCGGCAAATGCAGACAGGACTGAAGCCAATCGCGATTTTTATTACCCATCACCATCATGACCATATCGATGGTCTCGCCGAACTCATGCGGCATTGTGCGGCTCCCGTTTACGCGCCGGAGGATCCTAGAATTCCATTCGCAACCCATCGGGTAAGGCACGGCGAACATATTCCCCTGCCAGAGCTCGGTCTTGATTTCAGGGTCATTGCGGTTCCAGGCCACACAATGAGCCATGTAGCCTATTACGGTGGCGAGTTCCTTTTTGTGGCGACACTCTGTTTAGTCTTGGTTGTGGTCGATTGTTTGAAGGCACTCCGGCTCAGATGCTTCATTCACTGGATCTTTTAACCGCCCTGCCTGCGCAAACTCAGGTTTGCTGCAGCCATGAATACACCCTGTCAAATCTTTGTTTCGCCGAGGCGGCTGAACCGGACAATCACGAACGAGATCAAATTGGCCGGCAAATTCGTGAAAAGCGCCAACAAAGTCGGCCAAGTCTTCCCTCCAGGCTGGCGATTGAACTTGCCTGTAATCCATTCCTGCGCTGCGATCAAACGAAACTGTGGCCTCACTGGTCCCGAAAAAGCCAGCTTGTGATACAAAACCGGCTGCAGGCATTTACCGCCCTGAGGGCCTGGAAGGACCATTTTCGCGCATGAAGCCATCCCGTCACCTAATCCATTATTCGATTCTTCTATTTGTTTTGACGCTAACGGCCTGTCAAATGCCGGTCAAGCCAAACCGCGACATGCCAGACAAACCGTCTAGTACGCCTCCTATCGTTTCACCTGTCGTCGAACCGGAAAACACGACACAGCCCGTTCCGGATGAAATCATCAACATGGTGGAAGCACATGTTGTTGATACGCCCGTTGTTTCCGACGGCATGAACAAGCGACTCGGTTCCACTGTCTTCGCAAGACTGAAAAATGATTTTTCTGGTCCAATCTGCAATGACAATGCCGCCATCAATCAATGGAAAAAGCGCTATGCCGGCAACCCCAGGGCTTTTTCAAACCACCTGGGGGAAATCCTGCCTTTGCTGGACTACGTCAGTTCGGAAGTGGAAAGAAGAAAGCTGCCAGCCGAATTTGCACTGATACCGATTATTGAAAGCTGGTATCAACCCCATGCTGTCGGAGCAGGCGGGCCTTCGGGCATGTGGCAAATGATTGGAACCACGGCGAAAAACCACGGCATAAAAATCCAGGCCGACTACGACGGTCGCTTTTCGGTGGTCGATTCGACTGATGCAGCACTGTCCTATCTGGGCACGCTGCAAGGCATGTTCAAGGACTGGCAACGTGCCGTCATGGGCTATAACGCTGGTGAATTTCGGGTTCTTCGTGCAATAAGAAGCTCCGGCAATAAAAGCGAGGGGCAGGATCACTGGCCGCATGGCTTGTCGCCAATCACCTACGCCTACATCGCAAAACTTCAGGCACTCTCCTGCCTGATAAGCCAGCCGGAAAAAAACAATCTATCACTACCGGAAGCAAGAGAATTTACCCCGCTCGCGGCCATCCTGGTAGAGGCCGACTCTGGCAGTCTGGATAGCATCGCAAAACGACATCAACTGGATGCCGAGATTCTCAAACGAAATAATCCGGCTTACAGGCGCGGGCAAATTTCGATACATGCACCTCGCAGAATCTTGATGCCCGCATATTTGGCCGCAGGCAGCGTCGCAAACTTAGTCAATACCGAAGCGCAAAACAGCCAGACGACATCCAGCGGATCGGCAGAGAAAACCACTCTCGAGGCAAGCACGGGAAGTCATGAAATAAAAAGTGGAGATACCTTGTGGTCAATCGCAAAACGTTATGGCATTTCCATCACCAGCTTGCGAAAACTGAACGGCCTGGGACGAAATCCAGTGTTGCGTGTCGGGCAAATATTGAAATTGGCCCCCTGAACCGATTCCGAGTTCGACAATTCTTGCGTCAAAAAAAAGCCCGGTTTCCCGGGCTTTTTCGATATTGGCGATGCTTACAGATTTGCTTCGACTACCGTGACCTTGTATTCCTTGCGGAGAGACTTCACGTAATCCTGAGCTTCAATGGAGCCACGAGCCTGCGAGAGTTGCTTGCGGATACTTTTACGTGTTTCAGCATCGATCTTGCTGACGTCACCCTCTTTGACTCCGGTAACCTGAATCAAGGCATAGCTGTCGGCCTGTAACTTGGCAATACCAACCTGGATTTTCTTGCCATCTGGTCGCGGCAAGCCAAAGGCGGTCTTGGCAACCTCGGTCAACTGCGGGATGGGGGGATTACGCGGCATCATCGGCCACTCGGTTACCTGTCCACCTAACTCAGCGGCGATGGTATCGAGACTTTCGCCTTTGTTGACACGAGCCTGAAGTGCTTCGGCACGCAGTTTTGCAGCAGTGGATGCTCGTTCCATCACAAAATCGGTTTGTACGCGATCTCGGATTTCCGCCAAAGGCATGATGCCGGCAGGTTTATAGTCAACCACGCGCATCACGACTATCTGATTTTCGGCGACTTCGATGGCATCGCTGACTTCCCGGTTGATTTTCAATGAATCCGAAAAAGCCTCCTTGCGAATCGACTCCAGCGCAGCAAGGCCCTCGCCGGCGCTACGTGTAAACGGACCCGCACGAAGAGGGGTCAATCCCATCTTTTTGGCTTCTACTGCCAAGGCGGCTGGATCCTGATATGCCTTGTCGGTCAATTGCTCAACGGTTTTATTCAAGACTCTCTCACGCTCACGCTCAAGGTAATTTGCCTCGAGCTCGGTACGCACCTCTTCAAAGGAACGGGCCTCACCTGCGACATTTTCACGGTACAAAAGCACGTTGTAACCATCAGCACTGCGAACAGGATTGCTCACCTGACCTACCTGCATCGTTGCAACAGCCTTTTCGATTGCGGGATCAAACAGTCCGGGCTCTATGGCACCTAAATCACCGCCACTATCCTTTGAACCTTCGTCTTCGGAATATTGTTTTGCGAGCGCAGCAAAGTCAGCACCGGGCGTACGTGCCAGCTTCGCGACATTGTTCGCTTTTGTCAGCGCAGCATTAGCAACCGAAGCCGGGGCATTTTTAGTAACTGCAAAGAAAATATTGGACACCATTTTCTGATCTGCAGTGCGGTAGGCGTTTATCTGCTTGCTATACAAATCACGCAAGCTAGCTTCATCAACAGTCTGAGCTACGGGGAGGCTGGCACCGTTGATTTCAACGTATTCAATCGTGACCGTTTCTTCACTGCGGTAGCGCGAGCTGTTCTTTTTATACCAGGCATTAATCTCGGCAGCCGAAGGAGCAGCTTGCGCCGCAGCTGGTGCAGGAATGGCGAGATAACGCAAATCGCGTGTCTGTTGCTGAAGCTTGAGATATGAATCAATCTCGGCATCACTGGCCATCGAGGAAGCAATGATGGTCCCAGGAACCATCTGCAGTTCAAGATCGTCCCGAATAAGCTTGTCAGCCTGCGCTTCTGTCAAACCATTGCCCGCCAGAAAGCTCTTGTATTTGAGTACATCGAACATGCCCTTGTCGTTTTGAAAAGCAGGCATTTTCTTTAATGCATCAGCCAGTACGGCATCAGTGATTTTCAATCCCTTTTGCTCAGTAGCAAAAACAAGCAATTTTTCATCAATCATCTTTTCAAGCACGGCACGCTTGGATTCAGCGGTGTCGAATTTTGCGGCATCGAACGCCTCGCCTTTCTCGGACATTTCACGCTGGCGAACTTGTTCAAGACGGGTCCGAAAATCATCGACGCTGATTTCTTCACTTTTTTTCCGGAACCCCAGAAACAATCCGCCGTCCTCAATCTTGGCTACATAGCTGTTAACTTGCGGAGAGAGGTAGTCCTGAATGCCGAAACCCAAACCAAAAATGATGATAATGGTGCCTAGTATGACAGTGGCAATCCAACCTGAAGTTTTATCACGGATGTTCTGGAGCATAGTGATCTTTACCGAAAGTCTGCGTTGAACAAAATTTTTATAAGAGCATGAATCTGAAAAAACAAAGGCGCCTTGTCAGGCGCCTTTGAAGGATTGGCGGAGTGGACGGGACTCGAACCCGCGACCTCCGGCGTGACAGGCCAGCATTCTAACCAACTGAACTACCACTCCGCGTTTTAACTTTTACTAGGTGATGCTTTGGTGGGTGCTGAGGGTTTCGAACCCCCGACCCTCGCCTTGTAAGGGCGACGCTCTACCGCTGAGCTAAGCACCCTAGCGAGTCGCTTAGTTTACAGCATCCTTAAGGGCTTTACCAGCCTTGAATGCAGGATTTTTCGAAGCCTTGATTTTGATGGTTGCACCGGTTTGCGGGTTACGGCCCTGGCGAGCAGCGCGTTTGCGGACAGAGAAAGTACCAAAACCGACGAGGGTGATGGTGTCGCCTTTCTTGAGGGCTTTCTTGATCACTTCGATTACGGCATCCACTGCACCAGCAGCATCGGCTTTCGACAGTTCAGCGGTATCTGCTACGGCAGCAACGAAATCAGCTTTGTTCATTATTAACTCCCTGTGCGATTTTGTATTCGCAAAATTTTTTATAAATTAGTTTTGCTGAAAGAAACAGCATCTAATCCACCTGAGCCGAAATGTTGGAACTCTTGCATTTCGGTTGTGCAATTTATACCAGTGCCTTTTTACATAAGCAAGCACTGAGAGCCATATTTTTCGCGGCTCTCAGTAATTTTTCAGTTTTACTTAATGACGTAACGAATTTGGATCAGAATCACGGCCAGCATTTTCTGCCGTTTCCTTGACAGCGCTGGTCGATTCTGATGAAGGTGCCAGAGGTCGCACCAGCGCCACATCGAGAACCTCATCGATCCACTTAACTGGAATAATCTCAAGGTCTTGCGTGACGTTCTTCGGAATATCTGCAAGATCTTTTTTGTTTTCCAGCGGAATCAAGACCGTTTTAATACCGCCTCTTAGCGCAGCCAGCAGCTTTTCCTTCAGGCCTCCAATGGGAAGCACGCGTCCTCGAAGGGTAATTTCACCGGTCATTGCAACATCTGCACGGACAGGTACACCAGACAAGGCTGAAACAAGCGCAGTGACCATCGCGATACCTGCGCTGGGCCCATCTTTTGGCGTCGCCCCCTCTGGCACATGCACATGGATATCGAATTTCTGATGAAATTCCGTGTCGAGTCCAAGGGCTTCAGATCGCGAGCGCACTACCGTGTGTGCAGCCTTCACAGACTCTTGCATGACGTCGCCAAGCTGACCAGTAAGAATCAGCTGTCCTTTGCCAGGCATCAGAGTTGCTTCGATTTGCAACAGATCGCCACCCACTTCTGTCCATGCAAGTCCGGTAACCAGACCGACTTCGCTTTTTTCTTCAGCGAGACCGAAATCAAAACGCTGTATGCCCAGATATTTATCAAGATTTTCAGACGACACTTTGACGGCCGCCATTTTCCGGGCTGCTTTTCCGTCTGTCGCGACTTGCTTTGGCTTCGGCCCGGCAAGCGCAATTTCCTTGACCACCTTGCGTGCGATTTTGGCAATCTCGCGCTCCAGGTTGCGCACTCCCGATTCACGTGTGTAGTAGCGAATGATGTCACGCAGGGCATCATCCTGAATTTTCAGCTCGCCTTCTTTAAGTCCGTTGCCTTTCAATTGCTTGGGTAAAAGGTAACGTTGCGCAATATTGAGCTTTTCCTCTTCGGTGTAGCCAGGAATGCGGATTACTTCCATCCGATCAAGCAATGGACCTGGAATATTGAGCGAATTGGCAGTCGCGACAAACATGACTTCCGACAAATCCAAATCGACTTCCAGATAATGATCGTTGAAAGTGTGGTTCTGCTCGGGATCCAGAACCTCGAGCAGGGCCGACGAAGGATCCCCACGGAAATCCATGCTCATCTTGTCGATTTCATCTAGTACGAAGAGTGGATTGTTGGTGCCGACCTTATTCAAGTTTTGCACGATGCGGCCAGGCATCGAACCAATATAGGTACGACGATGGCCGCGAATTTCCGCTTCATCCCTCACACCACCCAAGCTCATGCGTATGAATTTACGATTCGTAGCCTTTGCAATGCTCTGACCAAGGGATGTTTTGCCAACACCAGGAGGACCCACCAGGCACAAAATTGGACCATGCATTTTTTTCACGCGAGCCTGTACCGCCAAATACTCCAGAATACGGTCTTTGACTTTTTCAAGCCCGTAATGATCGGCATCCAAAACCTTCTGCGCTTCTTTCAAATCTTTGCGAACTTTGCTGCTTTTCTTCCAGGGCACGCCGGTCAGCCAATCGAGATAATTGCGGACAACACTGGCTTCTGCCGACATTGGCGACATCTGCTTCAATTTGTTTAACTCGGCTTTCGCCTTTGCCTCTATTTCTTTTGACATGCCCGCTGCGGCAATTTTCTTGGCCAATTCTTCCAGCTCGTTTGGCGCCTCTTCATTCTCGCCAAGTTCTTTCTGAATGGCCTTCATTTGTTCGTTTAAATAATATTCGCGCTGGCTCTTTTCCATTTGCGACTTAACGCGTCCACGAATTCGTTTTTCGATTTGCTGGACATCGATTTCACCATCGACAAGGCCAATCAGCATTTCCAGACGTTCGCCCACATTCAGCATTTCAAGAAGTGTCTGCTTGTCCACAAGGCGGGTACTCAAATGGGCAGAAACCGTATCGGCAAATCGACTAGGATCATCAATGCCCGACAAGGTACTGAGCAATTCTGGCGGCAACTTACGGTTGGTTTTGACATATTGCTCGAACAGGGACATCAGCGAACGCTGTGTCACATCCAGTTCCCGATGATCACGGTCGAATATGGAATCCACCGTTTGAGCAGTACCTGTCATCGCAGTGTCGCGCTCGGAAAAACCGGTCATCCTGATGCGCGCGGTGCCTTCTACCAGGACTTTGATCGTACCGTCGGGAAGCTTCAGCAATTGAAGTACATTCGCCAGTGTGCCGATCGTATACAGATCCTCCGGCGCCGGATCGTCAATATCGGGGCTTTTTTGTGCCAGCAGTAAAATCTGTTTGTCGGACGCCATGGCCAAATCAAGGGCCTTGATGGAGCGCTCACGCCCCACAAACAGCGGAATTACCATGTGCGGGTACACCACCACATCACGAAGCGGTAATACAGGCAGGTCCAATTGGGTGCTGGTAACTTTAACTTCCATTGCTTTCTCCACGGGCGATTGGCCCTTATATGGCGTTAATGGGGATGCCCAAGTCAATTGCAAGCAGATGACTCAAAGAAAAACGGGCCGTATCTACCGGCCCGTTGTTAAATTTTGCAGACATTGAGGACTTAATCGCCGGATGCCGCACGGGCTGGAGGTGCGGTATTCGAGTAGATGATGTAAGGCTCTGTTTGATGGTTGATGACCGACTCGTCTACGACAACCTTGCTGACATTTTCCATGGAAGGCAAGTCATACATCGTATCCAACAGTACCGACTCCAGTATGGTTCTCAATCCGCGTGCGCCGGTTTTGCGTTTAAGCGCTTTTCTAGCGACGGCAAGTAATGCATCAGGACGGATTTCCAGCTCGACGCCTTCCATCTCGAACAGTTTTCTAAATTGTTTGCTTATCGCATTCTTGGGTTCAGT
Source organism: Pseudomonadota bacterium (assembly GCA_029560515.1). Lineage (GTDB taxonomy): Bacteria > Pseudomonadota > Gammaproteobacteria > Xanthomonadales > Xanthomonadaceae > Arenimonas. The sequence goes on from JAKQKT010000160.1 coordinate 14,966, forward strand.
AAGAATTTTCACCAGAGCCTGTTCGTCAAGTTCTTCAAGAGACGCGACGACGGGCAAGCGACCCACAAATTCGGGAATCAGACCGAATTTAATCAAATCTTCGGGCTCTGCATCATGCAAGAGCTTTCCGGTATCGGCTTTTCGCTCAGAGCTTTTCACTTTCGCGCCGAAACCAATTCCACCGGCATCGGTTGTGCGTTGCTGAATGATTTTATCGAGACCCGAAAAAGCGCCGCCGCAAATGAACAACATATTCTTGGTGTCGACTTGCAGGAATTCCTGTTGCGGATGTTTCCGGCCACCTTGCGGCGGCACAGAAGCAACCGTACCTTCGATCAGCTTCAGCAATGCTTGTTGAACGCCTTCGCCCGATACGTCGCGGGTGATCGACGGATTCTCGGATTTACGGGAAATCTTGTCGATTTCATCGATATAAACGATGCCGCTCTGCGCTTTTTCGACGTCGTAATCACATTTTTGCAGCAACTTTTGGATGATATTTTCGACGTCTTCACCCACGTAACCAGCCTCGGTGAGGGTAGTGGCGTCGGCAATCGTAAACGGTACATTTAGCAGCCTGGCCAGCGTTTCGGCCAACAGTGTCTTGCCCGAACCTGTCGGTCCGATCAGCAGGATGTTTGATTTTGCCAATTCGATGTCGTCGTTTTTCTGGCGCGATTCGATGCGCTTGTAGTGATTGTAAACCGCGACCGAAAGGGTCTTCTTGGCACGCGGCTGCCCCACCACATACTGATCGAGCACCTCGAGAATTTCACGTGGTTTTGGCAAATGGCTACGGGCAGCAGAGGCTTTTTCTTCCAGCTCCTCCCGAATGATGTCATTGCATAGCTCTACGCATTCATCGCATATGAAAACGCTGGGACCTGCAATCAACTTGCGCACTTCATGCTGGCTTTTGCCGCAGAAAGAACAATATAAAACTTTACTACTGTCGCCGGACCGGCCCTGACGTTCGTCAGTCATGCTTTCACCCAGCCTTTGAGGCCAAATATGTACGATTTGAGAATAACACAGGTTTTATTTGCGCAAAGCCATCCTCGGAAAATCCGGGATGGCTGTCGCTTTATTTAAAGGGGTTCAGGATTATCAACCCGCTTGAATACTGTCTTCTGGACGGCTGGTGAGCACGGAATCCACCACACCGTAGGCCTTGGCCTCTTCGGCGGACATAAAATAGTCCCGCTCGACATCTTGGGCTATTTTTTCGATCGTCTGTCCGGTGTTTTGAGCCAGCTCGGCATTCAGGCGTTCACGCAAATACAGGATTTCCTTGGCCTGAATGGCGATATCGGTTGCCTGCCCCTGCGCACCACCCGAAGGCTGGTGAATCATCACACGCGAGTTAGGCAGGATATAGCGCTTGCCCTTGGTGCCCGCGGCCAGCAGGAAAGACCCCATACTGCAGGCCTGCCCTACGCAGATCGTGCTGACATCCGGCTTGATGAAACGCATGGTGTCGTAAATCGCCATACCCGCAGTAACTACGCCACCTGGGGAGTTGATATACAGACTGATGTCTTTTTCAGGATTTTCCGCTTCCAGAAACAGCAGCTGGGCTACCACGACATTGGCGACGTAATCATCGACCGGGCCTACCAGAAAAATCACGCGCTCTTTGAGCAGGCGTGAATAGATATCGTACGCACGTTCACCGCGCGGAGTTTGTTCTACGACCATCGGTACCAAGTTCAAACCCGTTGTTGCTTGCCCAGGTGTTACATGCATGACGTTCTCCAAAATGTGCTGTTAGGCAGCCGGTCGCATGGCGTCTGTGAAGCTCAGGCTGGTCTCGGTAGATTGCGCGCGCTCGGCAATCCAATCAATGACCTGCTCTTCCATCACGCGATTCTGCAGTTGAGACATCATATTGGGATCATTACGGTAAAGTTCAATGACCTGCGAAGGATCTTCGTAGGTAGAGGCAATCAGCTGCATGGTTTCCTTGAGGCGTGTGGAATCGAGCTTCAAGTCATTCTGACGCGCAACTTCACCAACCAGCAGAGCCGCAGCTACGCGATTATGAGCGCCTGACAGGAACTGTTCGTGCGACAACGTGACTTGCTGACCTTGCTGGCGGGCCTGCTGTTCAGCGGCTCGAGCCATGCTTTGCGCTTCCGCAATGACCAAGCGGGGCGGCAATTCAACGTGCGAATAGGCCTCGATCAGTTTTTTAGCCACTTCCGCGCGCAGACGGAACATCAGGTTCCCCTTGAGTTCGCGCTCCAGATTGTTGCGAACTTCCTTGTGAAACTGTTCCAGCTTGCCGCTGCGAATGCCGAAGCTCTTGATGAAAGCTTCGTCTACATCCGGCATTACTGGCTGGGAAATCTTGCTGACTTTTACCGTGACCCGGGTCGCTTTCCCGGCGAGTTCAGCTACGCGCCAATCATTCGGGAATGTCACTTCAATAGTGCGCTCATCACCGGCCTTCATGCCGATCAGCTGGGACTCAATTTCCGGAAACATTACATTTGAGCCAATAACGGTGGCGCCTTTTTCGGAACCCTCTGTTGGCAAACGCACTTCGTCGGTTTGCGCGAAAGTTTCCACATTCACCAGCGAGCCCGCCTCTGCAGCCGTTTCGACCGGCATCCAGCCACGACGTTGCTGGCGAAGGGTTTCAATCATGTTTTCGATATCACTTTCTTCCACTTTCGAAGTCTCACGAACCACTTCGAGTTTGCTGACATCAATAGCGCCAAAATCTGGAACAACTTCGAAAGTTGCGGAAAAGCTGATTTCACCATCTTCGCCGTTTTTACCCGCCTCGATATTCGGGGTGCCGGCCGGCAACAAATTTTTCTCGCGAACCGCCTCACCGAAGGTCATGCGGACCAAGTCACCATAAGCCTCTGCACGGACTTGCTGGCCGTAACGCTGTTCGATGACCTTGGTGGGTACCTTACCTTTGCGGAAACCTTTCATGTTTGAGGTGCGTGCGATTTCCTGCAAGCGACTTTCCACCACTTCGTTCAAGCGCGCTGCGGGCACATTCACCGTCATACGACGTTCGAGATTAGCGGTGTTTTCCAATGAAACTTGCATAACAACTCCTGCGGCCGCGCTTTGAAGCGCGATAATGAAAAGTCGCGTGCTCACATTTGATTGCACATCGACCGGATGGTGCGAAAGGAGAGACTCGAACTCTCACGCCTTACGGCACTGGTACCTAAAACCAGGGCGTCTACCAATTCCGCCACTTTCGCAAAACGTACCCATCGCTATGAAGGTGGAATGGTGGGCCGTGAAGGATTCGAACCTTCGACCTATTGATTAAGAGTCAACTGCTCTACCAACTGAGCTAACGGCCCGATCACACATAAACCACCCGCATGAGCGGCTGAGCTGGACATTATGCCGTAATTGCAGCATTCCGTGAAGCTATCAGGGAGCAAGAAACAGGCTGAGTAAGGGGGTTTCGGATGATACCGGTAGGCCGATCACATGGGATCGTCATTTTGAAGATAGTCAGCTAGGAGCCTGTAATAGGCGGCATGACAAGGAAAGTTGGGGTGGAAGATGGGGCTCGAACCCACGACCCTCGGAATCACAATCCGATGCTCTAACCAGCTGAGCTACATCCACCGCAGGTAAAAATCATACCACCGGAGTGGCGCGCCCGACAGGAATCGAACCTGTAACCGCCGGCTTAGAAGGCCGGTGCTCTATCCGATTGAGCTACGGGCGCTCAATCCTGATTCTCGCATGAATCACAACCACCGTGATTCGACGGTTGGTCGGGGTAGAGAGATTCGAACTCCCGACATCCTGCTCCCAAAGCAGGCGCGCTACCAGACTGCGCTATACCCCGATAAAACCTGTTGACTGCACTTAAGTATGACATCAGTTTGGAGCTTTCTGCCAAGCAGTCGCTTTTTGCTGATTTGGCGCGCCCGGAAGGATTCGAACCTCCGACCCCCAAGTTCGTAGCCTGGTGCTCTATCCAACTGAGCTACGGGCGCAGAAGCGGAATTATGAAGGCCCAGCAATTATTCGTCAACTCAATTTATGTCGAAAATTCCTTTATTGCCGAAATACAGGAATCAAGGCCTCGATAATTGAGGATTTCAAGCGCTCCGCTAAATCGTCTTTTTTATCCCCCGCGACAAATGGGCAGGACCTTATAAGGCGAGGGCCTGACTCAATTAGGTGCATCAACCATCGGCTGCCCGATGGTCGCCAGCCTCACGCCAGAAACATGATGTCCACAATTCAGTCTGCAAATACCAGCAAGCCGCTTACCCGTAAATTGCGACCGACATTACCCTGAATCAAGGCTTGGCAAGTCAATTGCCTTCCTTCACAGCTTGCCGCAGACGCAACGGCCCGAACATCACAGCTCCTTAGAAAAAACCCGCCAAAAAGCTAACCCTGCTTTTTTCTTCGGCCGCAGTCCAATCTTGATGACGATCTTTGTTGGCAATTTCAGCAAGGTAGCAATACGTACTCACAACTCAGGGCCTGGCAATGCTGACGGATTTTGTATGGCCTGCGCCAGGTGAATCAAAACTCGATTTGCATCGAAGGCCAATTCGCAAATGCGATTTTGTCCGGACCATTCAAAAACTAGCCCATGTTGTCAACCAGAAGCAAAGTCATGCGTTTGCTTCTTTCTGGAAATTCAAACTCCGAATGTTGGCATGCATTTTCGTGTAGCGAATTCATTTCCAAATAGCTAAGCTCGGACAATTCATAACGACATACTTTTTTTATTCGTTAAATCGTGCATTTTGCACGCATAAGTTACAGGGGATTTCAGAGCATGATTTTTTATGTTTCCAGGGAAGATTACACGCAGCCGATCAAAGGATTGCTTGCCGGCCTTGGACAACATAAACACCTCGTGCAAAGCATCAGCTATGAAAAACTTTTCTATGACGGCTCCGCACCGGTGGGACATTATGTTTTTACCGATTTCGATCGTCTATCCAGCTACGAACTGGAGTCTGCCTTTTGTATTGCATCGTCATTAAAAACGATTGCGCCCGATGCGCATGTCTATAATTCCCCAGAGAAGATACTCGAACGCTACCCCTTGCTGAAACGCCTTTATGCCGAAGGCCTTAATCAATTTTCCGTGTCGCGCTATGATGCAGGCGAACGGCCGCTTCGCTATCCGGTATTCATAAGGCTGGAAGACGATTGCCAGGGGCCAGACTCTCCCCTGATCGAAAATGAGGCTGAGTTCGACCTCGCCGTGATGGAGCTGCAGGAAAAGGGTAAAACGCCGAAACGACGAATCATCGTGGAGTTTTGTGCCGAACCGGATAGCGACGGCTTTTACCGGAAATACGGCGCGTTCAATATCGGCGGAAGGATCATTCCACAGCACATCCTCCGTAGCCAGGGCTGGAATGTAAAAAGATCGGGACTTGAAAGCGATGAGAGGTTCGCAGCCGAAGAACTTGCGTATGCGCGCGACAACCCGCACGCAGAAGTACTAAAAAAAATATTCACGCTTGCCGAAATAGACTTTGGTCGCATTGACTACGGCTTGGTGAATGGAAAAATCCAGACTTACGAGATCAATAGCAACGCAACGTTTCCGGATTTTTCAGACAAGCAAATAGATGAACGCGACACACGTCGAAATCATGTCCGTCAGTCCGTCATCGAAGCCATCTTGAAAATGAATACACCGGTACAAGCTTCCGGACGCTTTCGGTTCGACCTGCCAAAACCGGTTCTCGAGCGACCGCGTCTGCCGCGAAAACGGGCATGGCAATCTCGCCTGAACCGCTTGCTGGGCCGATAACCCTGACCTTTTTCCCATTCAAATTGCGTTCTACTTCCTATCATGCACGGGGATTTTTTTAATGCCGGCGAATGCCACACACACTATCGATGATGAACCTCGCCTACGTGCAGCCAAATTCGCACACGAGCTTGCGCAGACACATTGCCTTCATGATCAAAATTCGCAGAGCTGCGCCTGGTATCACGGCTCCTGGCAATTTTTACGGCTGCTGGATCTGGTTTCGACACCCGCAGCACATGCCGCCCATTACCAGTCGCAACTGGAATCGATCAGCCAGGACCCCGGTTTCAAAAACATCCTGATTTCCGGTTCCGCAGACTTTTCGATGGTAAAAACAATTCACGAATCACTTTCGCATAGCGGCAAAGAAATACGAATGACCGTTGCTGATATTTGTGCAACGCCACTGAAAGTCTGTGAACACTACGGAGCGGAAGTCGGCATAAAAATCACGCCACTGCAGCAGGATATTCTGGAGGGGCTTCCGCCCGCCTCGTTCGATGCCATCTTTACCCATTCCTTCATGGGCTATTTCGATGATTCAACACGCCCTGCTTTAATAAGGCAATGGGCTCATGCACTTCGCAAAGGCGGCAGGCTCGTCACCGTGCAACGCGTCCGCGACAATTATCACGATGATATTGTCCGCTTTGGTGCAGGGGAAATAGAGAATTTTGTTGCCCGTGCGGACAGCATGCTGCAGGAACATCGTGGCACTTCATTGGCAGATTTCGACATCGTCACGATGGCAAGGACCTTCGCCCGGAATTTCCGGAATTTTCCTGTACGTTCAGCCAGCCAGCTGCATGCAATGCTGGAAGACGAGGGCTTTGAGCTGACCCTGTTTGAACAAAAAAACACCATTGGCACCGAAGGCGTTACCGGGCCATCGGTGCCCAATGCCACAGGCTTCTACCTGATCGTGGCAGAACGAATTTAATCCACTACCGAACCGAAAGACGAGAGATGAACCGATGAATATCAATCCCAACATGAAAAGAATGATCGACCGCTGCTCGCGCCTCTGGGCTGCCGAGGCCGAAGTGTTCCGCAGCTACTGGGATTCGCCTATTCGTACCGCAGACACAGACCGCTCATGGCTGCAACGCCAGATGTACAAGGAACTTATCGATGGCGTCTATTCAAGTTTCAAATGGATCCAGGACAATTTCGAGAATCTGGAAACAAAAATCGAACGCAATGACATTCTCGATGAAATCAAGGTCATGCAGGAAGAATTCATCCACTACAGTGCCTTCATGGAAGTGTACGAACTACTGAATACTTCTGCCGACATGGCGCTTCCCAATCCATCCCGGCTTCGCGAAACCGGTGCATGGAAAGAAAATGATCTTCTGATGTCGCTGCGTGCCCAGCATCGCAGGGAGTACGGCGATCTGGGGCTGCGTGCGCAACGCTTTACCGAAGGCGGCTACTGCACCCTGTTTTCCGAAGGCATGAAACTCGCGGCCCGTGGTGGCATCGACAGCCAGATTGCCATTGCCTGCACTACCGTTTACGAAGACGAGTTCAGCCATATGCTCCGAGGTATCGCCGACATCGCGTTGTCGAGTGAATCGCTGAGTGAACAGGAATGGCAAACCATGTCGGAACTTGTGGTCGCCCAACTGAAGCAGCGAGTGCTTATGAGAAACGCACAGTTCTCGCACCCTGTCAGTGCGGAACGGCTCGAAGCCATCTGCTCCGGTGCCTGCGAACCGATTGCATTCGACTATCAACGCGCTTTTGGTACCGACTCCGCCCATGCTTGACTTCATCGAATCAGCACCGGTTTTTACCGAACAAGCAGCCTGCCTGCGTGCCGATGCACGCTGCATGGCAAGTCGTCTGATACGCTCCCTGTATGCGAAACAGCCCTCGCACGCCTATTTTTCATACGGCAATGAAAATGAAGTCATCCTTTGCAACGGAAAGCAGATCCGTTCAAGTAAAAAGAGAGCCAGCCATACCGGGGAAGCAGAGACTCCCTGGCAACATGTGCATGATATTTTCGAGCAACATGAAGATGACTATATTTTCGGCTATCTCGGCTATGGTTTCGGGCTCATTGCCGATTCGGACAATGACGAGCAATTTCCACCGTATTGGTTCGGTGTTGCGGACCTCGCCATTCAGTGCAACCCCGCCGGATTTACCCTCCTTCACGGCGATGCCCAGGCACTTCATCTTGCCGCCACGAAAATGGCAAAGTGTGCCTGCGGCCAAAACAAGGTCGAACTGGTGGCAGCACTGGATCAATCCGATGAAGCACATTACCTTGCACAGGTAGAACAG
>JAKQKT010000167.1 GCA_029560515.1 Pseudomonadota bacterium
CACGCGCGGACAACCGAGTCGCTTGGCCAGCATGGCGGAGAGGATATTGGCTTCGTCGTCATTGGTCAGTGCGCAATAGATATCGGTCTGGTCGATGTTTTCTTCACGCAGCAAATCCTCGTCCGCGCAATCACCGACCAGTACGATTGAATTCAACAAATCCTCGGCAATGTTCCTGGCGCGATCACGCGAACGCTCGAGTACCTTGACCGAATATTTTTTCTCGATCATGCGGGCGAGGTTGCGACCGATATTGCCGCCACCGGCGATGAAAATACGCTTGGTCGGTCGCGAATCGAGTTTGCGCAGCTCGCTCATCACCAGCGAAATGTTTTTCTGGTCGGCCAGGAAAAAAACTTCGTCATCGGCTTCGATGACCGTGTGACCTTGCGGTCGAATGGGTTTGCCGTTCCGGAAAATCGCTGCAACGCGCGCATCGACATTGCTCGGCAAATGCTGGCGTAATTCGCGGATTTCATGACCGACCAGCGCGCCGCCGGAAACGGCGCGGACCGCGACAAGTTGTGCACGGCCGTCGGCAAAGTCGAGTACTTGCAAGGCGCCGGGATATTCGATCAGTCGCTTGATGTGTTTGCAGACCAGTTGCTCGGGGCTGATGGCGGTATTGACCACCGCGTTCGCGCCACCTTCAGTTGCCAGCGACAGATACTCCGCTTCGCGTAAACGCGCTACTCGAGTACGAGTCTTGAATTGTTTTGCCGCGACTTGGCAAGCCACCAGATTCACTTCGTCACTCGACGTCACCGCAACCAGCAGCTCGGCTTCATCGGCGCCAGCCTGTGACAGCACGCTGGGCAATGAGGCGTGGCCGGCAACGGTGCGGATATCGAGTTTTTCCGAGAGTTCACGCAAACGGTGGATATCGTTATCGACGACGGTGATATCGTTGTTTTCGGAGGCCAGTGCGGCGGCGACCGACGTACCGACTTGTCCCGCGCCAAGAATTAGAATTTTCATGTGACTCCCGTGTCATCCCCGACAGCATAGCGTGCAGACAAATAATAATGGCATTGAAGCTTCAACGGCATGCTGCCGTCGCCTGCTCGCCGATTAGCCACCAGCTTCGACGGTTGGCATTCCCCAGCGAGACAGCATCGCTGCTGTTAAAATCGACGCATTGCGTTTGCTTGCTGGATTGCAACAGCAAGCGTCTTTTCTGAGGCGATACTTTTAGCCAGGCGACACCTTTCTGCAATTGTGTCGCCGGAGATTCCAGAAAACCGAAATCGGTGGTTTCGCCTTTTGCCTGCAGCAAATTCTGCTCTTTCCAATCGACTAGTCCGATGATGGTTTTTGTTCCCGCCAGCTCACGGGCGCGCAGCATCACATCTTTCGATGAATTCGCACCATCCAGTACCGGGTAGGCAACAAAACTGTAGCCGCTCCAAAGCAGCACAAAGAAAACCAGGCAGGCATGCAGGGGTTTTTTATGACGAAAAAACAGGCTGGCGAGCAAACTGGTGCCGCCAACCACAACGAGCATCCACCACAGTGGATCCAGCAGAGCGGCACCACGTTCGAGCATGAATTTTTTCTCGAAGCCTGGTTCGCCAACGAGTGCCTGCAAACCCAATGCGAGCATTGCGAGGCTTAAGAATGCAATCAGTGCAAACAGGGCATAACGAAAACGGTTTCGTTCCGAAAGCGCTTGCATGAACGGTGCTGCCGCGAGTGCAAAGGCAGGCAATGCCGGCAGGATATACATATCGCGTTTGCCGCTGCTCAGGCTGAAAAAAACGATCACCAGAATGCCCCATGCGAGCGGCAATATCACTTTGGTGTCTTTTATTCGCAGCGCCTGATACCAGGGCTTCCATAACCAGAACAGGACCAGCGAAAACGGTAGCCAAAACAATAATACGATTTCGCCGAAATACCAGAAAGGTTCGTGGTGTCCCCAAGGGTTCGCGTAACGTTTGGCTGTTTGCCGGAACAAAATATCATTGAGATAGGCTTGCTGTTCGGCGTTACCGCCGTGGCTGACAGTCCAAAGCAGGGGAACCAGCCAGATCGCCATCGCGGCGAGGAAAAAAAACAGGCCGGCCGACCATCGCCATGGGCTGGATTTGCCCTGCACCGAAAGACCATCGGCTTTTACGAAGCGCAACGCGAGATAGGGAATAAAAATCAGCAGCGGTAAAAACCCGACACCTTTGGTAATGATGCCAAGACCGGAAAAAAAGCAGCCGGCATAAAACCAGCGCCAGCTCGGCCCCAATAAAAGATGGCGGATGAATCCGTACAGCGCGATCGTCGTGAACAGCACCAGGGTCGGATCGATTTGTGCCCGCTTGAATTGGTAAACGAACTGGACATTGAACAGGACCGCAGCAGCGGCCCACAAGCCGGCACGCGGATTCCACAGGCGGCGACCAGCATCCCAAGTCAGATGGAGTACCACCATGCCCGACAGCAGCGAGGGCAACAGGAAACTCCAGCGCCAACTACCGATGACCTGATAACAGGCGGCCAGTAGCCAGAAAAAAACCGGTGGTTTGTCCGGATAAAGCTGGATGCCACGATGCGGAAACAGATAATTGCCGCTCTCCACCATTTGTTTTGCCACCAGCACAAAACGCGGTTCGTCCGACGGCCAGGGTTCGCGCATGCCATAACCAGCCGCCAAAATGAAAAACGCCAGAATGAAAAACCAGAACCATTCTCGGCGCTCGTCGGCGTTTAATTCGGCCAGTGGATTCATGC
>JAKQKT010000201.1 GCA_029560515.1 Pseudomonadota bacterium
GGAGGTAAAGTTGCAGGAAACGGGATACAACTCGGGTTCGCTGATGTTGCAAATTGGTTCGCTGATGTTGCAATGAAGCCAAAAGTCACTTATCCTCCCCTACTTCGCTTGGCGACACCCCGAACCGTTCCTTAAACGACGTGGAAAAATACTTCGCATTACCAAAACCCACGCGCCACGCTATTTCACTCACGTTGCCCGATTTGGTTTGAAGCAGTTCCATCGCCCGGTCGAGGCGGAAATTACGCAGAAACTCCCCGGTCGACTGGCCCGTGATCGCTGACATTTTACGGTGCAACTGCGAGCGGCTCATGGTCATCTGCCTGGCAAGTTCTTCCACGCTGAAGTGTTCGTTTTCTATTTCCTGTTCCGCTACCTGCCGTAGTTTGTCAAGAAACTGGTGATCGAGGGCCGACAAAGTTGCGCCCTGGGAAGGCGCCTCGTCTTCCAATATGGCGGCATGACCCAACGTGCCGCTTGCCTGAGCAGGGCGTGTAAATCGTTCCTGGAGGCGACGGCGTGTTTCCAGCAGGTTGCTGATCCAGGCCAGTAACTCTTCGGTCTGGAACGGTTTGCCGAGGTAAGCATCCGCGCCGTGTTTCAGCCCTTCCAAACGGTTTTCGAGTGCGGTTTTGGAGGTAAGCAGCAGTACGGGAATGTGGCTGGTGATGAGGTCGCGTTTCAGCAAATCGAGCAATTCGATGCCGTCGACGTGCGGCATAAAAATGTCGGACACAACGATGTCGGGCACGCGTTGCCGGGCCAGTTCGATCGCCTTTTTGCCATCGGGCGCTTCGATGACTTCGCAGGTTTCGGACAGGGTCTGGTATAAAAATGCGCGCAATTCCTCGTTGTCTTCCGCCAGCAGCAGCAAGGGGCGGCCCGCCGGCTGCGGTGGCGAGGTTTGATGCGAATCTTTCTCTTCCAACATCGGCAGCACAGGCAACGGGGATTCCAGGGCCGTTTGTTCCGTTTCCCTGGTCCTTGTCGCGCGCTGCCGGAGCGGCAACAACACCTGGAACGTGGAGCCGCGGCCGGGTTCGCTTTCCGCACTTATTTTCCCGCCCATGAGTTCGGTGAGTTCCCGGCAAAGCGCCAGTCCGATTCCGGTGCCGGGCTGGCCGCCGCCCGCCGTTTCATGG
>JAKQKT010000228.1 GCA_029560515.1 Pseudomonadota bacterium
CCACATGAATCTCCGCTCGTAGTGACTATTCCTCTGATTCTTCTGGCGATTCCGTCGGTCGTTATCGGTTTCCTGACGGTCGGGACCATGCTGTTTGGGGATTTCTTTTCCGGCCCGATCACTGTCACCCATGATCATCTCTGGTTCCTGACGATTGCCGAGGAATTCGGCGGAGTCGATGGCATCGCACTGCACATGGGTCTGCATTTCTTCATGGCACCGGCATTCTGGCTGGCTTTCTCGGGCTTTGCGCTGGCGACCTATATCTACCTGTTCAATATTGAAGTCGCGAAGAAATGCCAGAAGATTTTCGCATTGCCGATCCGCATCCTCGAAAACAAATATGGCTTCGATGATCTCTGGATCAAGGGCTTTGCCGGCGGCGGTGTTGCGCTCGGCAAGCTTGCATCGAAATGGATTGATACAAAAATTATCGACGGACTGTTTGTTGACGGTACTGCCATATTGATTGATAGAACCGCAGGTTTGGTGCGCCAGATCCAAAGCGGCCGTTTGTATATTTACGCCTTCGCCATGATTCTGGGTCTCATCGCCTTGTTGGCGTTGCTGGCCAGAAACCTTGGCATGTAAGCACTGGGGAAGTTCGGATGGATCTTAAGTCGTCACTGCTAAGCCTTTTGATTTGGCTGCCAATTATTGGCGGCGGGCTGACGCTGTTTTTCAGTGAAAAAAATGCCGTGCAGGCGAAGTGGTTTGCTTTGCTGGTAGCGCTGGTCACTCTTGCTTTGGGTGTTCCGCTTTATCGTGAATTCGACCTTGTGACACCAGGCATGCAGTTTGTCGAGTCGCATCCGTGGATTCCCAGTTTCGACATTTTCTACAATCTCGGTGCCGATGGTATTTCGATAGCCCTGATATTGTTGACGGTCTTCACTTCCGTGCTTGTGTTGATTGGCGCCTGGAATTCGATTGAAAAACGTGTGCCGCAATACTTCGCCGCTTTCCTGATCCTTGAAGGTTTGATGGTCGGTGTGTTCTGTGCAATGGATGCGGTGCTTTTCTACGTATTCTTCGAAGGCATGCTGATCCCGATGTTCATTATCATCGGTGTCTGGGGTGGCCCGCGTCGCGTTTACGCCAGCATCAAATTTTTCCTGTTCACCTTCCTTGGTTCGGTGTTCATGTTGATTGGCCTGGTCTTCCTGTACATCAAATCGGGTAGTTTCCAGTTGTCCGATTGGTATGCCTTGTCCCTCACTGCCAATGAACAAATGTGGCTGTTCTTTGCTTTCCTGGCCGCATTCGCGGTGAAAATCCCTATGTTTCCGGTTCACACCTGGTTGCCGGATGCTCATGTGGAGGCGCCAACGGCGGGTTCGGTGGTGCTGGCTGCGATCATGCTGAAAATCGGTGGTTACGGTTTTATCCGTTTTACCTTGCCGATCGTGCCTGATGCCGGTCAGGAGTATGCCTGGCTGATTATTCTGCTGTCCCTGATTGCCGTGGTTTATATCGGCCTGGTTGCGCTGGTGCAGCAGGATATGAAGAAGCTGATTGCCTATTCCTCGATTGCGCACATGGGCTTTGTCACGCTCGGTACTTTTATTGCCTTCAGTCTGATCAAGGATAGCGGCAATACCGATGCGGCCGAGCTCGGTCTGCAGGGTGCCATGGTGCAGATGATTTCGCATGGTTTCATCTCGGGCGCGATGTTCAGTTGCGTCGGCGTGCTTTATGACCGCATGCATAGCCGGATGATCAAAGACTACGGCGGCGTGATCAATACCATGCCCTGGTTTGCGGGTTTGTTTGTCTTCTTCGCGATGTCGAATGCCGGTTTGCCGGGAACCTCAGGCTTCGTGGGTGAGTTCATGGTGATCCTGGCAGCATTCCAGCAATCTCCGGTAACTGCATTCTTTGCGGCGATGACACTTATCCTCGGTGCGGCTTACACGCTATGGATGGTCAAGCGCGTCATTTTCGGCGAGGTGAGCAATAGCCATGTTGCCGAATTGAAAGATATCAACGGACGCGAAGCATTGATGCTGTTGTTGTTCGCTGCGGGTGTATTGGCGCTCGGCATTTATCCAAAACCACTTACCGATTTAATGGATAGCTCGGTCACTCAACTGGTTGCCCAGTTGAGTTCTACCAAGCTGTAAGGAAACACGATGCTACCCTCAACATTTGTCATGGCCGACCTGCACACCATTACCCCGGAACTTTTCATGTGCGGGGCGGCGTTTGCAATATTGATGATCGATTTGTTTATCTCGCCGCAACGTCGTGGCTTGATTCATTTTCTATCAATCCTGGTGCTGGTAGCGGCTGCCGTATTGACCGCACGCGACATGGCCAGTGTCCAGACGTTTGCTTTCACCAATATGTTCGTCCGTGATATTGCCAGCGATGTGCTGAAAATGGCGGTATATCTGGTAACTGCATTCAGCCTGGTATATGCCAAACCCTATCTTCAGGATCGTGATCTGTTCAAGGGCGAGTTCTATGCGCTAGCCCTGTTTTCGGTGCTGGGAATGATGCTGATGATTTCAGCCGCCAGCATGGTGACCTTGTATCTCGGCCTGGAATTGCTTGCCCTCAGTACCTATGGTCTGGTCGCGATGGATCGCGACAATCGCCTGGCATCTGAAGCTGCGATGAAATACTTTGTTCTGGGTTCGATGGCTTCCGGCCTGCTTCTGTACGGCATGTCGATGATTTATGGCGCGACCGGCAGTCTTCAGCTGGACGAAGTTTATGCGGCCTCGGGTATCGCTTCCAACCAGAATATGCTCCTGCTGGGCGTGGTTTTCATGCTGGTCGGCATTGCCTTCAAATTTGGTGCGGCACCTTTCCATATGTGGTTGCCGGATGTTTATCAGGGCGCCCCAACTGCCGTTACCTTGCTGATTGCAGCTGCGCCCAAACTGGCGGCCTTCGGTATGGCTTATCGCCTGCTTGAAACGGGTGTCGGCACAGCAGATGTACAGTGGGGCGACATGGTGGCTTATCTGGCCGCAATATCGCTGGTTATCGGCAATCTCGCGGCGCTGGTGCAAACCAACCTGAAACGACTGTTGGCGTATTCGACGATTTCACATGTCGGCTTTCTTTTCATGGGTCTTGTCTGTGCCGATAACACCGGTTACAGCGCAGCGATGTTTTACGCAATTTCCTATTCCCTGATGTCGGCTGCAGCCTTTGCTGCGATCATTACCTTGTCGCGCAAGGGTTTTGAAGCCGAAGAAGTTTCCGATTTCAGGGGGCTGTGGCAGCACAATCCGTTTCATGCATTGATGGTCTTGTTCGTGATGGCTTCGCTGGCCGGCGTGCCGCCATTCCTGGGGTTCTGGGCCAAGCTTGAAGTTATCAATGCGGCTCTTGTTAGCGGCTATACCTGGCTCGCTATTCTCAGCGTCGTGGCAGCGGTCGTGGGCGCGTTTTATTACCTGCGCATCATCCGCGCGATGTTCTTTGAGGAACCCAAGGGAGAGGCGCCGCGCCTTCATTCCGATCTGCATCTGCGCATTGCATTTACGATCAATGCGCTGGCGCTACTGATCATGGGTGTTTTTGCGGAACCAATCCTGTCGTGGTGCCGTCAAGCCTTCCCGGTCTGATTTCCGTATAAGCGGTTCATCCGAATCGGCATACTGATCCATGAGCATCCAGGCTGCCTACAATAGCTGGTCATCCAGTTACGATCAGGATAGAAACCTGACGCGAGATCTTGATTGCTCGATCACGAAATCGGTACTGTCCCGGCTTAAATTCAAAAGCAGCCTGGAATTGGGCTGCGGTACGGGAAAAAATACCCTGTTGTTGTCGGAAATCTCCGAATCCGTGACCGCACTGGATTTTTCCGAAGGCATGATCGAACAGGCTCGGCAAAAACTGAATGTAAACAACGTCGAGTTTCGTATCGCCGATCTGTCAAATGCATGGCCGAGTCAAAACAGTGCTTACGATCTGCTTGTCTGTAACCTGGTGTTGGAACATATCGAAGATCTATCCCATATATTCAAGGAAGCTTTCCGTAGCCTGCAATCGGGTGGATGTTTCCATGTTTCCGAGTTGCATCCATTCCGGCAATATCAGGGCGGAAAGGCCCGTTTCCAGCGCGGCGAAGAAGTCACTGAAGTTCAGGCACACGTTCATCACCTCTCTGATTTTTTGAAGGCCGCCGACGATAGTGGCATCAATCTGAAAACCTTCAATGAATATTGGCATCCGGATGATCAAGGCAAGCCTCCGCGTCTCGCCGTTTTTATGTTCGAAAAACCATAAAACAGGCGCAGCGGCTTTGTTATTGCCGAGATGGCTTGTGCGTAGATCCGCATAAAAGCCCGTTATTGCAGGTGAATTTAACTTTTACTTGCGTGAATTTCAGGCAAGCCGCTATAATCGCGGTTCACTGCTGCGGGGTGGAGCAGTCTGGCAGCTCGTCGGGCTCATAACCCGAAGGTCGTAGGTTCAAATCCTACCCCCGCTACCAGTTTCTAAGTAATCGAGCGTATGCGAAATTACTCGGGCTTGTTCCTGATGAGATTTTTTGCATCGGTAACACCGGAACCTGGATGTACCGGAAAAGGGCCTTATGGCCCTTTTTTGTTTTCGCAATTTGGCTGAGATGGGATATATGAGCAAGGCTGACGAACTGATCGAAATGCTGACACCGACGGTGGAAGCGCTGAAATTGGAACTGCTGGGTATCGAGTTTGCCCAGTCGGGCAGTCGTGCCCTGTTGCGTCTTTATATCGATGTCGAAGGCCGTCTGGTCAATATCGAGGATTGTGAAGCGGTCAGCCGCGAAGTTGCCGCTATCCTGGACGTGAATGATCCGATCAGTAGCAATTACACGCTGGAAGTCTCTTCACCCGGCATCGATCGCCCTCTGTTCAAGCCGGAACACTTCGCCCGTTTCATGGGTGAGCAGGCCAAGGTGAATTTGCGTCTGCCACAAAATACCCGTCGCCGCGTTCAAGGAAAGATTGTCAAAGTCGAAGGTGAAATAATCACCATCGCCGAAGACAAGGCCGAATTTGAAATCGCGTTCGACAATATCGAAAAAGCCCGCCTGGTCCCAGATTACGCAGCAATGGGTCTGGGCGAGTCGAAAGAAAAGAAACCTGAGCGCGGTTCACGCCGTCGCAAAGACCCACAACCTGACTAAGTTCAAGGCCTAAAGCCTGTGATGGAGCGGTTACATGAGTAAGGAATTATTGCTGGTAATGGAAGCGGTCGCCAATGAAAAAGGCGTCGCGCGTTCGGTCATTATCGAAGCTATGGAAGCAGCCCTGGCATCGGCGGCTAAAAAACGCTATCACGACGAAGATGTCTCCGTGCGCGTTTCCATCAATCCTAAAGATGGTACTTATGAGACCTTCCGTCGCTGGGAAGTCGTGGCCGACGACGTCGTGATGGAATCGCCGGACCGCATGATCCGCATGATGGATGCCGTCGACGAAAAAGAAGACGCTGAAATCGGCGAATTCATCGAACAGCAAATCGAAAACCCGGAATTCGGCCGCATCTCCGCACAAGCCGCGAAGCAAGTCATCGTTCAGCGCGTGCGTGAAGCAGAACGCGCTCAAGTTCTGGAAGCCTGGGCCGATCGCGTTGGCGAGTTGATCAATGGCATCGTGAAGCGCACCGAACGCGGCAATGTTTACGTTGACCTTGGCGGCAATGCGGAAGCCGTGATTCCGAAAGACAAATCGATCCCGCGCGACGTTTTGCGTCCAGGCGATCGCGTACGTGGTTACCTGCTGGAAGTGCGCCCGGAAACCCGTGGGCCTCAGCTGTTTATCTCGCGTAGTGCTCCTGAATTCATGATTGAACTTTTCAAACTCGAAGTGCCGGAAGTGGGCCAGGGTTTGGTCGAAATTAAAGCAGCGGCACGTGATCCAGGCGATCGCGCCAAGATTGCAGTGTTGGCACATGATCACCGCACCGATCCAATCGGCGCCTGCATTGGTATGCGCGGTTCGCGCGTACAGGCAGTATCGAACGAACTCAACGGCGAACGCGTAGATATCGTGTTGTGGTCGGATAATCCGGCGCAATTCGTGATCAATGCGATGGCGCCAGCGGAAGTGCAGTCGATCATCGTCGATGAAGAAAAGCATTCGATGGACATTGCCGTTGCCGAAGACAAATTGGCGCAAGCCATCGGTAAAGGCGGCCAGAACGTCCGTTTGGCGAGCCGTTTGACCGGCTGGCAATTGAACGTGATGACGCAAGACCAGGTCAGCGCGAAGAGCGACGCCGAACAAGCGACCGCTCGCCAGTTGTTCATGGCCAAGCTTGAAGTCGACGAAGAAATCGCCGGCATCCTGGTTGCCGAAGGCTTCAGTACCGTTGAAGAAATCGCCTACGTCCCAGCGGCTGAATTGCTGGCGGTAGAAGGCTTCGACGAAGACATCGTGGAAGAGCTCCGTGCCCGTGCACGTGACGCACTGCTCAATGATGCGCTTGCCGTCGAAGAAGAAATGGAAGACCACAAACCGGCGGAAGATTTGCTGGCTGTTGAGGGCATGGATGAAGCAACGGCGTATGCCATTGCCGGACATGGCGTCATCACCAAGCAGGATCTCGCTGATTTGGCGACTTTTGAATTGCTCGACATGGTGGACATGGATGAAGCGCAGGCTGCGGCTTTGATCATGGCTGCCCGTCAGGATTGATTGCTTCAAACGCGTTATAGATTTAGTACCGTAACAGAACGGGCTCCGGCCCCCATCAGGATACAAAAAACATGTCTGAAGTCACCGTAGGTTCACTGGCCAAAGTGCTTGGAATGCCCACCGAGAAGTTGCTAGAGCAACTGGCAGGTGCGGGCATGACATTCAGTGGGCCAGATCAGGTGGTCAGTAGTACCGAGAAGATGAAGTTGTTGGGTTTCCTGCGCCGCACCCATGGCAAAGATGAAAAGGCTGCCGAAGGCGAAGCACCCAAACAAATCACGCTCAAGCGCCGCAAGGTCGAAGAACTGACGGTAAGCGCCGGCAAGGCGAAAACCACCGTTTCGATTGAAGTCCGTCAAAAACGCACCTATGTCAAACGCGATCAGGTGGAAACCCCGCAAAATGACGAACGCGAAGATGCATTGCGCAAGCTCGAAGAGTCCAAATCCCGCAATCAGGCAGAAAATGATGCATTGAATGCGCAGGATCGTGCTCGTCGTGAAGAAGAAGCGCAGCGTCGTGCCGTCATCGAAGCCGCCGCCCAGGCTGCCCGCGCCGAGGCTGAAAAAGTCGTTGCCGCCGTCGTCGTCAAACCGGATGAAGATGCCGGTGCCAAAGCGCCGAAACCCGTCGACAAGCACGCACCACGTCCGCACAAAGTGGACATGCCACGTCGCGACGACAAAGTCGCGGCTCCGAAAACTCCGGTCAAGACGGCAGTGAAACACAAGCCACGCGGTTCGCACGCGATGGTCGACAATGAAGGTGAAGATGATGCAGCAGCCCGTTTTGCTGCCGGTCAATTACATCTGACCGCTGATGAACGTGCGCGTCGTTCCGCCGGCAATCGTCGCAAGCCCAAAGTTAAAATCGTGGAAGCTTCACGCACTGCGACAGGTCAGCATGGTTTCTCGAAACCGACTGCGCCCATCCTGCGTGAAATTTTTATCGGTGACAGTATCGTCGTCAGCGAGTTGGCCAACAAACTGGCACTGAAAGGCGGCGAAGTCGTTCGGGCACTTTTCAAAATGGGCGTAATGGCGACCATCAATCAAGTCATCGATCATGACACTGCAGTCCTGGTCGTTGAAGAACTGGGCCACAAGGCGACGAAAGTCGAAGACAATGATGCCGAAAGCGCATTGGAAGCAGTAAAAGTGGAAGTGCAGGGCGAACAAAGAACGCGTCCGCCAGTCGTTACCATCATGGGCCACGTTGACCACGGCAAAACCTCTTTGCTCGATTACATTCGCCGCACCAAAGTGGCGACTGGCGAAGCGGGTGGCATTACCCAGCATATCGGCGCCTATCATGTTGAAACCGAGAAGGGCGTTATTTCCTTCCTCGATACCCCAGGTCACTCGGCCTTTACCTCGATGCGTGCCCGCGGTGCAAAACTTACCGATATCGTTGTACTCGTGGTTGCTGCCGATGACGGTGTGATGCCGCAAACGATTGAAGCCGTGAATCATGCGCGTGCGGCCAAAGTGCCGTTGCTAATCGCGGTAAACAAGATGGATAAACCCGAAGCCAATCCCGACAACGTCAAACAAGGTTTGGTTGCGCTGGAAGTGGTGCCGGAAGAGTGGGGCGGCGACGTGCAATTTGTTCCGGTATCGGCAAAAACCGGTATGGGCATCGATGCATTGCTCGACGCCATTTCGGTCCAGGCCGAAGTGATGGAATTGAAAGCGGTTTATGACGCACTGGCTACCGGTGTGGTGATTGAGTCGGCGCTGGATAAAGGCCGTGGCCCGGTCGCCACCGTACTCGTGCAACAAGGCACCTTGAAGAAAGGTGATTATCTGGTTTGCGGCGTGCATTACGGTCGCGTTCGTGCCCTGTTTGATGAAAACGGCAAACAAACCGATTCCGCCGGACCTTCGATTCCGGTGCAGGTATTGGGTCTTTCCGGCGTACCGGATGCCGGCGATGATTTCGTCGTGGTATCCGATGAACGTCTGGCAAAAGACGTTGCCCAGCAACGTGACGCCAAACGCCGTGAATCGCGTCTGGTTACCTCTGCCGGCAGCCGTATGGAAGACATCATGGCTTCCATGGGCCAGGACAATGGCATGCAAACCATGAACATTCTGGTGAAAGCCGATGTACAAGGCTCGGTCGAAGCCTTGCGTCAATCGCTTACCGGTCTTTCAAACGAATTGATCCGTATCAATGTAATCAGTTCGGGCGTGGGTGGCATTACCGAGTCCGACGCGACACTCGCTGCAGCATCGAAAGCGGTCATCATCGGCTTCAATGTCCGTGCCGATGCCACTGCCCGCAGAATCATAGAAAGCAATGGTCTGGACTTGCGTTACTTCTCGATCATTTACGATGTTATCGACCAGGTCAAACAAGTCGCTTCCGGTTTGCTTGGCAAGGAAATCCGCGAGGAAATCATCGGTATCGCCGAGGTTCGCGACGTGTTCCGCAGCTCGAAATTCGGCGCCGTCGCCGGTTGTCTGGTAATCGAAGGCTCGGTCAAGAAGAACAAGCCTATCCGCGTGCTTCGCAACAGCGTGGTCGTGTTCGAAGGCGAACTCGAATCCCTGCGCCGGTTCAAGGATTTGGTCGAAGAAGTCAAAAGCGGTACCGAATGCGGTATTGCGGTCAAGGCTTACAACGACGTGCAACCCGGCGATCAAATCGAATGCTTTGAACGCATCGAATTTGCGCGGACGCTCTAAGACCAATGGCAAAAAAGAGCTTTCATCGTACCGATCGCGTCGCATCGCAATTGCGCCGCGATCTCGGGTTGATCGTGCATGCCGCCGTGCGTGAGCATGGATTGCCGTCGGTCAGCGTTTCCGATGTCGAAATCACCCGGGACATGGCGCATGCCAATGTTTACGTTACTGCGCTCTTGGGGGACAAAGGCCCGGTTGCCGTGAAGGCACTCAAGGAACTGGCACCACAGCTTCGTTACAAACTCGCACATGCCGTGCGCATGCGGCATGTGCCGGAATTGCATTTCATGTATGACGACTCCGTGGACAAGGGCGAGAAGATAGATGCCTTGCTGCGCGAACTGCCCGAGTCCGATCGAGTCGCACCGAAAGAAGCGGATGCTCCGGATATTGAATCCGAGTCCTGAATCTGATTGATGGGCGGGTGAAAAACTTACCGCCATCAAATCTATCCTAGTAAACTCTTGCATCGGATTTTCCACTTGCTGCAAGAATTCCAGATGCAAAATAAGATAAAAAAAATATTCGGGCTTTCATCTGAAAGCGAAGTGGTTGCTTCGCGTGTCAATGGCCTGGACACACTGAGATCCATCGCGATCCTGTTCGTGTTCATGTATCACTATCAGGTATTCGTGAGCCATGAAGCGACTTTCGGCTGGGCGAGTACCGTGGGCTGGGTCGGCGTTGATTTATTTTTCGTGCTAAGTGGCTATTTGATCGGTAACCAGATATTTTCCGGCATATCCAAAGGGCAGCAGCTTTCGATCAAGTCCTTTTACATGCGGCGGTTTCTCAGAACCTTGCCCAACTACTATTTCATACTGGCCTTGTACTTCCTGTTTCCGGCCGTCATGGGTGGGAACGAACCGCCACCTTTATGGAAGTTTGTGCTGTTTGTACAGAACATGTGGTTGACGCCGGGAACTGCGTTTTCACACGCCTGGTCGCTGTGTATTGAAGAACAGTTTTACCTGCTGTTTCCGCTGGTGATGGTTTTTGGTTTTCGTTTTGCAAGGACGGTGCGAAACGGTTGGCTTTTTCTATTGATGCTTGTCGTCATCGGAATTGCGGTGCGCAGCATTCTGTGGCTTGAGTATGGCCTCGAGTCGAACGATATCAACGGCTATTACCCGAATGTCTATTACTCCTCGTTTTGCCGTTTTGATGAATTCCTGCCAGGTATTGCCGTCGCCATGCTGAAGAATTTTCACCCTACCATATGGGCTGCAATCATCAGGAAGGGAGTGCAGACTTTCCTGTTCGGGTTGCTGGCCACGGCTTTGATGCTTTACGGTGTAAACGAGTATTACTACATCGACAATTATGGTTATGGCTATTTCATGAGCGGTTTTGGCTATTCCTTGTTGGCGATCGCATTCGCCATCCTGGTGATGTCGGCACTGAGTCCGGCTTCCATCCTGCACCGCTTGCGAATTCCCGGTGCTGCCGCGCTTGCGGCTTATTCCTACGCAATCTATCTGTCGCACAAGCCACTTGCATTCATCCTGAAAGGTTTGCTGGAGCCATATAAAATCGCGTCGTCGATGCAGGTGATTATTATTTCGATGGCATGTGTGCTGGCAGGCTGGCTGATGTATCGTTTTATCGAGACACCCTTCATGGACTATCGCGCAAAACGGTTCCCGACAAGTTTCAAGAGGCCGGCTTCCGATTCCATGCGCAATGTGAGCCAGCCGGCATCATGAATAAGCGTCCACGCACGATATTCCGCAGCATCGATGGCATCGTGCTGCTCGATAAACCGCAAGGCCTGAGTTCCAATCAGGCACTGCAACGTGTTCGCCATATCTTTCGGGCCGAAAAAGCTGGCCACACCGGTAGTCTTGATCCGCTTGCGACCGGCTTGCTGCCGATTTGCCTCGGCGAAGCCACCAAAATCGCCGGAGTCTTGCTGGGCAAAAACAAGGCTTATGAAACCGTCGCAAAACTTGGCGTCACCACCGACACCGATGACGCCGATGGACAGGTTTTGGTTGAACGCGTCGTGCCTGAATTGGCGCCGGAAAAAGTCCGGGCTTTGTTGCAAGGTTTTATCGGCAAAATACAGCAGCGCCCGCCGATCTATTCTGCCCTGAAACAGGGCGGTGAACCGATGTATGCGAAAGCCCGACGTGGCGAAATCATCGAAATGCCGCTGCGTGAAGTGAATGTTGACAGTATCGACATCCTTGATATCGGCAAAGACGAAATTTCCTTGCGTATAGTTTGCGGATCAGGAACCTATATTCGCAGCATCGTGCGCGACCTGGGCGAACTTCTCGGTTGTGGTGCGCATGTAAAAGTTTTACGACGTCTTTGGGTCGCGCCGTTTCAACAATCCGAAATGCACACTCTGGAAGAGCTGCAAGCCATCGCCGAGCTGGGTGAAGATGGATTGCTGCCGTTGGTTCTGCCTATCGAGGCAGGTTTGTCCGGCTGGCCCGAGGTTTATCTGGACGAATCGCAAATCAGGCGATTTGGTCAGGGGCAAAGACTGGTAATACCCGATAGCGGCATTCTCGGTGATGTTAATGTTTGTGATCAATCCGGCCGATCACTTGGCTTGGCCAGCCTGGATCAACATGGTGTATTGCAGGCCAAGCGGCTGTTTCGATGGGCTGCACTCAGCTAGTCTGTGAATCGATAGACAAAATGAGCTGGCTGACGTGCTCGGTCCGGCACCACGAAGATGTTAAAGCCTTGTTTGGGCAGTCGCTTAACCGCTATAATTGACAGGCTTGATTGGGGCTTTTCCCTTCAGGCGCTCCCTATAACCGGCGAATGTTGCGGTGCGATCCTCCTCATGGATGGACGTTCCTGCGAATTACGCATCATCGAGATATATAAAATGGCAGTTGATACCCAGAAAATCATGACCGATTTCGGTCGCGTTGCGAACGATACCGGTTCCCCGGAAGTGCAAGTCGCCTTGTTGACCGCACGCATCGAACACCTGACCGAGCACTTCAAGGCACACAAGCACGACAATCACTCCCGTCGTGGCCTGCTTAAAATGGTCAACACCCGCCGCAGTCTGCTGGCTTATCTGAAAAAGAAAGACGGCGAACGCTACAAGACCTTGATCGAGCGTTTGGGCCTGCGTCGTTAATACAGAAATACCATGCGGCGCAGAAATGCGCCGCATTTTTTTGAGAGTCATTTTTTACGAAACACATTGCAAGAAATAAATCCGGAAGACGGGGTGTTTTCCGGAATACATTGAGAAAGGAAGATAATCGTGGCGAAAGTAACTAAAACATTCCAATACGGCCAGCACCAAATCACTTTGGAAACCGGCGAGATTGCACGTCAAGCCAGCGGTGCCGTGATTGTGAAAATGGCTGATACCGTGGTGTTAGTCACCGCCGTCGGTAACAAAAACGCGAAAGAAGGCATGGACTTCTTCCCGCTTACCGTCGATTACCAGGAAAAATTCTATGCTGGCGGGCGTATTCCCGGCGGCTTCTTCAAGCGTGAAGGCCGTGCCACCGAGCGCGAAACCCTTACCTCGCGTTTGATCGATCGTCCGATCCGTCCGCTTTTCCCTGAAGGCTTCCGCAATGAAGTGCAGGTTATTGCAACCGTGCTTTCGATGAACCCTGAAATTCAGGCCGATATTCCGGCGATGATCGGTACCTCGGCAGCATTGATGCTGTCGGGCGTTCCGTTCGCAGGTCCGATTGGTGCGGCCCGCGTTGGCTTCGCCAATGGCCATTACTTGTTGAACCCAAGTGCTACCGAACTTCTTACTTCGCAACTCGACCTCGTTGTTGCCGGTACTGCCAATGCAGTGCTGATGGTGGAATCGGAAGCCAAGGAATTGTCGGAAGAAATCATGCTCGGTGCCGTTATGTTCGGTCACCAGCAGCAACAAGCTGTTATCAATGCGATTAATGAATTTGTTGCCGAAGTCGGTGTCGATGCCTGGAAATGGCAGGCTCCGGTCGCCAACGAAAACATGATCGCCACCTTGAAAGAAGCCATCGGCGATCGCCTGTCGGCTGCTTTCCAGATCCGCAACAAGTTGGAACGCCGTGATGCGATTTCCGCACTAAAAAAATCGGTGATGGAATCCGTCAAGGATGCAGCAGAAGCGAATGGCTGGAATGCCGCTGAATTAAGCAAGGAATTCGGCGAGCTGGAGTACAGCACCATGCGTGCTTCCGTCCTCAATACCAAAATCCGCATCGACGGTCGTGACCTCAGCACCGTGCGCCCGATTACCGTCCGTACCGGCGTATTGCCGCGTACCCATGGCTCGGCACTG
>JAKQKT010000253.1 GCA_029560515.1 Pseudomonadota bacterium
CCGTGCACCGAAATTTTCTATGATCATGGCGCGCATATTCCGGGCGGCCCGCCGGGTTCGCCGGATGAAGACGGCGATCGTTTCATCGAAATCTGGAACAACGTGTTCATGCAATTCGATCGCCAGCCGGATGGCACCTTGCTGCCATTGCCGGCGCCTTGCGTCGATACCGGCATGGGTCTGGAACGCGTCGCCGCCGTGCTGCAACACGTGCATTCCAATTATGAAATCGATTTGTTCCAGCATTTGATCAAGGCGGCTGCAAAACTCACTGACACCACCGATCTTGAAAACAAATCATTGCGCGTGATCTCCGATCATATTCGTGCGTGTTCGTTCTTGATCGTCGACGGCATTCTGCCTTCGAACGAAGGACGTGGTTATGTGCTGCGCCGGATCATCCGTCGCGCCGTTCGCAATATCTGGAAACTCGGTGCCTTGAATGCCGAAGGCCAGTTCTGGCGTATGGTGCAACCGCTGGCCGAAATGATGGGCGATGCCTATCCGGAACTGAAATCGAAACAGGCGCTGATCGAACAAGCCTTGAAAGCAGAAGAAGCCGCATTCGCATCCACACTCGATGCCGGCATGCAGCGTCTTGAAAATTCCCTGAAAGCCAGCGGCAATAAACTCGATGGCGAACAACTGTTCCAGATGCACGATACCTACGGCTGCCCGCCGGATTTGATCGTCGATATTCTTCGAGAGAAAAATGCAACGCTCGCCGACGATGCCAACGCCACCTACGAAACCTTGATGGAAGAACAGCGCACACGTGCACGTTCTGCCGGCAAGTTTGCCGGTCAAGCTGGTTTGCCAGCCGAACTGGTGGCCTCGCTTCATGCTACCGAGTTTCTGGGTTATGAATCCCTGGAAAAAGACGGCTGCAAAGTGATTGCCCTGATGAAAGACGGCAAGCCGGTTCAATCCATCGAAAGCGGCGACGAGGCCATCGTCATTCTCGATCGCACTCCGTTCTACGCCGAATCCGGCGGCCAAAGCGGCGATAGCGGTGTATTGCTCGATGCGGGTTCGGATCATTTCGATGTGGACGACACGATTAAAATTTCCGCAAAATTCCATGGCCATGTCGGCAAGCTGACGAAAGGCGCATTGAAAGTCGGCGACAAAGTGTCTGCTCGCGTGAATGCCGAACGCCGCCAGGCCATCGTGTTGAATCATTCCGCCACGCATCTGTTGCATGCAGCCTTACGCAGCGTGCTTGGCACCCATGTCACGCAGAAAGGCTCGCT
>JAKQKT010000270.1 GCA_029560515.1 Pseudomonadota bacterium
CCGGCAACCGTTGCCAGCTTTTTGCCGTCACCCTTACCAACTTGATTGCCGACTACGCCGCCGACCACGCCACCTACAATGGCACCGGTCGTTCCGGAACGTTTTTCGGTATAGGTTTCGATTTTCTTCACTACGCCGCAGTTGTTGCAGCCAGAGTAATTATCGGCCAGTACAGGCTGGGATAAACCCATCAAAGCGAAAGCTGAAAATGCGATTGCCAATAAAGTCTTCATAAGTGGTGCTCCTTGAATGTGGGGGCAGTCTAGCCAAGCTATTCTGAACAGCAGCAAACCTGCACCGCGATTCTAAACAAAAAAGGGCAGCTCAAGCTGCCCTTCGTAAGACTTATTGAAACACAGGCTTAACCAAGTTGTTCCAGAACGTAATCTGCCGCTGACACCTTGAACTCTCCGGGAGCTTCCACGAAAACGTTTTTCACAACACCGTTCTCTGCATAGAGTGCAAAGCGTTTCGCCCGAAGACCCATGCCGAATGCTGTGGCATCCAATTCAAGACCCATGGCCTTGGTGAATTCGCCATTGCCGTCTGCCAACATATGGAGGTTTTCCGGAACGTCCTGATTCTTTGCCCAGGCGCCCATCACGAATGCGTCATTAACCGACAAGCAGGCGACTTCAATGCCTTTCTTCGAGAATTCACCCATCTTTTCGACATAGCCCGGCAAGTGCTTTGCGGAACAAGTCGGAGTAAAAGCGCCCGGCACGGCAAACAGGACGACTTTCTTGTTATCGAACAGCTCATTTGTCGTGATGGCTTGTACGCCATCTTTCAGGTAATTCAGGGTTGCGGTAGGGAGTTTGTCGCCAGCTTGAATGCTCATGGAATTCCTAGGTAATTTCTTTTGAATGATAAAGATTGGATGTACAGTGAATGTGAGGGCTTGAAAGCATTCTTGTTGCGCCCATAATCACACACCTAACATATGGGTTGCTCTTAGATGGAATTCAAGGATTATTACGAAATATTGGGTGTGGAAGCCAGTGCCGGTGAAGCCGAACTGAAAACGGCTTATCGACGTCTTGCCCGTAAATATCATCCCGATGTGAGCAAGGAAAAGGGCGCAGAGGAAAAATTCAAGTCGATCAACGAAGCCTACGAGGTTCTGAGGGACAAGGAAAAGCGCCAGGAGTATGACCAATTGCGTGCACGTGGTTATCGATCCGGACAGGAATACCAGCCCCCACCGGGTTTTGGTGCCGGCGGCGGGTTTCAACCCGGCTTCGGCAGTGCGCAAGGTTCCGGGGATTTCAGCGACTTTTTCGAATCCTTGTTCGGGGGTGGTCGAGCACGGCCATCGCAACAGCCTCTGGGCGACACGCGAGCGAAGGTCGCCATTCCGCTCGAGATTGCATTTTCAGGCGGGCAACAGCGTTTTAATGTTGATGGAAGAACGCTCGAGGTAAAAATTCCTGCCGGCATCAAGCCTGGGCAGGTTATCCGTCTGGCAGGACAGGGCAGGAGTAGCGGTGCGCGGAAAAGCGATTTATTGCTGGAAATCGATTATCGTCCGCACGCCGATTTCGAGGTGGACGACCGGAACATCCTGTATACGCTGAGTCTTGCTCCATGGGAGGCGGCTCTGGGTACCACGGCTGCGGTGCCTACGCTTGGCGGCACTGTTGATCTTAAAATTCCCGCCGATTCGGATGCCGGCAAGAAGTTGCGTCTGCGGGGACGCGGCCTGCCCGGCAAGTCGGGAGCAGGTGATCAGATTGTCGAAATCGAAATCCGTGCACCGAAAGCCGAGTCGGATGAGCAAAAAGACCTGTACAAAAAAATGGCCGAAGTATTCTCCGGCCAATAATGAAAAAAGCGGGGAATCCCCGCTTTTTTTATGGTGTGGGCTATTAGCCGCCAACCAGTAATTTGTTGATGACTGCCACGAGTTCCGCTTCATTGAATGGCTTGGTGATGTAGGCTTTGGCACCTTGGCGCATACCCCAGACCTTATCGGTTTCCTGATCTTTGGTGGTAACCAGAACGATCGGAATATGCGATGTAGTAGCTTCTTTTGAAATGGCGCGGGTTGCCTGAAAACCGTTTAGGTTCGGCATCACTACGTCCATCAAAATCAAATCCGGAACATTGGCCTTCGCAACTTCTACACCCTGGGCTCCGTCTTCGGCGCTAAGCGCTTCATGGCCCAACTTTTCAACAATGCGCTTCATACCCATCAATTGGGACGGTGAATCATCAACAATCAAGATACGTGCCATTTAGTACTCTCCAAGGATTGGTGCGATTGTAATCCTGTATGGGGTGTTTTGCGCAAGATATTCATCACAATTTAACGATAGTGCGGCCGAACGAGCCGCCGGCCAACATGGTAGCAAAGACTTCGGTTAAGTGTTCGAGGGCGATTTCGCGGGTGCAGATAGTGGATAAATGCGCTGGTTTCCAGTCATTGGCCAGCTTTAGCCAGACTGCATCGCGTATGTGCCTGGCTGTTCCAGCCGACGCAATGCCAAGCAATGAAACACCCCGAATGATAAAAGGCATCACCGTCGTAGGCAGTTCATGGCTGGCAACCAGGCCTGCGCTGGCAACATTGCCATAGGGTACGGTCTGCGCCAACAGCCCGGTCAGGGTGGTTCCGCCGACGTTGTCCAAAGCGCCGCCAAATTTGGCACTGTCCATCGGCTTGCCGGTAATCGCCACTTCACGGGGCAATACCTGTTTGGCGCCGATGGTTTTCAGGAATTCCGCATGTTCTGGTTTTCCGCTGATGGCATGCACTTCAAATCCGGCGCGGGTGAAAATATCCGTTGCCAGCATACCGACACCACCCGTCGCGCCGGTAATCGCAATCGGGCCGAGTTCGGGTGACTGTGAGTTTTGCAGCATCCGGTAGAGTGCGAGGGCTGCAGTGAATCCTGCGGTCCCCAGAATCATGCTTTCACGCAGTGTCAGGCCATCGGGCAGTTTTACCGCCCAACGGGATTCCAGTCGTGCGTATTCGGAGTAACCGCCATCGCGAGTCTCAGACAAGCCGCAGCCAGTGCAGAGGACTTCATCGCCCGGTTTGAAATGCGTATCGCTCGATTCAACGACAATGCCTGCGACATCGATTCCGCCGTTGAGCGGAAATTGCCGAAGAATTTTGCCTTGTCCCGTTCCCGCCAGCGCATCTTTGTAGTTGACGCTGCTATAGACGGTTTTGATGACGATTTCGCCGGGCGACAAGTCGGCTAGCGAAATATTCTCGATGCCGGAACGGTAACCAGCAGCAGAATCGTTACGAATTCGGAAGGCTTTGAAGGGCTGAATATTCATAATGAAAATGTATCTCTAGATTGTCTGCGTTGCCGTTCCATTATCTACACAAAAAAACCGCCTTGCGGCGGTTTTTTATGAAACGAAACTCAAATCAATTTGCCTTGTGAATAGCACGCTTGTCGACTGCCAGCGCCGCTTCATGCACGGCTTCCGACAAAGACGGATGCGCATGGCAGATGCGGGCCAGATCTTCGGCGGAACCGTTGAATTCCATTGCGACCACGCCTTCGTGCACCAATTCCGAGACATTCGGGCCACACAGGTGCAGGCCGAGTATGCGATCGGTTTCGGCATGCGCAATTACTTTGACCAAACCCGCAGGTTCGTTCATAGCAACGGCGCGACCAATGGCGGCAAACGGGAAGGTGCCGACTTTGTATTCGATACCGGCGTCCTTGCACTCTTTTTCGGTTTTACCGACCCAGGCAATTTCCGGCTCGGTGTAGATAACCCA
>JAKQKT010000306.1 GCA_029560515.1 Pseudomonadota bacterium
GCGGATTTTTTCGGTTTGGCGCCGGCATTCAGGCCCAACTCGCTCATTGCGTAAATAATGCGGCGTTGTACCGGTTTCAGGCCATCGCCGATAAACGGCAGGGCGCGGTCGAGTACCACGTACATTGAGTAATCGAGATAGGCCTTTTCGGCGTATTCGCGCAGCGGAATTTGTTCAAAGCCATGGAAAGCGGGGCGGACTGAATCGGTCATTGCAAACTCATCAAAATGGACCGGTCTATTCTAATGGATTGGCGGCCAAATTTTCGGGGAGATGGCCCCTAATTCAACGCCCCGCCGCAGCTCGAGCCCTGACCCGCCGTGCAGCCATAGCAATGCTGACCAATCGCTATTTTTCGTGGGGCGGGGGTTTCAAGCAAGGAACTGATATGGCGCGGCTTATCTTGCGCGCCCATCGGCAGCTTCAGCATCTGGTTGAAATCGCAGTCGTACAAATTGCCCTGATAATCGACGCTGATCAGGTTTTTGCACATCACGTTCTGCAGGTTCTCGTCGCGGTGCGCAGCGACCAGCGTGCCCATGTAGTCGTCGTATTTACCCTTCGACAGTAGCCAGGAGCCGTAGCGTTTGATCGGCATATTCGCAATCGCGTAAAGATGGTTGAATTCGATGCCGAATTGTTCGCCGAGTAGACGTTTGTAGTCGGCCTCCAGTTTTTCCTGGTTCGGTGGCAGGAACGCGCCGTTCGGGTTGTAGACCAGATTGAGTTTCAAATCGGAATCTTTTTTGCCATATCCAAGCGCATTCAAGGTTTTCAATGCCTTGATAGATGCTTCGAACACGCCATTGCCGCGCTGTTCGTCCACGTTGGCTTCCGAGTAACAAGGTAGCGAAGCAACGGCTTCGATTTTATGCTTTGCAAGAAATTCGCCGACCCATTCGTAGCCGGGTTCTTCCATGATGGTCGGGTTCAGACGGTCCATCACGTGGATGCCGCGCTCGCGTGCCTGTTCGACCAGCCAGCGGAAGTTCGGGTTCATTTCCGGCGAGCCACCGGTCAGGTCAAAGGTATGGATATTGAGCTTTTCAGCGACTTGCAATGCCAGTTCCATCGTCGCCTTGTCCATCAATTCTTTTCGGGTCGGGCCAGCGTTAACGTGGCAATGAATGCAACTGATATTGCACAGATAGCCGAGATTCAATTGCAAGGTGTTCAACACGCCGCGCTCAATCGCGGGGAAGGTGGTGTTTTTCAGCAATGGCCAGGTATCACGCATGTTGGTCGTCCGGAAGGGTGTTTACGTTGCGAAAAGGTTGGATCAGCAAGGCGCCAAGTGTTTGTTCCGGCGCAGTACGGAATTCGTGCAGGCCGATTTGCATGGCCTCATGTCCATCGCGGGGCTGAGCCTGATAGCTGCCGAACAAATGGTCCCACAAGGAGAGGATATTGCCGTAATTGCTGTTGGTTTCCACTCGATGGACAGAATGATGCACGCGATGGAAATCGGGTGTAACGAAAACCAGCCTGAGCATGGCGTCCAGCTTCAAGGGCAAACGGATATTGCCGTGCGTCATCAGCGAAAAACTCAATAGCAGGCATTCGTATAGCGTGACCGCCATGACATGGGGGCCGAGCAAGACAATCCATCCCAGTTTGTAGGCTTTCGACAACACGATTTCAAATGGATGAAAACGCACGCCGAGGCTGGCATCGAATTCAAGGTCGCTATGGTGGACGCGATGCATTCGCCATAGCCAGGGGAAAATATGAAAAAAACGGTGTTGCCAATAAATCGCAAAATCCAGCAGTACCAGACACAGGATTATTTTCACGCCTGAAGACAGCGATAAGTATTGAAAAAGACCGACACCATGGGCATTTGTCCACATCGCCAGGCCGACGGTGGCAAACGGAAATACCAACTGTGCCGAAATGGTGGAGGTGACGATCAGGCTAATATTATTGAACCAGCGTTTTGCCTTGTGTCCGGATTTTCGCCGGTAAAAGAAATATTCCAGAACGGGAAGCAAGACGAGCAGGCTGATAAAAATGGCAAGCTGGGCCCAGACACCGATCAAATTCTCTTGCGGGATAGTCATGCCGGCAACCCAAACTGGCTAAATGCATCGAGCAATTTCCTTTGTTCAGGCGTTGCGCTGTCGAGAGCTTCTAGTTCCCGTTGGCACGCTGCCAGATCAGGGACTTCATCGACATCCGATAGCGTCCTGAGATTCGATATTTCCGCAAACGGTGAAAAGGCCGTGACAAAATCGGTATAGGTATCCGGCTGGCTATATGTCACCGACTGCCAGAGATTGATCGGGAAAGCTTGGTTGCTGCCGACACACCAGAATCCACCGTCACCAGCAGGCCCAAGCACGAGTCGAGGGCTTTCATGGTCGAGAAACTCGGAGGCGGCTTGCATGTCGGCGCTGCAAATTTGCGGTGCATCGGCACCCAGCAAAATTCCGAAACCATGCTGCCGCACCAGCATCCGCATCACGCGTCCCATGCGTTCGCCGAGGCCGGCCTGCACATCGTCCGTTTGCGCGAGTCTAGGCAATGATTGCCACAGTGAGTGTTGCATGGCCTCCTGTTCCGCTACCGCCCAGTAGGCATTGATGCCTGTTTTATCGTGTGCCTCAATTGCAACGCTTTTTACCGCGTCGACGGCAAGCCGGTACCAATGTTCGCTATCGATCCCCATGCCAACCGCGAGCCGGGTTTTGAGTGGCGATACGCCGGGCGTTTTCACGAAGATGGCAAGCCCACCTTTCACGAGTTTGTTCCTTCTCTGGAAAACCGTCGCGCCTGTTTCCAGGTTTCGCGTAGATGCATCCGTGTCGTTTTGCCCCAGCCATGTTGCGCATATTTTCTCGCGCTGGTTTCAATGCGGGCATCGAGCGGTTTCAGGGAAACGCCTTTTTTTCTGGCAGCCCAAATAAAGGCATGGTCCTCACCAGATTTCAAATCTTCGCGGTATCGGCCAAGCATTTCAAAACAGGATTTGGAAATAATAAAACCCTGGTCGCCAAACGGAATTTTCAGTAAACGCGAACGGAACCAGGCGCCGAAGGTGTTGATGCCCATACTGCGCGGACCATCATTGCGAA
Organism: Pseudomonadota bacterium; assembly: GCA_029560515.1. Classification (GTDB taxonomy): domain Bacteria; phylum Pseudomonadota; class Gammaproteobacteria; order Xanthomonadales; family Xanthomonadaceae; genus Arenimonas. Next base: position 3,075 of record JAKQKT010000306.1, read on the forward strand.
AACGCAGACCAAAATAACCGAGCCGGTTTTTCGTGTAATCAAACGCATCGACGGCTTTCAGGCAGTTTGCGTCGAGACGAGAATCGGCATGTAAAAACCACAGGCAGGGGTTTCGTGCGGCTTTTGCACCTGCATTCATTTGAAATCCGCGCCCCATAATGGCGCTGATGATTTTTACGTTGTCGGTATGCACAAAATCCTGCGCGTCCTGCTTCGTTTTTTCACTTGCCGCAACCAGAATGATTTCCGCACTGTCGGGCAAATCCGTCAAATCCTGCAGCAAGCCTTTCCATGCCATGTCGTCTGGCGCAAACGGAATAATGATGCTGAGTTGCTGCAGTGTGGGCATGTCAGCAGCAGGCGCCGGTATTGGCCGGTGCACCGGTTCCGGCAGTATCCGGTGCGCAATCGAATAATCCGTAATGAGTGGTCTTCTCGCCGACAATATCGAAATGGGAGGCAAATCGCGATTGCGAAATCATGTCGGCGGTGTTGCCGCAAACCAGCATCGGCTTGTTGATTTCAAAACGATGATGGTCATCGAGATCGAAAAAGACCGGGCATTCAGCGATGCCGCCACGGTAATAGGCGATCTGGCCGAAGTCTTCGCATTTGTCTTCGAGTTCGATCTTGAAGGCGCGCACGGTTTTGGAAGTGAAACCGACCATGCCGATTTTTGCATTGAGTTCGGCATCGTCAACGGTCAATACGCCGCTCGAAATGATGCGCGCATCCTTGCATCCGATATCGGCTAGCGTCCGGCGGAAATCCTCGACGTACATCGCGCCGGACAGGCATTCGCCAAGAAGAACAGGATCATTCCGCAATGCGACAGGTATTCGGCGATCGGCAAACACATCCGAGAAATACAATTCACCGCCGGGCTTCAACACTCGGAATATTTCCTTGAAGACACGCGACTTCTCCGGCGACAGATTCAATACACAATTGGAGACGACGACATCGATCGAATTATCGGAAATACCGAGCGTCGCCAGGTCTTCGATGAAGCCTTCATGGAATTCGACATTCGATTGGGCGTGACCGTAACGTTCGGCATGCCAGTCGCGATGCTTGCGTGCGACCGCCAATTGCTCGGCCGTCATGTCAACGCCGATCACGCGGCCGTGTTCGCCGACCAGACGCGAGAGCAGGTACACGTCGCGTCCGGTGCCGCAACCCAAATCGAGTACCGTACAGCCATTCAAC
>JAKQKT010000325.1 GCA_029560515.1 Pseudomonadota bacterium
CCGGATTCTCTGGCGCAGATGGTCCACTACCACCACTAATAACTAATAACCAATAACTTACGGCCTTTCCGTCCGCGCATCCCTCAAATTCTCATTAAAAAACGTTTCGATTTTTTCGAACAGATGTACCCGGTCCGGGCCAAGCACGTTGTGCAGGTGTTCCGGGTAAACGAAATAATCGATCTGTTTGCCTTTGCGTACACATTCGCGGATGTAGCGCAGGGAATGCTGCCACAGCACCACGTCGTCGGAAGAGCCGTGGATCATCAGCAGTCGGCCCGACAGGTTGTCGACGTAATTGAACAGGTTGCTTTTGGCGTAACCTTCCGGATTTTCCTTCGGTGTATCCATGTAGCGTTCGGTGTACATGATCTCGTACATGCTCCAGTCGATTACCGGGCCGCCGGCCACGGCACAGCGAAACGCGCCTTTGGCTTCCGGGCGACTCATCAGCGAAGTTGTCATAAAGCCGCCGTAACTCCAGCCGTATACACCGATGCGTTTCGGGTCGACAAAGCCCTGGGCTTTCAGGTAATTTACGCCTGTCATCTGGTCTTCGATCTCGCAGTCGGCCACCCGCCGGTGAATCGCGCTTTCAAACGCAAATCCACGGTTGGAAGAACCGCGACCATCGAGCACGAAAATGACGTACCCTTCTTCCGCCATGTGGTGCATCCAGAGTTCGCCGCCGGCCAGCCAGCCGTTGGTGACCATCTGCACATGTGGGCCGTTGTAGACGTATATGAGTGCGGGGTATTGTTTTTTCTCGTCAAAATCGGTCGGCAGAATCATGCGGGCATTCAGCGTCGGGCCGCCAGGCGAAGGCAGGGTGACCATACGCGTTTGTCCGAGTTGGTAGCCGTCGAGCGGATTTTTGGCGCTGAAAACAATCTGACGGTCGTTGGGCTTTTTGATCGATTGCAGGAAGATCGTGCGCGGGTTTTCCTTGCTGGTGAATACGTCGAGCGCCCAGTCGCCGTTTGTGCTGACAAGGCCGTTGTGAATACCTTCGTCGCCGTTCAGCCGGGTGGTATTTCCGGTTTTCAGGTTGGCGGCATACACGTATCGGTTCAGACCCGTTTCGTCGGCTACCTGGTAATAGCAGTTCTCCCCTTTCGCGTCGAATCCGTAAAAATTGACCACCGGCATGGCGCCTTTGCTGATCTGACGCACTTCCGTGCCTGCCAGGTTGCAAAGATACAAGTGGTTGTAGCCGTCGCGTTCACTTTGCCACAGGAACTTGTCGTTGCTGCCTGGCACAAACACGGCCGGTTTTTCGGGTTCTACCCATTTGTCGTT
>JAKQKT010000335.1 GCA_029560515.1 Pseudomonadota bacterium
CTATCCGAACCGTCGGCCCATTGCGCCGGGTTGGCGCCGAATGGTGAGGAGCAAGGAGGCATAAGTAGCACCTTGGTGAGACCGGGTGGCAGTATCTGCCCGATGTCGGGCCATTGCATTGACGAGGATCAAGTCCGGAAATTCCGGTCGCCGCCACTTGATTCATGTCAGTGATCAAGCTATCGGTCTGGGCGACCATATCGGCATGCAAATCATCAAGAAAATCAGTGTCCATTTCGCGGCATCCGGTCATGACGTAACTTCGCGAATCGATCTGGTTTTCCAGAGCTTGCCGCGATGAGTTTCCATGACCTGCGTTCTTTTCTTTCCCGGCTGGAAACCTCCAGTCAGTTGCAGCACGTCGAGGCGCCGGTCAGTTCCCATCTGGAATCGACGGCATTGAGCTTGTTGTCACTGCGTGCCGGTGGACCGGCCTTGTTGATGTCGGCGAATACCGAATCACCACAACGCTATCTCGGCAATTTATTTGGCCATCGCAGTCGTATCGAAGCAGTGTTGTCGGGCAGGCCCTTGTCGTCATTGCGCGAACTCGGCGAATTGCTGGCGGCCCTGAAAGAACCCCGTTGGCCGGGCAGCTTGCGCGAAGCCTTGCATAGCTGGCCGGAGCTCGCGCAATTAGCCCATGTGGCACCGCGAACCGTACGCGATGCGGGCTTCAATGACGAAGTGGTTGAAGCGCAGGATGTCGATTTGTCGCGATTACCGATCCAGCATTGCTGGCCTGAAGATGCGGCCAAATTGATTACGCTGGGTCTGGTGATTACCCGCGGCACCCGCAAGCCCAGACAAAACATTGCGGTTTACCGTCAGCAAGTTATCGGCCGCAACAAAGTCATCATGCGCTGGTTGTCACATCGCGGCGGTGCGCTGGATTATGCCGATTGGCAGGCCACGCATCCGGATAAACCCTTTCCGATTGTTGTCGCGATAGGTGCTGATCCAGCCACGACCTTGGCCGCAGTGGCGCCGGTTCCCGACTCCCTGTCGGAATTTGAATTCGCCGGATTATTGCGCGGTGAACGCAGTCGCGTATGGCGTAGTGCATTGACCGGGCTCGATGCGCCGTCGGGAGCAGAAATTTTGCTGGAAGGATTTATTTATCCGGGCGATACGGCACTGGAAGGTCCTTTCGGCGATCACACCGGATACTACAACGCACAAGCGATGTTTCCCGTGATGACGATCGAGCGCATGCGCTTGCGCCGTGATGCGATTTACCAGGGTAGTTACATGGGGCGTGCGCCGCATGACGAACCATCGGTGATGGCGCTGGCATTGAACGAATTATTCGTTCCAATTTTGCGAAAAGTATTTCCTGAAATCGTCGATTTTTATCTGCCGCCGGAAGCCTGTTCATATCGCATCGCCGTGGTCAGCATTCGCAAGCAATATGCCGGTCATGCACGTCGGGTGATGATGGGTATCTGGTCATACTTGCGTCAGTTCACCTATACCAAATTCATCATCATCGTGGATGATGACATTGATGCGCGCGACTGGTCGCAAGTGCTATGGGCCTTGTCCACTCGCGTCGATCCGGCACGCGACAGCATGCTGGTCGAAAACACGCCGATCGATTATCTGGATTTCGCCAGTCCCGAGCCCGGGCTCGGCTCCAAATTGGGCCTGGACGCCACCCGAAAATGGCCCGGCGAAACTACGCGTGAATGGGGCAGGGTGATTGTGTCCGATCCAGCGGTGGAAAAGCGTATGCAGTCACTTTGGCAGGCATTGCAGTCAGGCAATGCGGGAAATCGCCAGTAGAGTTTTGCAGTAGGCTTGATGTTTTTTCTACATCACATGTTCGAAACCGCAAGAAAAATTATTT
>JAKQKT010000349.1 GCA_029560515.1 Pseudomonadota bacterium
TCCTATGCCAATTTCCTGATTATCAATGGTGCAGTCTTGATGCCGGCCTACGGCGACCCCATGGATGACAATGCCGCCGATGTCATGGCCTTGGCATTTCCGGGCCGACAGATCATTCAAATTCCCTGCCGCTCGCTGATCTGGCAAAACGGCAGCCTGCACTGCATAACGATGCAGCTTCCCGAAGGTTTATTGTCATGAGCGTTGCGAAACTCAAAGTCGCCCTGATCCAGGAAATCAATCATGGTACCGCCGATGCAAATCTGGCCGTTATCGAAAAGCGCGTTGCCGAAGCGGCGAAAGACGGCGCCAAATTGATATTGCTGCAGGAACTGCATAACGGCGCCTATTTTTGCCAGCATGAATCGGTGGATGAATTCGATCTTGCCGAAACCATCCCCGGTCCGAGTACGGCACGCCTGTCTGCATTGGCAAAACAGCATGCTGTTGTATTGGTGGCATCCTTGTTCGAGAGACGTGCTGCCGGGCTTTATCACAACACGGCGGTGGTGTTCGAAGCTAACGGCGAGCTGCTAGGCAAATACCGCAAGATGCATATTCCGGATGATCCCGGTTTCTACGAAAAATTCTATTTCACGCCGGGCGATCTGGGCTTCAACCCGATTCAAACCTCAGTCGGTAAATTGGGCGTACTCGTTTGCTGGGATCAGTGGTATCCGGAAGCGGCACGTTTGATGGCATTGGCCGGCGCCGAAATTTTGTTGTATCCGACCGCGATTGGTTGGGATCCGAGTGACGATCCCTCCGAAAAAGAGCGCCAACGCATGGCCTGGATTTTGAGTCATCGCGGTCACGCGGTGGCCAATGGCATCCCAGTGCTGAGCTGCAATCGAACCGGTTTCGAACCCTCGCCGCTGCATGGTGCCGCGGGCATTCAATTCTGGGGTTCCAGTCAGGTGCTTGGGCCACAGGGTGAAATCATTACCGAAGCAAATACCGACACCCCGGAAATTCTTTTTGCAGAATTGGATATGCAGCGCAGCGAACATGTTCGCCGTATCTGGCCATTCCTGCGTGATCGCCGCATCGATGCTTATCAGGATTTGCTGAAGCGTTACCGCGATTGATCAACTCACCATAAGATTCAAACGTCATCCCCGAACGCTTTTGTCGGGAACCCAGCGACTTCAAGCATCAAATACGCCACTGGATTCCCGCCTGCGCGGGAATGACAGTTCAGTTTGCAGATTTTCGAGATTTACGATGAGCAACGAAGCAGAAACAACGACATCCGATTTTTTAATCGACCAACCGCACGCGATCATCGAACGTGACGGCGTGCGCTTCACTTTGCTGGGTACCGCCCACGTTTCGAAAGCCAGCGTCGATGCCGTCAAGGCTGCCATCGCAAGCAATCAATTCGATGCCATCGCGGTTGAACTCGATACCAATCGCCACCGTGCCATGACCGACAGCAATGCCTTGGCCAAGCTGGACCTTTTCCAGATTATCCGCGAAGGCAAAATGGGATTGATGGCCGCCAATCTTGCGATGGCGGCCTATCAACGCCGCCTGGCTGAGCAACTGGGGGTCGAACCCGGTGCCGAACTGAAAGCCGCTGCGCTGGGAGCTACTGAAAACAATCTGCCGCTCTATTTAATCGACCGCGATATCGGCACCACGCTGAAGCGCGCCTGGTACAGCCTGGGTTTCTGGGGCCGCAGCAAATTGATGGCCGGGCTTGCCGGCAGCTTGCTGATCAATGAAGAAGTGGACGAACAACAAATCGAACGTCTGAAAGAAGGCGATATTCTGGAATCGAGCTTTGGCGAATTTGCCGAAACCACCCCGCAGCTTTACGAAAAAATCATTGCCGAGCGCGACCGCTACATGGCGGCCCAATTACGCGAACAGACAGAAGATACGAAACCACGCGAAGTGCTGGCCGTGATTGGTGCAGGCCATTTGAAAGGCCTGAGCGAAGCGCTTGCCAATGCGCCGGATCATCCGCATACGACCTGTGACACGCTGAACCATGTTCCGACCGGCAGCAAAATTCCCTGGTTCACTATTCTGCTATCGGTATTCCTGGTTGGCGGCTTTGCATGGGGCTTTTATCATGGCGGTGCGGAACTGGGCAGCAAACTCGTACTGCAATGGGTATTGATTACCGGTGTACTGAGCGGAATAGGCTGTGCACTTGCTGGCGGACACCCACTCAGTATTTTGAGCGCAATTGTTGCTGCACCTGTCACACCGTTACACCCGGCGCTCAGCTCGGGCATGGTCAGTGCCTTTGTCGAAGCCTGGATTCGCAAACCCACCTACGAAGATTTCCTGAAACTTCGCGACGACACCAGTCACTGGCAAGGTTGGTGGAAAAACCGCGTCGCCCGCGTATTCGTGAACTTTACCCTGACCAATCTCGGAACTGTTTTGGGTGTCTGGATCGCCGGCCTGAGTATCGTCGGCAAATTGAGCTGAAGAATCAGCCCAGAAAAAAACGGAAGCCGATACAGGATTTATCAATCACTGCCGCGGCTCCCGTTTTTTTATTCTCAAGCGCTTATTTCTGACGCACTGCAATCACTCAAACAACTCGGTTTTAGGCTTGGAAAAAACCGGCGCCCGCTCACGCCCGCGTTTGATCCGGCTGCTGACGAATTGTCTGACATCATCCAGCATGGCGTAGATTGTCGGCAGGAACAGCAAGCTGACGATCGTCGAAAAGGCCAGACCACCTGCCACCGCTCTTGCCATTGGTGCGTAGGATGGACCGTCACCACCGATACCCGAACCACCAAAGCATAGCGGCAACATGCCGAGAATCGCGGTACCCATCGTCATCAGGATCGGGCGCAAACGCTCCTTGCTGCCTTGTA
>JAKQKT010000355.1 GCA_029560515.1 Pseudomonadota bacterium
TCAATGCGTGCCTGCACGAAAGCCGGTGCTTCTTCGGGCTTTGTCAGGGTCGGGATTTTCATGCCGTACTCGGTGCCATGGCCGCCGGGTACGGTAGCCAGAGTTCCGGCAGACCATAGATCAGCCAGATCGGTACGGGCATAACTTTCACGCTGCTTTTTGGCCGCGGCCAGTTGATGCCAGTCGGTAAACATGTCCATTTCGGTCGTCACGCCGAATCGCAACGCGTCTTTCCTCGCATCGCCGTAGGTATGCGTGTGTGAATCAATCAGGCCGGGCAGCAAAGTCTTGCCGGCGCCATCGTAGACAGGCGTGTTGTCGGGAATCTTGATGTTCTCGCCGATGGAGGCAATCTTGCCATCCTGAATCAACACCGAGGTTTTCCCGATGGTTTTTTCGCCATCGAAAACGCGAACGTTGGTGACTGCGAAAGAATTTTCAGCTTGTTTTATTTCTTCTTTCGCGGAAATGTTCGTTTTGGCATTTTGTGTGGCGGGATTCAGCCAAACTGCCGAACCCGCCGCTGCCAGTAACAACGAACATGCCATTGCCAATTGCCAACTGCTTGAAATTTTCATCGTCCGCTCCTTACTTCAGTTTCATGCGTGACCAGAAGGTCACGGCCAGCCAGAGCATGACCAGGGTAAATGCCATCAGATAGGCAATGTGTTGCCACAGTGGTACGCCCAAATCATTGCCGATCACTTTCAGCGCAATTTGCGATGCATGGTAGGAAGGCCAGATTGGCGCTATCTTGCCGAGGAATTTCGGCAGCAGGCTGATCGGTATCCATAGGCCTGACAGGAATGCCATTGGCAGGTAGATGAAATTCACGACGGCGGGAGCGGCCTGTCCATTGACGAGCGTTCCAATCACCAAGCCCATGGCACAGAACGGCAATGAGCTTAGCAGGCTGGTTACCAGCAACAGCAACCATTGCGTGGTGGCAAGATGCACGCCACCCAGAGTGCCGGCCAACAGGGCAAGCTCCACAAAGATAATGAAAGCAAAAATCCATGCCATTACCATCTTCGAAACGAAGTACGCACCCGGCAAGGCAGGCACGGCACGGCGCCATCTCAACCAGCCACGATCTTTTTCCATCGCGACGCTGACACCGAAGCCGAACAGGCCGGGACCCATCACGCCGAAGATGGAATACGTCGCCAGTAGATACGAGCCCATTTCGGTTCTGCCCTTGGCCATCAACACGCCGAATAGCAGGTAGAACATGGCCGGGAAAACCAGTGCGGGCAAGGCAAACATCGGCATTCGCAACATGCGGATAAATTCCAGTCGCGCCTCGGTCAGGTAAACCGAGAAAGTGCTGTAGTGTGAAACGGGCGATACGACATTCATTACACTTGCTCCCTGGTCAATTCGACGAATGCTTCGGCCAAACCGGCGCGTTTTATTTCAAGTTGTTGCAAGGTCTTGTCTTCGGTCAGTAAACGAAGCGTTACCGATTCGACATCCATGGTTTGAATCGTGAGGTATTCACC
>JAKQKT010000407.1 GCA_029560515.1 Pseudomonadota bacterium
ACTTCACCTTCGGCAATCGCATTGGTGGCGTCGGCCAGCACGCGCTGGATGGTCATGTCGTTCAGTTCGACCATCAACTGGAATGCACGTGAATACAAAAAGTCGCCGACCAGCACACTAGGCGCATTGCCCCAGAGTGCATTGGCGGTTTTGCGGCCACGGCGCAGATTGGATTCGTCCACCACGTCGTCATGTAGCAAGGTGGCGGTGTGGATGAATTCGATGATGGCCGCCAATTGCGTCGGCTCGTTGCCTTGATGACCTAGGGCACGGGAGGCAATGGTGGCCAGCATGGGGCGCAGGCGTTTGCCGCCGGCGGCAATGATGTGCTCGGAAATCTGGTTGATCAGCGCGACTTCGGAACTCAGTCTATCGCGAATCAAATCGTTCACTGCGGCCATTTCATCGGCCGTCAGGGCTTGGATTTCTTTGATGCCGGGCAGGGCCGGATTCAGTATTTGAGCAGACATGGGTCAATTATAAAGGCTTTAGGGGAATTCTTACTCAAAATGAAGGTAAATCCCGACAGCCGCCACTTCGGCTTATAATTAAGCTGTATTTGAACTCCCAGAGAAGGATTAACCCATGGCTCGCGGTATCAACAAAGTAATTTTGGTCGGCAATCTAGGTAATGATCCGGAAGTGCGCTATTCACAGTCGGGCTCCGCCATGACCACGATCAGCATTGCCACTTCCGAGTCATGGAAAGACAAGGCTACTGGCGAACAAAAAGAACGCACCGAATGGCACCGCGTGAAATTTTTCGGCAAGCTGGCCGAAATTGCCGGTGAATACCTGAAAAAAGGCAGTCAAGTCTACGTTGAAGGAAGACTGCGCACCGACAAGTACACCGACAAGAACGGTATTGAACGCTACACCACCGACGTTTTTGCAGACGACATGCAAATGCTCGGCGGCAAGATGAGTGGCGGTGAGGGTGGCGGTGGCGGCAGCTCGCGCCCAATGGGTGGCGGTGCTCCACGCAGTAGCGGCGGTGGTGGCGGATACGGCGGCGGTTCGAATGAATCACGTGGCGGCGGCAGCAATCAAATGCCTCCATCCCGCAATGACGATCCGTTCCCGGAAGACGATATCCCGTTCTGAGTAATCGGCTGAACCGGATATGTGTTCGCTTCAATCGAGGCCGCATCGCATTTGATTGTGATGCGGCTTTTTTTGTTTGTTACCGATGTCCCCATGTCGCAGGCTTTGCGACAAGAAAGAATTAGCTTAAGCGTATGGACGACACACGCAAACCACTGGCACCTATCAAGGGGCGCGGCTCTGCCTCATGGGTAGCGGGTCGCTACGAAAAGACGATTGCCATTGGCGAGGATGATGGCTGGGGTTCTGCTTATGACAAGGAAGGTGATCCGGAACGGCTTCGGACCACGGTAAGTGAAGAACGTGCAAGGAGCATCATCAGTCGCAATAATTCTCCCGATATCGGCTTCAGCCAGTCGGTGAATCCATACCGGGGATGCGAACATGGCTGTGTTTACTGCTTTGCACGGCCCAGCCACGCCTATCTGGAATTGTCGCCGGGTCTGGATTTCGAAACGAAGTTGTTTGCCAAGACCAATGCCGCAGAGCAACTTCGGATTGAATTGGCCAAGCCCGGCTATACACCTGCTCCGATTGCACTCGGGATCAATACCGACAGTTATCAACCTATTGAACGCGATTACAAGGTAAGCCGCGAAATACTCGAAGTATTGGCCGAATGCCGGCATCCCGTGAGCTTTGTTACCAAGGGCTCGCTGATTACCCGCGATCTTGATTTACTCGCATCGATGGCAAAACAGAATCTGGTCAGCGTCTATCTATCGGTCACAAGCCTGGACAATAGATTATCGGCAAAACTGGAACCGAGAGCTTCCGCCCCGCATACCCGGCTAAAGACCATACAAGCCTTGCATGAGGCCGGTGTGCCGGTGGGTGTATTGGTGGCGCCGGTTATTCCGATGATTACCGATCGCGATCTCGAGCATATTCTGGAAGCCGCCCGCGAAGCAGGTGCGGCATCGGCGGGTTATGTGCTGCTTCGGCTGCCGCATGAGTTGAAACAAATCTGGCGCGAGTGGCTGGAACTGCATTATCCCGAACGTGCGGCCCATGTGATGAGCCTGATGCAACAGATGCACGGCGGCAAGGATTACGACAGTACTTTCGGAAACCGCATGCGTGGGCAAGGGCCATTCGCAGACCTGATTGCTCAACGGTTTGCCAAGGCCCACAAGCGACTCGGATTCGGGCGGCTAGGTCCGCTTGATTCCGGTAAGTTTATTCCCCCTCGCAAACCATCGCCCCAGTTCGACTTGTTTTAGACAATGAAAAACGGCGCCTCGGCGCCGTTTTGGGGTAATACATTTTCGTGCTGTCAGGCCGACTTGATTGCCTCGGCATTCTGCTCGAGCCGGTAACCATGCTGGAACACGCCGGAAAGCGTCCAGCCATGCTGGCCTTCCAATTCCAGCTTCTTGCGCAGGCGACTGATATGGGTGTCAACGGTGCGCGAGCTCACCAGGCCTTGCATGTTCCAGACCTGCTTGAGCAGGGTTTCGCGGCTGACGATATTGCCGCGACGGCGGAACAGATATTGCATTAGATCGAATTCCCGGTCCGTGGTCGGAATGCGTTCGTTGTTGAGGTGGATCTCACGCAAATCTTCACGCAGGAAGTAAGGGGCGAATTCGTTATTGCTGGAGGTCTGTGCCGCAAAACCCGAACGACGCATCACGGCATTGATCCGGGCAAGCAATTGCGCCGGATGGGGTGGTTTGACGATGTAATCATCGGCACCGGCAGTCAGGCCGGTAACGACATCTTCATCGGTTTCGCGACCGGTGATCAGGATGACCGGCAGCTTCGATTGGTTCGATGCGCGAATCCATTCCAGCAATTCGAGGCCGCAGCCATCGGGCAACATCCAGTCGAGCAGCACCAGATCGACGGAACTGCCGCGCACATGTCGACGGAAACTGTCCGTATCGGCAAAGCTGTGAACTTCAAAACCGGCGCTTTCCAGTAAAGTAGCCACCAATAAGCGATGGCTGGGATCGTCTTCCACATGAGCCACTTGCGGGCGAGGGGATAGCTTGTTTTCCACTATTTTTCAACTCGCGATGTCAGAATAGTGATTAATGTAACAATTTGTAGCATGTTGCGATAGCGTACACCGGCTTCTATCTGAACGAATGGCTTATTTTCACAGGCTAACGGTCGTTCCGGCAATTGGCCTGTGTACAAAATTTCGATTGATTTGGCAGAAACGGCGAGTCCTGGACAAACATTATGCGGCTGAGTTCCATCTTTGGTGATAAGGGCAGTGTTGCTAGGAGATTGAGCCTAAGCGTCCTTGCCGCCAGCATGATTGCGGTTTTCCTGTTTTGCCTAGCCCTCCTGAGCGCAGAGGTTGTCGCCGACCGCAGCAAGGAAGAAAAGCATGTCCAGGATATCGCCAGGATCATGGCCCTGAACGTCGCGCCGGCCACCTTTTTCGATGACGAAAAGATGGCGAAAGAATATTTGCTCAATGTGATGGCCTACCCCGATATTGTGAATGCGCGGGTTTATCGAAAAGACGGCAGCGTGCTGTCCGAGGTGACCTGGGAAAAAGACAGTTTGGTCATCCCAGCCCAGGCCGCCAATCGAAGCAAGGCATACGAGCAGGCCGACAAGCTTGTGGCGACCCAGGACATCAAAATCAAGAACGATGTCATCGGCCGTCTTGAAATTACGGCGAATTACATTGAATTGCAGGATCGACCTTACTGGTTTTACTGGCTGGTACTGGCGGGATTTCTGATTGCAGTCTGGTTCGGCATCTATACCGCTTCGCGTACCCGGAAGTTGGTACACAAGCCCCTGCAAACGGTATTGGAAAAGATCAAACTGGTGACGACGTCCACTGATTTCAGTGAACGGGTTGATGTGCAGAGCAAGGATGAAATTGGTGATACCGCCATTGCCTTCAACCATCTTCTTGCGCATTTGCAGGAAAGGGAGGTGAGCTCCTACGGCTACCAGGACCAACTGGAAGCCTTGGTCAACAGACGTGCTCGGGAAGTCGAGGTGGCGAACGAAAGCCTGCAGAGGACCGTCTACGAGCTGGAAGTGGCGCGTGATACCGCGGAGGCTGCCAATCGCGCCAAGTCGCAGTTTCTTGCCAATATGAGCCATGAAATCCGGACACCCATGAATGGTGTGCTCGGAATGACGGAATTGCTGCTTGCGTCAAAGCTGCAGCCGGATCAGCGTCGATTGGCCGATACCGTGTGGCGTTCGGGGCATGCCTTGCTTGAAGTATTGAACGACATCCTCGATTTGTCGCGCATTGAAGCCGGCAAATTGACCCTGGAAGAAGCGGATTACGATTTGTGGGAATTGGCGGAAGACACCATTGGCCTGTTCGCCGAGCGCGCCGGCCGCAAGGGTTTGGACTTGTCGCTGGAAATCGATGAAGAAGTACCGGTCAGGGTGCGCGGCGACTCTATTCGCTTGAGGCAAATACTCAATAATCTTGTCAGCAATGCCATCAAGTTTACCGAGCAGGGTTGCGTCAGCGTCATCGTTTCGCACAATCAGGACAGCGACAACGAATACGGCTTGCGGATCGACGTCATGGATACCGGCATTGGCATCAGTGATGACGCCCAGTCCCGCATCTTCGATGCCTTTGCGCAGGCCGATAGTTCCACGGCCCGCCGTTTCGGCGGTACTGGCCTTGGCCTTGCAATTTCCAAGCAACTCGCCGAATTGATGGGCGGCAGTATCGGCATGATTGGCCAAATGGGCAGCGGTTCCCGCTTCTACGTCACGGTGCAACTGCAGGCCCCCAACACGCAAGACGAAGAAATCGATGTTGGCGAGCCTGTTTTTGAAATTCCGATGCGCGTGCTGATCGTGGAGTCCAACCCGCGTGTGGGCGGCATGTTGCAGCGCATTTTGCAAAAATGGCGAATCTCCAGTTTGCTGGTGCAAACTTCGAACGAAGCTACGCTGGTGCTCGCCACTGCGGAAAAATACCCGCTCGCGATCAATCTTGTTTTGCTTGACTGGAGCTTGCCCGACAGCAATGCGGCCATTCTTGCCAAGGACATACAGCAGGGAGTCTTTCCGATTCATCCCAAAGTCATTGCAATGACTCCTGCGTCGAGCATTTACGCCACCATGGAAATATCGCAGCTGGATGTGCTCGCGAGAATCCTGAAGCCGATTGACCGATCTTCTTTGCGAAATACCCTGCAGGAATTCGTCCGTATCAATTCAGACAGGCCGGCAATGGAGGAGGGCGATGAAAACGCTGCCAATTCCTACGAAGGCACCAAAGTGCTGTTGGTCGAAGACAATCCCGTAAATCAGGAATTCGCCTCGCTGCTGTTGCAGAACATGGGGTGCGAGGTATCACTGGCATCGGATGGGTTTTCCGCGATTGAGGAAGCCAAGAAATCGGCGTTCGATATCATTTTCATGGATTGCCAGATGCCGGGCATGGATGGTTTTGAAGCCACGGAAAAAATCCGCAAAATGGAAGCCAATCCGGCCTTGAGAATGAAACACACGCCGATCATCGCACTGACCGCGCATGCCACTTCCGGTTATCGCGATCTGTGTATAGCCAAAGGCATGGATGACTATCTTAGCAAGCCGTTCAATAGCCAGCAGATTCTCGAAAAACTCGATCGCTGGGTGAAAAATCCGCAGGAGCAAATTCTGGTCGATCAACCGGAGCATGTGTTGCCTGGCCAACTTGACAGGATGCTGGAAACACCATTGCGCGACGTGAAGCCTGCCGCCTCCGAACGTTTCAATGAAAGCAGACTTGAGCAAATGGCCATGATCAAATTGCCTGGCAAGCCGGATTTGCGTGAAGGCCTGCTGAAACTCTATTTTGAAAATGCGCCCGAGCTGGCAAGCCAGATGCAAAACGCCTGGGTGCAAAAGGACATGGAAACGCTCCATCGCGCGAGCCACAGCCTGAAATCCACCAGTGCCAATATGGGGCTGGATCACCTGTCGAAGCTGGCAGGCAAAATTGAGGAAAGCGTGCATGCAAAACGGCTCGACGATATCACGCAGCAACTGGATGCCTTAATATACGAACACGAGTGGGCTCTTGAAACTTTGCGCAGCTATCATCAACGTTGCACGACAGCCAGCCGTGATACCCATCGTTCCTGACCCCACCTCCACCGAAGCGGCAATATCAAAAAAACAGACATGAATATATTGGTGACCGGCGGTGCAGGTTTTATCGGCAGTAATTTCGTCCAGATGGCGGTGGCAAAGGGTCACCGCATCCTCAATGTCGATGCATTGACGTACGCGGGCAATCTGGAATCGCTGAAAAACATTACCCGGGATTCCGCTTATGTTTTTACCCGTGCCGATATTGCCGACAAGAGCAGGATGGCCGAGCTGCTGAATCGCTACGAGCCGGATGCCATCGTCAACTTTGCCGCGGAAAGCCATGTCGACAGATCGATTGACGGGCCTGCCGCCTTCATTCAAACCAATGTAGTCGGCACTCTGAATTTGCTGGAATGTGCGCGCGATTATTGGCTAGCATTGGCCAGTGACATGCAAAACCGTTTTCGTTTTCTGCATGTATCGACCGATGAAGTGTATGGCTCATTGGGCGATACGGGAGCATTTACCGAACAAACCGCGTTTGCCCCCAACTCGCCCTATGCCGCGAGCAAGGCAGCTTCCGATCATCTGGTGCGTGCTTTCCATCACACCTATGGGCTGCCGACCTTGACCACCAATTGCTCGAATAATTACGGCCCCTTCCAGTTTCCGGAAAAACTGATTCCACTGGTCATTCAAAAAGCATTGGAAGGCGCGCCATTGCCAATTTACGGTGACGGCAGGAATGTCCGTGACTGGCTTTATGTCAGCGACCATTGCAGCGCGATTTTGCGCGTACTGGAAGCGGGGCGTATCGGTGAAGCCTATAACGTTGGTGGTGATGCCGAGCGTGAAAATATTGCCGTCGTGGATGCCATTTGTTCGATACTCGATTCCAGACGCCCGCGTGCCGATGGCGAATCTTATGCGAACCAGAAGGTGTTCGTGAAAGACCGGCCCGGCCATGATCGTCGCTATGCGATCGATGCTGCAAAAATCAGGAAAGAATTGTCCTGGCAGCCGACGGTGAATTTCGAGCAGGGCATGGAACTTACCGTGCAGTGGTATCTCGATCACCAGGACTGGGTAAAGCATGTGCTCGACGGCAGTTACCGGCTGGAACGAATTGGACAGGGAGTGTCGGCATGAAACGCAAGGGAATCATTCTCGCCGGTGGATCCGGAACGCGCCTATATCCCATTACCCAGGCCGTGAGTAAACAGCTCCTGCCGGTGTACGACAAACCGATGATCTACTATCCGCTCGCGGTATTGATGCAGGCGGGTATTCGTGAAGTGCTGGTCATCAATACACCGCACGAGCAGGAACAGTTCAAGCGCCTGCTGGGGGATGGCACGCAATGGGGCATGAAGATCGAATACGCCGTGCAGGCCTCCCCTGACGGTCTTGCACAGGCCTTGTTGATCGCAAAGGATTTCCTTGCCGGCGCTCCATGCTGCCTGGTACTGGGCGATAATATTTTTCACGGGCAAGGCCTTAATTTATTGCTGAGCAAGGCCGATGCGCAGATAGATGGCGCAACCGTATTCGGCTACTGGGTACGTGATCCGGAACGTTACGGCGTCGCGGAATTCGACGATTCCGGGCATGTGGTTGGTCTCGAGGAAAAACCCGAAAAGCCGAGATCCCATTACGCCGTCACCGGCCTGTATTTTTATGATGGGCGTGCGCCGGAGCTGGCCGCACAATTGAAGCCATCCGCGCGGGGTGAACTGGAAATTACCGATTTGAACCGGCTTTACCTGCAACAGGCGAATCTGCGACTCGAGAAAATGGGACGAGGTTATGCCTGGCTGGATACCGGTACGCACGAGTCGCTGCTGCAGGCGTCGAACTTCATCGAAACCATCGAACAACGCCAGGGACTACGTGTTTGCTGTCCCGAGGAAATCGCCTACTTCAATCACTGGATCGATGCCGACCAATTGAAAAAATTGGCGGCCCCCTTGTCGAAGAATGGCTACGGACAATATCTGCTTGCCTTGCTCGAATACGGTGCGGCGGAATGAGAGTGATAGAGACCCGTTTACCTGGTTGTCTGGTACTGGAGCCAAAGGTATTCGCCGACGAACGCGGTTTTTTTTACGAGACATGGAACAAGCAAGTCTTTGCTGGCCTGGGATTGAATCTTGAATTCACACAATCCAATGTTTCCTCGTCGGCACGCGGCGTACTGCGTGGCCTGCATTATCAATGGCCAAAACCACAGGGGAAGCTGGTCCATGTGCTTGAAGGCGAGGTGTACGATGTTGCGGTGGATATTCGACGCGGTTCCCCCACGTTCGGGCACTGGGAATCGGTAATTCTTTCGGCTGACAATAAGCGCCAGTTCTGGATTCCGCCCGGTTTCGCGCATGGCTTCCTGGCGCTCAGCGAGCGCGTACTCTTCAGCTACCTGTGTACCGAAATGTATGATCCCGAATGTGACGCCAGCCTGCGATGGGATGATGCCGAGTTGGCCATCGACTGGCCTGTCGGCAAGCCTTTGCTTTCCGGCAAGGATGCCAAAGCCCCGTTTTTATGTGATATTGCGCCGGAAAAATTGCCAAGAGTGGAAGCATGAAAATCTTGTTACTGGGTGCAGATGGTCAGGTTGGATTCGAGTTGCACCGCGCTTTTGCACCGCTCGGAGAAATTATTGCCTGCACCTATAGCGGCCTGCTGCCGGGCGGGAATGCCTGCACTAAAATCGATTTCGAAAAACCGGGCGATCTGGAGCGGCTTGTGCAGCATGAAAAACCGGATCTTGTGCTCAATGCCGTTGCCCATACCCAGGTGGATCGCGCCGAAGACGAGCCCGCCCTGTCGCAACGCGTGAATGCGGATGCTGTCGCCGAACTCGCTCTGGCCTGCAAGGCAAACAAAAGCAAATTGGTTCACTACTCGACCGATTATGTTTTCAGCGGTACTTTGTTGCGACCGATTCGCGAAGACGATCCGACCGCACCGGTAAGCGTGTATGGCAAGACAAAGCTCGCAGGCGAGCTGGCGATTCGTGAAGCGGATTGCTCGCATTTCATCTTTCGAACTGCATGGCTTTATGCCGCACGCGGGCAGAATTTCCTGCGTACTGCGCTGAAATTGGCGAAAGAACGTGACGAGTTGAGAATCGTCAATGACCAGATCGGTTCGCCGACACCGGCCCGCTGGTTGGCAGCAGCAACTGCTTTGGCCGTCAGCAAGAATTTCGATGCCAGTGGTACCTGGCATGTTGCCGCTGAAGGGGAATGCAGCTGGCATCAATTTGCCCAGACGATTTATCAGGAAGCTCTGTCGGCAGGCGTGCTTGATAAGGCTCCGAGGTTGGTGGGAATTCCGAGCAATGAATATCCCACCAAGGCCCGGCGCCCCATGTATTCACGACTGGATTGCAGCCGTTTTGAAACAGATTTCGGCATGCGACTTCCTAACTGGCGGCTGGGCTTGAATCAGGTATTGGCGGAGATGGTTTGATTTCATGTTGCTGAATTCAGCATCCGGCAGCTAGAACTAATGGCACAGCCATAAGCGCAAATAGCTTTGTATGATCAGCAGGCGAATTTGCTTGCGGTGTTTAATTTTCGTTTCAACACAGGGGTTTTTTATGAATAAATTTTTATCCGGTCTGGCCATAGCATTGCTTGGCCTCAGTCCGGTCCATGTAAATGCTCAAGTGAAAGCACCGATTCCGTTGGAGCAGTTCCTGAAGCGAGATGTATTCGGAACCATGAGCATTTCTCCGACAGGCGAATATTTTGCCGCCACCATTCCGAAAGACGACGGCTCAAGTCTGGTTATCCTGCGCCGGTCCGACATGAAACTGACCGGGAAAGTCGTACTGCCCAAAGACACCTATGTTGTCGGTTTTAACTGGGTGAATCCCAACAGGATTTTGTTCTCCATTGGTGAAAAAGCCGGTGAGCTGGAAAGGCCAACCTCGTTCGGCGAAATATATGGTGTCAATGCAGATGGCAAGGGACAGGGCAATGCGCTGGTCGGCGCCCGCTCTTCAGCCAGCGGCAGCCGATTTGTTTCTGCCTCGCTCCTCAGCACGCTGCTGAAAGTGGATGACTATGTATTGGTCACCATTCGCGGTGAGGGAGGTACCAGTCAAGTCGCCAAAATGAATGTGAATACCGGCAAATATATTACGGTCGTGAAGTCACCCGTTCGCAATGGCAGTTTTGCTGCTGATCCATTGGGTCACGTAAGACTGGTAACCGGTGCAGGCAGTGACAATCGTTCCAAGACCTATTATCGCAAGGACGACAAGTCGGATTGGGAACTGATCAATGATGAAGCCGTTACCGAAAAATCCGTCACATCGGCAGGGTTTTCTGCCGATGGTAAAATCGTCTATCTTGAATCCGAAGAAGCAGAAGGCCCCAACGGCGTCTACATCTTCGACGATACAACAAAAAAAATGAGCTTGTTACGCAAAGACGACAATGTTGATCCTGCCGGTTATTTAAGGTCCCCGGTTGATGGTGGCATGTACGGCATCGCTTACGACGATGGAAAGCCGCGTTATGATTATTTCGATCCGGAAAATCCGTTTGCGGTGATGCACGCTAGTCTGCAAAAGACTTTGCCCTCTCAGGTTATGTCGCCGACTTCCTACACCGCCGACGGCAATCTGGCCTTGGTAATTGGTTATGCCGACAATGTACCAGGAGATTTTTACCTTTTTGATCGGACTAAGAACAAGCTGGAATATCTGGTCAGCAAGAATGCCTGGTTCAAGCCGGAAATGCTGGCAAAAATGGAGCCGATTTATTTCATTGCGAGAGACGGTACGCCGATCAGTGGTTTCTTGACGGTTCCCGTGGGTAGCAACGGCAAGAATTTACCCTTGGTGGTAAACCCGCATGGCGGCCCGTTTGGACCGAAAGATGATTGGGGTTATAACCCGGACGTCCAGATTCTTGCTGCAAATGGTTATGCGGTACTGCAAATCAACTTCCGTGGTTCTGGTGGCTACGGACGCAGCTTCATGCATCTGGGCTACAAGCAATGGGGCCGTACCATGCAGGATGATTTGACTGATGCCACACGCTGGGCAATCAGTGAAGGTATTGCAAACAAAAATCGCATTTGCATGTACGGTGCAAGCTACGGCGGTTATTCGTCAATCATGGCGGTTGCCAAAGAGCCGGACCTTTACCGCTGCGCATTCGGCAATGTGGGTGTTTATGACATGACGGCGATGTACCACACGGGTGATATTCCCGAATCAAAGTCGGGCGAGAATTTTCTTGATGAAACCCTGGGTCATAAAGATCTCGATTCGATCTCGCCGAATAAATTGGTTGATCGCATCAAGGCTCCGGTTTACCTCGCGGCAGGCCGTGAAGACGCGCGTGCTGCACCGAAACATACCGAAATGATGCACGCTGCCTTGCTCAAAGCCGGAAAACAATCCGAAATGGTGATTTACGATGGCGAGGGGCACGGCAATTTTCTGCTCAAGAATCAGATCGATTTTTACCAGCGACTGCTCGGATTCCTGAACAAACACATAGGTTCTGGCGGCCAGCAGGTCAAGGCAAATTAAATCCTGAACACAGACCACAAAACGGCATCCAATGGATGCCGTTTTCGTTTTTGGATGTCAAAGCACGTATCATGCCGACACTCGCGAACAATCGGCAAATTACCGTCTTTCGCAACCATCAATAATGGATATATTTATGCGTTCAACATTTTTTAGCCTCTGCCTGATGCTCGGCGGTATAGGTATTTCTG
Source organism: Pseudomonadota bacterium (assembly GCA_029560515.1). Taxonomy (GTDB): domain Bacteria; phylum Pseudomonadota; class Gammaproteobacteria; order Xanthomonadales; family Xanthomonadaceae; genus Arenimonas. The sequence continues at coordinate 11,878 of JAKQKT010000407.1, forward strand.
GCAATGCGGTAGCAGTCGAGACTATTCCGGTCGAGAAATTCCTCGCATTGAATCAGTTCGAGGACATCAAGCTGTCGCCCACGGGGGAGTTTCTGGCGGCAACACTGCCAGCAGAGAATCGTACCGTTCTGGTTATTCTTCGTCGCGACAATTTGTCGGTTACTGGCAAGGTCGTACTGGAAGAAAAAGCCCACGTGAAATGGTTTGATTGGGTGAACGACAAACGTGTGCTGTTTACCGCTGCGAAAAAGCAGGGGCGTCTCAGTTCACCGCGCGGAACACGAGGCGTGTTTTCAGTGAATGCCGATGGCAGTGGTCAGGGTCGGGTGGATAATTTTTCGGCGCCCAGCACGCATTTCGACAGCTACTACGTATTGGCTGTTCTCGACACCCTGCGTTACGACGATAACCGTGCGCTCGTGTTGCTTTTCAACGATACCTGGAACGAATACCAGGTCGCCCGCATGAACGTGAATACCGGCAAGCTGACCGAAGTGCCGACTCGCGCGCCCGGGAAAAACGTTGACTTCTACAGCGACAATAAAGGCGACGTGCGTTTCGCGACCAGCTTGAACGAATTCCTCGACACCACGATGTATTACCGCGAGAGCGAAAGCAAAGATTGGACTGTCATCAACAACCAACAGCAAACTTCCCTCAACGTCGAGCCCATCGCTTACTCTGCCGACGGCGTGATTGCGTATTTGAAGATCGAGGAAGAGACGGGTCCAGATGCCGTTTACGAGTTCAATACCGTAACGAAGGAAAGAAAATTGCTGTTCAAGGATGACACGGTAGATCCTGAATTCGCCTTGTCTTCGCCGCTTGACGGTGGTGTTTACGCCATTCGCTATCTGGATGGCATTCCGAAGTACCGATACGTCAATCCGGAAAATCCTTATGCGAAAGTACTGCGTGGCATGCAGGCCAGCTTTCCTGGTGCTGCCGTAGTTCCGACATCCTTCACCAAGGACGGGAATCTTGGTCTGTATTACGTCTATTCCGATACCAATTCCGGTGATTATTATTTGTATGACTTGAAGACGAAGGATGCCACCTATCTCGCCTCCGGATCTCCCGATCTGGATCCTGACCTGATGAGCAATACCAAGCCGGTCAAGTTTACGGCGCGCGATAACATGCCTTTGAATGGTTTACTGACTCTGCCGAAAGGTAGCGATGGCAAAAATCTGCCGCTGGTCATCAATGTGCATGGCGGCCCTTTCGGTGAAGCCGATGAGTGGGGCCTGGATCGCGAGGTGCAGCTGCTTGCCAATCGAGGTTATGCCGTCCTGCAAGTGAACTTCCGTGGCTCGGGCAACCATGGCCGGAATTTTGAAGTCAGTGGCTATGGCCAGTGGGGCGGTGCCATGCAGGACGACCTTACCGATGCCACAAAATGGGCGATTGCGCAGGGCCTTGCGAATCCAAAACGCATTTGCATCTACGGAGCCAGTTACGGTGCCTACGCAGCCTTGATGGGGGCTGTCAAAGAGCCCAACCTGTATGCCTGCGCAGTCGGCAATGTGGGTGTCTATGATCTGGCGAAAACTTACACGGATGGTGCAGCTGATTCCAATTACGGAAAAGCCAGGATGGATCGCTGGTTCGGTTCGTCGGCAACGGCAGCCAATTCACCCAACAAGATGGCGGACAAGATCCAGATTCCGGTATTGCTCGCTGCCGGTGATGAAGACGATGTCGCACCCGTTGCCCATTCCAGAATGATGAATGACGCACTGAAAAGATTGAACAAGCCGGTCGAACTGGTCATCTATGAAAAAGAAGGCCACGGCAATTACCTGATGAAAAATCGTCTCGATTTTGCCAATCGGCTGCTTGCCTTTTTGGACAGGAATATCGGTTCCGGCAGTCAAGCCAAGTAAAAACAAAAAATCCTGTATCAATAAAAACGGCACCTTGCGGTGCCGTTTTTTTATGCATGATGATGTATGGCTTATTTCACGCCATGCATTCCTCGCTTGATCAAGGGGGATGCAATAAATGCCAGGGCGGCGAAACCGAGTCCGATCCACATCATCAGCCAGAAGAGGTGTTCGTATTTGGCGGCCGCCGATGTCCATTCGGCACTGTGTTGAACCAGTGTGCCGCCATCTTCGATTTCAATGGCTGCCAGTTTTCCAAACAGAGCGGCCAATGTTTCAGAGAAAGCCGTTGCCAGAAACCAGGTGCCCATCATCAGGCTAACGACACGCGGCATGGATAATTGCGTAACGGCCGACAGTCCCACCGGCGATAAACACATTTCGCCTACTTCAAGAATGAAATAAGCCAACACCAGCCACCAGACGCTTGCCTGTTCTCCGCTTGCGCCGGTTTGTTGCGCAGCCATGGCGAGCGGGATGAAACTCAAGCCTGCAAACATCAAGCCCAGCGCGCTTTTAATAGGCTTCGAGGGGTCGGCGCCCACTTTGTCCAGCCAGCCCCATAAGCCTGTGAATATTGGCGCCAACAACACCAGGAACATTGCTCCCAGATAGGTCAGCGAGCCGCCGGTTTGTGGCAACACCACCGAGTCGCGAATCAGGAAAATCAGCATCAATGCGAAAGCACCGGCAAATAATAATTTAGGTGCTTTCGATGCCGGGTTTCGATCCGAGAGCGTTGCCGCCAACATGAAGGAGGCCGGTGCCAGCAGCAGTGAAACAATCGACCACGGAACGGTTTTCAGGAACATGCTGAAGTTAGACATCCAGTCATTCGACCAAACAATTTGCGATTGCGCATGCACCATGGAAGGCGCGATGTCCTTGGTCAGCAAGCGGTCGGTAAACGTGACCCAGCTACCGTAGGTTTGCTCGTATAAAACGAAGAACACCAGGCACATGAAAATCAGTGTCATTAGGGAAATCATCTGGTGGCGTTGTACCGGCGTGCATTTGCTCAGGATGAACCACATGAACCAGATCAGTACGCCGATCATCACCAGAATCATCAGGCCCAGTGCCAGCGAAATGTCGCCGGGTAGTTTGAATGCACCGTTTGCGACTGCCCACATCAGGCCGGCCAAAGGCAGTAATCCGGCAATCGCACCGGCATAAATCGAAAATTCTTTTGAACGCTGTAAAGGCTGTGGTGGTTCGGCATGACCATGAAGATATTTCTGACCCCAGAGAAATTGCAGCAGGCCGAGAATCATGCCAATACCAGCGGCACCGAAGCCGTATTTCCAGCCGAACGTCTGGCCGAGGTAACCGCAAACCAATGACGCAAACAGCGCACCGAGATTGATGCCCGCGTAGAACAGCGAGAAGCCCGAATCACGGCGTGGATCATCTTGTGCATACAGCTTGCCGACAATCGTGGAAATATTGGGTTTCAGAAACCCCACACCCATGATGATCAATGACAGCGACAGGTAGAAAACCTGCAGTGCGCCTTCATCACGCACCATCGTTCCGTTGACCAAAGTGGCTGTGTTGCCTTCAACCGCCATGCCAATATGGCCGCAGACCAGTAACAACCCTCCGAAGATCACCGCTTTACGCATACCCAGATAACGATCAGCCAGCATGCCGCCGAAGACCGGAATGCAGTAGACCAAACCGCCGTAGGCACCGAGTACGTCGAGACCGACGGAGTCGCCGAATTTGTGATGCTGGATAAGATAAAGCAGTAACAGCGCTTTCATTCCGTAGAACGAAAACCGCTCCCACATTTCCGTGAAAAAACAGACGAACACCCCTTTCGGGTGT
>JAKQKT010000421.1 GCA_029560515.1 Pseudomonadota bacterium
TCTTCACCCTGCTCGGCATCATCGGTGGGGTCAAGCCCGACCTTGCCGATTTCCAGGCCACGCAAAGCTTTTTGCAAGGATTCCTGGAACGTGCGCCCCATTGCCATCACTTCGCCGACCGATTTCATTTGCGTGGTCAGACGCGCATCGGCGCTCGGGAATTTTTCAAAGGCAAAGCGTGGGATTTTGGTGACGACGTAATCAATACTCGGTTCGAACGAGGCCGGCGTAGCACCACCGGTAATATCGTTGCGCAATTCATCGAGCGTATAACCGACCGACAATTTCGCCGCAATCTTTGCAATCGGAAAACCCGTCGCTTTCGATGCCAGGGCGGAAGAACGGGATACACGCGGATTCATTTCGATCACAACAACGCGACCATCTTGTGCATTGATACCAAATTGGACGTTGGAACCGCCGGTATCCACGCCGATTTTACGCAGCACGGCAATCGAAGCATCCCGCAGGCGCTGATATTCCTTATCTGTGAGAGTTTGTGCCGGCGCGACGGTAATGGAGTCGCCGGTATGCACGCCCATCGGATCAAGATTTTCAATGGAGCAAACGATTATGCAGTTGTCCGCTTTATCACGAACCACTTCCATTTCGAATTCTTTCCAGCCAAGCACCGATTCTTCAACCAGCACTTCACTCGTCGGTGAAAGATCGAGGCCGCGCTTGACGATCTCGATCAATTCTTCGCGGTTGTAGGCAATGCCGCCGCCGCTGCCGCCGAGGGTAAAGCTTGGGCGAATGATGGTCGGATAACCAACTTTGGTTTGGATTTCGATCGCTTGTTCCAATGTGCGGGCGACTTCGGCCTTCGGACATTCCAGACCAATCTCTTTCATGGCGACGCGGAATAATTCACGATCTTCCGCCATGCGGATCGCTTCACGCGAAGCGCCGATCAGCTCAACGCCGTATTTTTCCAGCGTGCCGGCATCGGCCATGTCGAGTGCGCAATTCAATGCGGTTTGACCGCCCATGGTAGGCAGCAAGGCATCGGGTCTTTCTTTCGCGATGATGCGCTCGACGGTATCGGGATTGATCGGCTCGATATAAACCGCATCTGCCATTTCCGGATCGGTCATGATTGTCGCGGGATTCGAGTTCACGAGGATGATGCGATAGCCCTCGTCGCGCAGCGCTTTACACGCTTGCGCACCGGAGTAGTCGAACTCGCAAGCCTGACCAATCACGATCGGACCTGCTCCGATGATGAGAATGGATTTTATGTCGGTACGTTTTGGCATTAGCGGGCTTCCATCATTGCAACAAACTGGTCAAACAATCCGGCAACATCGTGCGGGCCGGGGCTTGCTTCGGGATGGCCCTGGAAACTGAAGGCCGGTGCATCGGTCAGGGCAATGCCCTGATTGGAATTGTCGAACAGCGAGCGATGCGTCACCCGGACATTTCCCGGCATGGTGGTTTCGTCAATCGCGAAGCCATGGTTCTGGCTGGTGATCATGACGCGACCGGTATCCAGATCAATCACTGGATGATTCGCGCCGTGATGGCCGAATTTCATTTTCAGAGTTTGTGCACCGGAGGCCAAACCGAGCAATTGGTGGCCAAGGCAAATGCCGAACATCGGAATTTTTGCAGCGATAAATTGTTTGATCGCAGTGATCGCGTAATCGCATGGTGCCGGATCGCCGGGACCATTCGACAGGAAAATACCATCGGGCTTTTCGGCGAACACTTGCTCGGCCGATGTTTGTGCCGGCACTACGGTAATCTTGCAGCCACGATCCGCCAGCATGCGCAGGATATTGCGCTTCACGCCGAAATCGT
>JAKQKT010000441.1 GCA_029560515.1 Pseudomonadota bacterium
ATGTAGCCGTGTCCGCCGAATACCTGAAGGCACAGGTTGGTGGTTTCAAAAGCATGATCGGTGATAAAAGCTTTCACGACCGGCGTCAGCAGACTGACGATATCCTCCGAATGTTTTTTTATCTCGGCATCAAGACCGGACTCCTCTTGGTCAATCAGTAGCGCGATCCAGGTCGTCAATGCGCGGCCCGCTTCGGTGTAGGCTCGCGAAGTCAACAGCATGCGGCGAACATCGGGATGCACGAGAATCGGGTCGGCCGCTTTCTCCGGATTTTTTACGCCGGTCATCGAGCGACCTTGCAGACGATCTTTGGCATAGGCGGTAGCGTTTTGATGTGCCGTTTCAGCCAATCCCAGGCTTTGCATGCCGACACCTAGCCGTGCCGAATTCATCATCACGAACATCGCCGCCAGACCTTTGTGTGGTTCGCCGATGAGCCAGCCGCGTGCGGCATCGATATTCATCACGCAGGTCGCATTGCCATGAATGCCCATCTTGTGTTCAATCGAACCGGCATAAATTGTGTTGCGTTCGCCGATATCGCCTTTCGCATCCGGAATGAATTTGGGCACGAGGAAAAGCGAAATGCCCTTGCTGCCTGCAGGTGCATCGGGCAGTCGTGCCAGCACCAAATGCAGAATGTTTTCGGCGACATCATGTTCGCCAGAGGTAATGAATATTTTCGTGCCGGTAATGGTGAAGCTACCATCGGCGGCAGGTTCGGCTTTCGTTTTCAACAAGCCCAGATCGGTTCCGCAGTGCGGCTCGGTCAGGCACATCGTGCCGCTCCACTGGCCTGAAACGATTTTCGGCAGATACAAATCCTTTTGCTGCTGGGTGCCGTGCGCCATCAGGCATTCATACGCACTGTGCGAGAGACCCGAATACATCAGCCAGGCCTGGTTTGCAGAATTCATCATTTCATACAGGCGATTATTCAACAGACGCGGCAAGCCCTGGCCGCCGTAATTGACGTCGCAACTCAGTGCCGGCCAGCCGGCTTCAGAGAACTGCCGATACGCTTCCTTGAAACCTTTCGGTGTTGTCACCACGCCATTGCCGTGAAAGGTACAGCCCTCGAGATCGCCCGATTGATTCAGCGGGAAAGCAATGTTTTCGGCAAACTTCGCGCCTTCCTCCAGCACGGCGTTGATCGTGTCCGCATCGAGATCGGCATAGGCCGGCATCTGATTGAGTACGGTTTGTGCATCGAGCAATTCGAACATCACGAAACGCATGTCGCGCAAGGGTACATGGTAGGAGGGCATAGAGTTTCCGTTGAATGGTATGAGTGTGTCCGGGAATACAGGATTTCCCGGCAGCGGTTTTGCCATACTGTTAAGTATGCTCTGCAAAATAGCATTGCAATGGTTAATTATTTGTCAGGAACAAAGAGGGATTTTGTCCGCATCAGCTCACAGTGCGGAACCACAGGCATGCCCGCAAGCCCAGGCCCATTGGAAGTTGTAGCCGCCGAGATGGCCGGTGACATCGACGACTTCGCCGATAAAATACAAACCCGATGCCAGACTGGATTCCATCGTGCTCGATGACAATTCCCGGGTATCGACACCACCAAGCGTCACTTCTGCCGTGCGGTAGCCTTCGGTGCCACTTGCCACGATCGGCCACCGGTTTAGCACCTCGGCGATGCTTTGCAATTGTTTTGGCGTGTATTGCTTCATCGGCTTGTTTTCCAATTGGATTTCGCAAAGACGATGCGCAAAACGTTTTGGCAATACATCCGCCAGACAATTTTTCAATTCGGCGGCCGGGTGTTTTGCCAGCTGAATCTGCAAAAATTCATGGGCATCAACATCGGGCAACAAGTCGGCATGCAAGGGCTGCCCCGGTTGCCAATAGGATGAAATTTGCAAAATGGAAGGACCACTCAAGCCGCGATGGGTAATCAGCATCGCATTCCTGAATTTCGTTTTGCCGCATGTCACTTCCACCGGAATCGACAAACCGCTTAAATCCGCCAGTTGTTCCTGTGGTTTTCCGGTAAGTGTCAACGGCACAAGACCGGCGCGCGTCGGTAATACCTGGTGGCCAAATTGTCTGGCGATCTCGTAACCAAAGCCACTGGCGCCCATGCTTGGAATCGACAGGCCACCGCTGGCGATGACGCATTTTCTTGCTTCGATATTTCCCTGCGAGGTACGGATCAGGAACGAATCGCCCTTCTTACCGATGCTGTCCACCGAACAGGATGTGTTGATCCGAACGCCTGCCCATTCGCATTCGTCCAGCAACATTTTGACAATCTGCTTGGACGAATCGTCGCAGAATAATTGCCCCAGTTCTTTTTCGTGATAGGCAATGCCGTGGCGTTCCACCATGTCGATGAAATGCTGCGGGGTGTATCTTGCCAATGCCGATTTGCAGAAGTGCGGATTATTGGAAAGGTAGTTGGCGGGCGTAGTGCCGGTGTTGGTGAAATTGCAGCGGCCGCCACCGGACATCAGGATTTTCTTGCCGCAGCGATTGGCATGTTCGATCACCAGCACCTTCCGCCCACGTTGGCCGGCTGCAATGGCGCACATCAGGCCTGCGGCACCACCGCCGATGATCACGGCATCGAATAGAGAATTTTCAGCCATGGAATTCAGATGATGGTTTCATTGCCGGCATTTTAGCGGCTCCCATGCCGATTCGCGGTTTTTTTCGTATAGTGGCGGCTTGTTCACGGGAGAAACATGATGAAAAAGTGGCTAATCGGCTGTCTGATCACTGGCTTGATACTGGTGGTCGTCGTTTGCGGAGCGGGGTATTGGTTTGTCTGGCGACCATTGTCGGCATCCGGTGGTGATTTGATGAATCAGGTTGGCGATCTGCAGAAAATCGGTGAAGCCGAGCAGGCAGTGAAAAATCAAGCGGCATTCACGGCGCCTGCGGATGGAAAACTTTCGGCAGCGCAGGTCAATGCCTTCATCACGATTCAGCGAACGATCTCGGACAAGATGGGTCCCGATTTCGATTCGATGGAAGAGAAATACAAGAAGATGGGTGAGCAAGACGGGAAATCCGACCCCAGTGCAAAAGACGTGATGGGAGCCTTCGCCGACATGACAAGTCTGATGGCAAAAGCCAAGCAGGCGCAGGTTGCGGCATTAAATGTACAGAACATGTCCCTGGCCGAGTATCGCTGGATTCGCGATCAAGTCAGTGCGGCATTGCCCTATATCGCGGTGGATGTTCCAGCACCAGCCACGACAAGTGCGCCCGATGCCACAGCAACTACAGCGGGTGAGAATCCTTCAGTGGATGCTGCCGTCAACGATGCCATTGCCAAGGCGAAAGAGGCTGCGGCTGAATCGATGAAGCAAAATATTCCCGGCGGTGAAGTGATCGGAGACGCCATGCAAGGGCCCGAAAGCGAAGCCGTGCGTGCGAATGTCGAGCTGCTTCGTCCGCACAAGGAGTTATTGTTCAAGACAATGACGGAGGCCTGGCTCAGCATGTAAATCGCACATCGGACTCTGATTCGACTTGCATGCCATTAGCGAAACAAGAAAAAGCCGGATTTATTCCGGCTTTTTTTGTTTTTGCTGGATCGGAGCAGGCCGATCAGATTTTTACCAGCTGCTTTCCGTAATTTTTGCCGGTCAACACGCGGCGTAATGCTTCCGGAAAGTTTTCAAGACCCTCGACGATATCGAGTTTGCTTTTCATTTTTCCCTGTGCCGTCATGGCACCCAGTGCTGCGATGGCTTCCTGCGCGCGATCGAGATAATCGATGATCACGAAACCTTCCATCTTGCCGCGGGCGGAAATTAAAGATAGGTAATTTACCGGGCCGCGAGCATCCTTGCCGGCGTTGTATTGCGATATACCACCGCACAATACGATGCGGGCCTTCAACTTAAGGCGCTTCAGCACGGCATCCAGAGTCTCGCCGCCGACATTGTCGAAATAGACGTCGATACCGTCCGGGCAATGGGCTTTCAAGGCATCGGAGATATTGTCGTTTTTATAGTCGATCACCTCGTCGGCACCGAGCTCATTTTTCACGAAGGCGCATTTTTCGGGGCCACCGGCAATACCGATCACGCGGCAGCCAAGGTTTTTCGCGATTTGCACAACTGTTGAACCGACTGCACCTGCAGCAGCAGAGACGACGACAGTTTCACCTGCTTGCGGTTTGCCGATTTCGGTCAAACCAAACCATGCCGTCAAACCGGTACCACCAAAGACACTCAGTGCCCATGCCGGGTCGGGTAATTGCGCGGCATCAAAAACACGCATGCCCTTGCCGTCACTGACCAGACTGTTTTGCACGCCCATCATGCCGGTCACCCAGGCACCGACGGCAAACTTTTCATTCTTCGATTCGGAAACGACGCCAATCGCCGATGCACGCATCACCGCGCCCATTTCCACCGGTGGCCAGTAGGATTTTTGTTCGGTCATCCAGATGCGCATGGCGGGATCAATCGAAATATAGCGGACATCAATCCGGACCTGACCATCGCTTAATGCGGCATGGTCTTTTGTACGAAGTTCGAAGTCGCTGTCTTTCGGTTCGTCCTGTGGACGGGCGGCTAGATGCAGGGCGCGATGTTGGTTGCTCATGGGTATTCCTGGCTCAGGTGAAGAATGTCTCGATTCTAAACCGGGAAGGATTCACGCAAGTTATCTGTTCGTGAAAAAAATATTCGGTCGTCCCCTACGTTGGCGAGGATCTAGTGTCGTTGCCGTGATCTATGAAGTCACGGGGCCCCCGACAAGAGCATTCGGGGGTGAGAGAGTTTTTTGAAAGTGAAGTAGGATGGAACCACCCGATCTTGGCGATTCCACCTAGCATCCGGAGGGGCTTTGGTGGATGTCGCATGAAACGCGTGATGCACCTACAGCATTGTGTGTAATTCAAGCGCCAATCGATGCGCATCACCGGGCCACCGAGCAGACAGATAATGTCGGTCTTGTACGATAAAGCCGGGCTTGAGGTTGTTCTCGCTATCGCGTGTCAAAGGCATCGGGCCTTCAAGGAAATCCTCCGGCTTCGCAAGTGCTGCAGTCACTTCGCTCTGTACGCTTTGGTCATACGTCCGGTAGTAATTTCCAAGCCAGCTACGCGTTATCTGCCAGGCCAGCATTTCCTGCTTTTGTAGAAGGGCGGTGGACTTGAAGCCATGCAGCATCGACTTGCCATCGGTGCGAAGACTGCGTGCCGCCAAGACGACGCCATGGCATATCGCGGCAGTCGGTTTACCTGCTTCGAAGTGTTTACTTATCAGTCCCTGAAGTTGGGTTGATTCCAGATACGGCTTCATGCCTTGCGCATGACCACCGGGCAGCAAAATGGCATCGAACGATTTGATGTCGATGTCGGCGTAGGCAATCGGCGATAAAAATTCTGCTGACTTCTGCATTTCGGCATAGGCCATGCGACCGTTTTTATCGGCAATAAAAAACGGCCTCAGTATCCCGAGACCGTTTCCATTAATCATTCGTTGATCCGCCTGGGCCGGTCTTGCATCCGGCGTGGTAAAAACGAATTCATGTCCCCGTTGCTTCAAGATCCGAAATGGCACTGCGCTTTCGGTTGGATCGAAATCCATCGACGGCAGTGGCATAAGGATTCTTGCCATCGCAAAAATTACGCGGAACGAGGACCTTTGCGATGCGCACCCGGCTTGCCCGATTTGAACGGACTATCGCCGAAGTCACGCTTTGGCTTGAACGACTTGCCGCCCGGACGATCCGAACCGTAAGGTTTTTTAGCGCCGGATTTCTTGCCTTCGGTATCCGGCTTTTCGCTGTCCTTGGTGATGCGCAATTGCTGGCCTGCGCACCACACGGTTTTCAGATGCGTCAGCACGTCTTTTGGCATGCCTTCCGGCAAATCCAGGATGGTGTGGTCTTCGAAAATTTCGATGCGGCCGATGTGTTTTGCATCCAGACCGGCTTCATTGGCGATGGCGCCGACGATATTGCCCGGTTTCACGCCATGGTCGTGTCCGACTTCGATACGGTAGGTTTCCTTGCCGACGTCGGCATCACGGGCAACGCGTTCTTTCTTTGGCATTGCCGGACGTTCGCTGCGCTCGAAACGCTCGCTACGCGGACGTTTTTCCTCGTGTGCGAATCGGTCTGCACGCGAAGGACGATTGCTTGGTGATACTTCCGGTTTTGGTTCGCGTTTTTGTTTTTCCATCACCAGCGGTACTTTGCCGCGCGCCATTTTTGCCAATGCGGCGGCAATTTCGATGGCGGGAATATTCTTCTCGCGTTCGAAATCTTCCACTACCGATTGGAACAAGCTCAAGCCACCCGCCGCGATGGTTTCGGCGATCTGGTCCTTGAACTTGGTAATGCGGACAGTGTTGATGTCTTCCAGCGTCGGCAATTCCATCGGGGTAATCGGCTGCTTGGTATGACGCTCGATATTGCGCAGCAGACTTTGCTCACGCGGGGTGATGAAGATAATCGCATCACCGCTGCGTCCGGCACGACCGGTGCGGCCGATGCGGTGGACGTAGGATTCCGTGTCATATGGCACATCGAAGTTGATGACGTGACTGACGCGATCCACGTCGAGACCACGGGCGGCGACATCAGTCGCGACCAGAATGTCGATCTTGCCGTCTTTCAGGTTTTGGATGGTGCGTTCGCGCTGCGCTTGCTGGATATCGCCATTGATGGCGGCGGCAGAGAAACCGCGTGCCGACAATTTTTCAGCCAGTTCTTCGGTACCGAGTTTGGTGCGCGCGAAAATAATCATGCCGTCAAACGTTTCGGCTTCCAGAATGCGGGTGAGTGCATCGAGCTTGTGCAAGCCGCTGACCATCCAGAAACGCTGGCGGATATTGTCGGCGGTGCGGGTTTTCGCTTCGACGGTAATTTCCGAAGGCGTTTTCAAATACGTTTGTGCAATGCGTTTGATCGCCGACGGCATTGTTGCCGAGAACAATGCGGTTTGGCGAACGGCAGGCATTTTTTTCAGGATGCTTTCGACGTCGTCAATAAAGCCCATGCGCAACATTTCATCGGCTTCGTCCAGCACCAATGTCTTGATGTTCGACAGGTCCAGCGTGTTCTTGTCCAGATGGTCGATCACGCGGCCGGGCGTACCGACAACGACGTGAACACCGCGACGCAGCGCCGACAATTGCGGTCCGTAACTTTGACCACCGTAAATCGGCAGCACATGAAAGCCCGGCATATGGCTGGCATATTTCTGAAATGCTTCGGCGACCTGGATCGCGAGTTCGCGGGTAGGAGCCAATACCAGAGCCTGCGGCTTGGTTTGTTGAATATTGATCTTGTTCAAGATCGGCAGAGCGAAGGCAGCGGTCTTGCCGGTGCCGGTTTGTGCCTGGCCGATGATATCGCCGCCTGCAAGGATTAAGGGGATGCAGGCTGCTTGAATGGGGGAAGGAGATTCGTAACCGATATCTTTGAGAATCCGCATCAGCGGTTCGCTCAATTTGAGATCGGAAAATAGGGAGATTGGCGCTTCAGACATGGTGTACTCACAGTTTCGTTCGAGTCGCCCAATGCGATAGAACGCGG
>JAKQKT010000460.1 GCA_029560515.1 Pseudomonadota bacterium
ATTTTGCATAAACGATTGATTTTGAAGGTCTTTTCCAAAATTTGAAAAAGAGCATACCATAAAAAATGCCATCAGCAGCCAGCGGCCCGAAGACTTGTCCGTTTTCATACTTCCAGTTTTTTGAATGAAACATAGAGCAATAGTCCGACGCTTACGGATGCCAGTATGGCGTAGGTGGCTGCCACCGCCGGGTTGCGCACAGGCCCTTGCAGGTATTCCGTTACGCCGCCGTAGTAAGTGCCGAAATGAACGAGTATAGCCGTGATGGAAGCCCCGACGACAGCGATGGTGGGCGTTTTTTTCAGAAAAATACCGAACAAAACCGGCACAAAAGCGGCAGAGAAGTAAGCATAAACCCCGTTTTGGGCGAAAATGCCAACGCTCAGGTTGGGATGCCGCAACTGATTGATCGACAATAGAAATGCCACACCTGCCAGGAGGATAATCACCATCCGGTTGACCAAAACGTATTGCCGGTCGCTGCTGAAAAAACGCCCGAACAGCGGCCGGATCAGGTCGGATGTGATGTTCGTGGAAATGGACTGGATCAGCCCTTCCAGCGTAGCCAGTCCGGACGAAACCAGGCCGATTACCACAATGAGTCCGATACCCAGCGTAAAACGCCGCACCACATAGGCCGATACGATACCGTCGAGTCTGATCGGCTGCCCATTTGCCTGCAAATCAGGGAACATAAACCGCGCGTAAAAGCCGGTGATGACCACGAAAAAGAAAATGGTCACGGTGGTAAGTCCAACCACCAGGTACTTCCGCACGTCCTGGTCGCTGCGCAGCATCGGCGACTTCGTGATGATGTGCGGCTGGCAGACGATGGCGATGCCGACGATAAAATTGCACACGAAAATTTCAAAAAAATCGCGGGAAATCGGACTTGAAGGGTTGGTCACCATGGTCAGATTCGGATCGATCTGTGCCAGACTGTCCCAGAATCCGTCGATGCCCGCACTGAAATGCTCCAGTCCCGAACCCAGCAATATAAACGCGACCAGCAACTTGGTCAGCGCCTGGATGGTGTTCGTATATATCATGGAATTGGCGCCGCCGAACATCATGTACCCGAATACGAACACCACGATGCCCGACAAAACGATCCATTCTTCCGCGCCGAGCGCCTGCGACAACACCTTGGTCATGCCCACGCAGATCAGCACGATGAAAGTGATC
>JAKQKT010000462.1 GCA_029560515.1 Pseudomonadota bacterium
TGCTACTGGTGTCTTGAAACCCCTGAAAAAACCGGTCTTGGAACGGCATTTATCTACGGCCTGCTATCGGATTTGTTCTCCAGCGGCATGCTGGGTGAGCAGGCGTTGCGGCTGGTGATTCTCGCATTTCTGGTATCACGGTTTCGTGCCCGTCTGCGTTTTTTTCCATTGTGGCAACAGGCACTCGCCGTCTTCGCACTGCTGTTGAATGACCGGCTAATCATGAGCCTGCTGCATTGGCTGGTGAATGATCACGGTCTGTCCTGGGTTGCCTGGCTATCGCCCGTACTCGGAATGCTGGTGTGGCCTTGGCTTTTCGTCGGCATCGATATGTTGCGTCTGCGTGCCCGCGAGAGAAGTTAAGTGATACGCAGCTTACGCCGTCAACGTATTAAAAATAATATCGCCGAAAGCGAACAGTTCCGCCGGCGCTCATTCATCGGTTTTTTGTGTATTGCGATGGCGATGGGAGGCTTGGCATTCGGGTATTTCAGGCTGCAGGTACTGCAACATCAGGAATACCAATTACGTTCGGATGCCAATCGCATCAAGCCGCGCCCGATTGTGCCGGCACGCGGACTGATTTACGACCGGAACGGAAAATTGCTGGCCGACAATATTCCGGCCTATCGTCTGGAACTGGTGCCGGAGCAAATCGAGGACATTGATAAAACGGTTCTGGACCTGAAAAAAATTATTTCGCTCGGAAACGAAGACATCGAGGCATTCCAGCAGGCTCGCAAGGCGACGCGACGTTTTCGTCCGGTGGTATTGAAACTGCGCTTGAATGAAGAGGAACGCGCCAAACTCGCCATCAATCGCTACCGTCTGCCCGGCGTGGAAGTCGTCCCCTATCTTACGCGGCGCTATCCCTACGAAAACATGTTTGCCCATGTCATCGGGTATGTCGGCCGCGTAGATGCAAAAGATCTTGAAAAAATGGGTGACAGCAAATTCGCTGCCTTGTCGCATACCGGCAAATCCGGCCTGGAAAAATATTACGAAGAAGTCCTGCGCGGCGAAATCGGTTACGAATCCGTCGAGACCAATGCTCAGGGCCGCCCTTTGAAGACTATCGGCATGCAACAGGCAAGTCCGGGTTACGACATTCAATTGAGCATCGACGCCGATTTGCAGAGGACCACGATTGAAGCCTTCGGTGAACTTCAAGGTGCGGCCGTTGCAGTCGATCCGCGCACCGGCGAAATACTCGCGATGGTCAGCCTGCCGCTGTTTGATCCCAATCTGTTTATCAACGGTATTTCGCATACCGATTACCGTGCGCTGACCGAAAATTTATCGCGCCCCCTGTTCGATCGCAATCTGCACGGCGGAACACCGCCAGGCTCCACCATCAAACCATTCGTTGGTCTGGCGGGTCTCGAGTCCGGGCTGCGTAAACCGGAAGATAAAATTCTTTCGACCGGCGAATTCTTTTTGCCTGGGGTTTCGCGTGGCTTCCGCGATTCGCATCATGGTGGTCATGGTTGGGTAAACCTGCAGGAATCGATCGCACAATCGGTCAACACCTATTACTACAAACTTGCGGTGGATCTGGGTATCCAACGCTTCGATGCCTACATGAAAAAATATGGTTTCGGCCAAAAAACGGGGATTGATCTTTACGGAGAAAATACCGGCGTCATGCCCTCTCCCGAATCGAAACAGAAAAGATTCAAGCAGGCCTGGTATCCCGGCGACACTGTGAACGCGGGTATCGGACAAGGCATGTGGATCGTGACGCCACTCCAACTGGCACAAGCGACTGCAGCACTGGCCAATAATGGTGAGCGCAACCATCTTCATCTTCTGAAGGCAAAACGCCAGGGCTTTCAGGGGCAATGGCAGCCAGAGCCCTTGCGCGCCAGCGAACAAATCGCGAACGACCAGGCGCACATCAATGCTGTAAAAGAAGGCATGTGGGGAACCGTGAACGGATCTCGAGGTACCGCACGTGCCATTGCTGTCGGCGCGCAATACACCATCGCCGGAAAGACAGGGACGGCCCAGAAAGTTAGCCGGAAAGGGAATATAAGCCTGAATCCGAACCAGCTTGCCTTGAACCAGCGACACCAAGCCCTGTTCATCGGTTATGCCCCGGCTGAAAATCCGAAAATCGCCGTTGCTGTTGTTGTCGAACACGGTGGTTTTGGTGCGACGACCGCAGCACCGATTGCCAGAAAAATGATGGACGCCTGGCTGCTGCCTAAATTGCCGCCGGCACAGGCCCCTGCGGAACCAGTCAAGGCGACCAATGCCGCTCCCGTTCCCGCGACTCCTGCACCGGATACCACGCCATGATCCGCTGGTTGCAGGCATGGGTCGCCGATTGGATGGATTGCATCGACTTTCCTCTGCTCATAGGTTTGCTGCTGATCTTGAGCACGAGCCTGATCGTGCTCTCCAGTGCAGGCGCTGCCGAAGGCCAGCATTTTGTCCTGGCACAGGGCGCACGATTTGCTGCAGGACTGGTGGCAATGTTATTGATTGCCCGCATCCCGCCACATCGTCTCCGCGCCTGGACGCCGATCATTTTCGCATTCACTCTTGCCTTGATGCCGGTCGTATTCGCCGTAGGCTCCGGTCGCAGTGCGCGCTTATGGATTAATCTTGGTTTTTTCTATTTACAGCCAGGCGAATTATTGAAATTGAGCGTTCCGATGATGGTGGCCTGGTATCTGCATCGCGTCGTACTTCCGCCATCATGGACCAGCATTGCCATTTGCGGCTTGATTATCGGCATTCCGTCAGCACTCATTATCCAGCAGCCCGATCTTGGCACGGGCTTATTGGTTGCTGCATCGGGAGCATTTGCGCTCTATCTTGCCGGCATGCACTGGTGGCGAATCGGGCTTTTCGTCGGTTCCGGCATGGCATCGCTCCCCATCGCCTGGCAATTCCTGCATGAATATCAAAAAAATCGCATTTTGACTTTCGTTTATCCCGAGTCCGATCCACTCGGTACAGGCTGGAATATCATCCAATCGAAAATAGCGATTGGCTCAGGCGGCTGGTTTGGCAAAGGCTTGGGCAATAGTACGCAGGCAAAACTGGATTATCTGCCGGAACACACCACCGACTTTTTGTTTTCGGTTCTGTCCGAAGAGTGGGGCTGGATCGGCGTGATCTTTGTTTTCAGTCTCTACATTTTTGTTATCGGCCGCTGCCTATGGATTGCCGCCAATGCACGCGATGGCTATTCACGCATTCTGGTTGGCGCATTGGCAATGACATTCTCCGTGTATGTCTTGGTCAACGGCGGCATGGTGGTCGGGCTATTGCCGGTCGTGGGCGTACCCATGCCATTGTTAAGTTACGGCGGCACTTCGGCCGTTTCCCTGCTGGCGGGTTTCGGCATTGTGATGTCGGCGAAAGCCCACCGTAAATTCTTGGGTGCCTAGGCTGAACAAAATCTTTATTCAAGCCATGTTAGATTAGCGAAAACTTCAGGTCACACAACTATGCGAATTGCGTTATTGGCAGCTTCACTCTGTTTTCTTGCCGCCTGTGCCGGCGAAGTCAAAAAGAACGAACCTGCAGCCCCGGTCGTTGCTGCAACACCCTCGCCAGCACCTGTTGCCGCGATTACTCCGACTCCATCGGTCACGACAAGCGCGGCTGCGATTCCGCCTTTGAGACCCGAAGAAAAAATCGAACTGTTCATCGCCGAAACCTCGAAGAAATTCAATATTCCCGAAAACGAAATTCGTGCGACGCTTGCACAAGCGCAATATCGCCAAAGCATTATCGATGCGATTACCCGGCCGGCCGAAGCCAAACCCTGGAAAAGCTACCGTCCGATTTTCATTACAGATGCCCGGATCAATGGCGGCCGTAAATTCATGGCAGAGCATCGCGTTGAATTGCAACGCGTGCAGGATCGTACCGGTGTGCCGGCGGAAATCATCGTAGCCATTATCGGCGTGGAAACCAGCTACGGCGCCAACATGGGGAATTACAAGGTATTGGATGCTCTCTACACGCTCGGTTTTTATTATCCGAAACGGGAAGCGTTTTTCTCGAGCGAACTGGCGCACTTGTTTGAGCTGAGCAAAGTCGAAAAATTCGATATCCAGCAACTCAAGGGAAGCTATGCCGGCGCTATGGGCTGGGGGCAATTCATGCCTTCGAGCTATCTGAATTATGCAAAGGATGGCGACAACGACGGACGCAGAAATCTTTTCGTCGATCTCGACGATGTATTTTCCTCCGTAGCCAATTATTTTGTCGGTTATGGCTGGCGCAAGGGTGAGCCCGTGTTCGTGCGTGCCAGCATGGATGGCACTGCACTGCCTTTCGTACCCGAAACGCTCGAGGCAAAGTATTCGCTTGCCGAGCTTGCACAAAAAGGCTATCGCCCGACATCGAATATTCCCGATCTTCCAGCTACTTTGCTGACACTGGATGGCAGCGAAGGCGTCGAGCACTGGATCGGGTTCAATAATTTCTATGTGATTACGCGTTACAACCGCTCGCCCTTATATGCCATGTCGGTTTACCAATTGGCGCAAGCCATCGCCGCTCCTGCTTCAAATATTCCTGCAGCGCAATGAGATGGACTATCACGGCAATATTGCTGGCATTTTCTATTGTCGGGTGCGCCAGCAAGCCGGTTCGAAAATCCCATGAGATGCCCTCACCGAGGCAGCATGATTCGCCACCCAACAGAAGTAGTGATGCGCCTTCAGGTCGAATGTCGGATTCGGAAAAACACGATCCCTGCGCTCCGATTTACGAACATGACGAAAGACGCTACACCGCGGGCGGGTTGTATGCACCGGAACTTTCCGATAGTGCGCCGCCCAGCGGAATCGATGTCGACCGGCTAACCGAGCCAACGCCAAAGCCGGAACCCATGGCGAGATACGGCAATAAATCACCGTATACCGTCCTGGGTAAGACCTACTACGTGCTTGATCAATCTGAGGATTATGACCAGCGCGGAATTGCATCCTGGTATGGCCAAAAATTCAATGGCCGAAAAACATCGAGCGGTGAAATCTATTCGATTTGTGAATTTTCCGCTGCACACAAAACCTTGCCATTGCCGAGTTATGTGCGCGTCACCAATACCAGAAACGGAAAAAGCGTCATCGTGCGCGTGAATGATCGCGGGCCTTTTCATGAAGGCAGAATCATTGATTTAAGTTATGTTGCCGCGATTCGTATCGGTCTTGATAAAACCGGCACGGCACCTGTCCGCGTCGAACTCGTGAGAGCCGGTGATTCGCCAAACGCGACAAGATCCGAACCCGATATTATCCGGAACCAAAACAATAACGATGAAGTCTCACTGCAATTCGGAAGCTTTGCCGACAAGGACAACGCGAAACGTCTTCAGGATCGACTGCAAGATGCCGATATTGGCGATATAGAACTTGATAAAGTCGACATTCAAGGGCGGACACTTTGGCGGGTTCTGATGCAATCGGCAAAAAATGAACAGTTGGACGGCATTTTCGAAAAAATCCGCCAATTGGGCCTGCCTAAACCGAAAGTTCTCGCACAAAAGCTTTAGAATTGCGGCATTGAAATTAACCGTGTCTGTTGGAGTATCTATGCGTTTGTCACACCTGTTTTTAGCGGCCCTTTGCACCGCCACTGTCGGTCTCGCCATCGCGCAAACACCTGCGCCGAGTCCTGCAGCAAGTCCAACGACAACCGCCGCGCCCATGCCGCCTGCTCCGGTCCCTCAAGGCGCGAAAGCGTGGCTGTTGATGGATTCAGCGACCGGCCAGATTCTGGCAGGTGAAAATGTGGACATGCCGGTAGAACCAGCCAGCATCACAAAAGTAATGACCAGCTATGTCGTCGCTGCCGAAATCAAAAACGGAAAAATCAAAGATACCGATATGGTCACCATTTCCGAAAACGCCTGGCGTGGCGGCGGTGGCAGCACTGACGGCTCCACCAGTTTTCTCCCTTTGAATGGCCAGATCAAACTTGCCGAACTGGAGAAAGGCATGGTCATTCAATCGGGCAACGACGCCGCGATTGCACTGGCAGAACATACCGCAGGCAGCGAAGCCGCATTTGTTTCATTGATGAATAGCTATGCCCAGCGCATCGGCATGAAACACACGCACTTCATGAATCCGCATGGCTTGAGTGCCGAAGGCCATGTTTCGACGGCACGCGATCTGGCATTGATGGGCCGCGCTATGATTCGCGAATTCCCGAATGCCTATGCCTACAACAAGATGAAAGAACTGACCGTCAACGGCATTACCCAGCACAATCGCAATGGCTTGCTGTGGAAAGATCCGAGCGTTGACGGCATCAAAACCGGACATACATCAACCGCCGGTTTCTGCCTGCTGGCTTCTGCACAACGCGACAACCAGCGCTTGATCTCCGTTGTGATGGGAATTGAAAGCAAATCGCAGGCCGAAGGTTTTCGTCTTCGCGAAATGGGCAACCTGAATCTGCTTAACTGGGGTTTCCGTTTCTTTGAATCGCATACGCTTTATGCAGCCGGCGCAAAAATCGCCGAGCCCAAGGTCTGGAAAGGACAGGCCGATCTGGTCAAGCTGGGTGTTGCCGAAGACATGCAGATCAATGTGCCTCGTGGCCGTTATCAGGAACTGAAACCAAGCATGGACTTGCCGAAGTTCGTCGTGGCACCGCTCAAAAAAGGCCAGAAGGTCGGCACCGTCCGCGTCAGCCTCGACGGCAAAGTCATTGCGGAACGTCCGTTGGTTGCACTGAACGATGTTGAAGAAGCCGGCTTCTTCGGTCGCCTGTGGGATGAATTCTGGATGTGGTGGGAATCCTGATCGGTTCCCGCTTCAAGCATTTTCAAGCTACTTATAATTGCAAATGAAACGCCAGATCGCCCACTACCAATTGGTTTCCGAGCTTGGTCGTGGCGGCATGGGCGTTGTCTACAAGGCATACGAGCCCGCGTTGGAGCGTTATGTCGCGATCAAGGAATTATCCTCATCCCTTTCGCATGATCCGGATTTGGTGCAGCGCTTCATTCGTGAAGCGCGTGCGATGGCTGCGTTGAATGATCCGCATATCATTCAAATCCATTTCATTGGCCAGGATGGCGAGCAGCCCTATTTCGCCATGGAATTTGTTGATGGTGAAAGTCTTTCATCATTACTGGAACGCGAAGGTCCGTTAAAAACCGCTGACGCGTTGAAAATCTGCCAGCAAGCTGCACGCGGACTCGCATGCGCGCATGCGCAAGGTGTCATTCATCGCGATATAAAACCAAGCAACCTGATGCTGAACAAACGTGATCAATTGAAGATTGCCGATTTCGGAATCGCGTTCACACAAAAGGATTTTTCTAAAAAACTTACGGCAACAGGCGATGTTGTTGGCACTCCAGGGTATTTGTCGCCGGAAGTCTGTCTGGGTAACCCGGTTGATGCGCGCTCCGATTTATTTGCGCTGGGAATAGTTTTATACGAAATGTTGAGCGGCCATATCCCATTCAATGATCCCAGCCCATTAAAGTTGATGCTTAGCGTAGTGGAGTCGGAAGTTCCGGATATACGCAAACTGAATCAGTCCATCGATACGGAAACTGTCGGAATTTTAAACAGGTTGTTGGCGAAGAATCCGGAAGATCGCTATCAATCGGCCGATCAATTATTGTCGGCAATTACAAAGCATCCTGCGATGACCGATCAGCCATTATCGGTGCATGCACGCTTGCCTTCAGGTGCCGCCAGCACCATGCTTGCGACACCGGGCTTGATCAAAGCTGCAGGCAAAACGGATTCCGATATAACATCAGTATCGGGTAGCGTTTCTCGCGCCAATACTTCCGGCAAGTTTTTATGGCCATCGATTGCAGCCATTACTTTGATTGTCGCGTGCGGTTTGTTTTGGATCAATCGCCCGGACAATTCGGATTTATCGCCAAAGCCGCCAGATTCTGAACCTCAAGTATCGAACTCGGTGGCCGATAAAGCAGCCATGACAGTTGAACTTGCACCAACATCAACTGTGACGACCAATCCCGCAATGGAGTCGGAGAAAGAGTCACGTCCCGAAAATGTTGTCATTGAAGACAAGCCGCCGACAACTGCCACGAAAACCAAAATTTCCCTCGAAGAAAAGCCGACAATGCAAATAGAACCAACGGCACCGTTGCAGAACATGCAGAAATACGGCGAAGTTTTTCTTGGTCCGCAAAATGAAGAAGTATCGGTAGCCGAGATTGACGGCGAAGATGTCGCTTATATAAAAGTAACCGGCATCAATAGTCCTTATGACGGCAAAGTCATCCGCACCGTGCCTAGGCCGGCAGCCTACGACGGCAGGGATTACGTTATCCAATATCAAGGGAGTGATTACGTAGTACTGGTCATACGCAAATATTCGAGCCGTGAAAAGCTGGTCGAACTCTACCTCCCTGGACTCGGTGATGAGGTGAAGCTTAGCTATGATGCAGACTTGTCAAAGAAACTCGATACCGGCAGCATCCGCGACGAATACCATAATCAAAAGTAACCTGACCAATATCCATTGGAGTTTATTTGCATTCTGATGTTTTGGTATGCCTGCAAGTTCTGGGGCTCGGCAGTGTTTTCATCCTGAGATAGATTTTCTAGCTCAAAAAGGCTGATGAATTGTGTTGTGCAGACTAAGCAAGGCTTTGCATGCAACAGTTTTGACGGACGTCGGACCCAAAACAAAACCCCGCCTCTTTCGAAGCGGGGTTTGTCATAAATAAACCCCTCGCGAAGACCAATGTTTAGTCCGATGGTCATCTAGGCAAAGAGTTGCTTTACCTACTATTGATGAGTCGCGACTTATGCGTCGCCCAAAACAAAACCCCGCCTTTTTGAGGCGGGGTTTGTCTTAAATAAAACCCTGGCGATGACCTACTCTTGCATGGCTTGAGCCACACTACCATCGGCGCGGTTGCGTTTCACTTCCGTGTTCGGGATGGGAACGGGTGGTACCACAACGCTATGTTCACCAGGGAGAGGGTGGAGGGTCGCA
>JAKQKT010000471.1 GCA_029560515.1 Pseudomonadota bacterium
GGCGACCAGTCGGAAATCGGCGTGCCTTCGATCATCAAATTGGTAGATGCCCTCGATACCTTCATTCCATTGCCGGAACGCGATATCGACAAGCCTTTCCTGATGCCGGTGGAAGACGTGTTCTCGATCTCCGGCCGCGGCACCGTGGTGACCGGTCGTATTGAACGCGGCATCATCAAGGTCGGCGAAGAAATTGAAATCGTCGGTATCCGTCCTACCCAAAAAACCACCGTTACCGGTGTGGAAATGTTCCGCAAGTTGCTGGACCAGGGCCAGGCAGGCGATAACGCCGGTTTGTTGCTGCGCGGCACCAAGCGTGACGACGTGGAGCGTGGCCAAGTGTTGGCCAAGCCCGGTTCGATCAATCCGCACACCGACTTTGAAGCCGAAGTGTATGTGTTGTCGAAAGACGAAGGTGGCCGTCATACGCCATTCTTCAAAGGCTATCGTCCACAGTTCTATTTCCGCACGACCGACGTAACCGGCGCTTGCCAGTTGCCGGAAGGCGTGGAAATGGTGATGCCAGGTGACAACGTGAAGATGGTCGTGAGCCTGATTGCACCGGTCGCGATGGACGAAGGTCTGCGTTTTGCGATTCGCGAAGGTGGCCGTACCGTCGGCGCCGGCGTGGTAGCCAAGATCATCAAGTAAAAAATTCCGGTCAGTTTCGGCTGATCGGAGTCACGGAAATGGCGGACCGGAAGCGGCCCGCCATCGCCCGTTTAGAGTAAGCCACACGCTAGTAGCTCAATTGGCAGAGTAGCGGTCTCCAAAACCGCGGGTTGGGGGTTCGAGTCCCTCCTGGCGTGCCACTAATTTCGGTCTCGCGCGAAAGCGCGAGTCAACAACGGTGAAAACCGATAAGAGTTGGAATGAATACGAAAGTAGAAAACGTTAACGCCGCCACAAGCGGTGCTGACATAGCAAAATACGCGGTAGCAATTGCGCTGGTCGCAGGCGGGATTTTTGCTTATACCTATTTCACACAACTGCATTCGGTGTTGCGTGGTCTGATTGCATTTGCCGGCGTCGTGCTGGGCGGTGTAGTTTTTGCGACGACATCAAAAGGCCTCTCCTTGCGTGACTTCTTTTCGGAAGCCATGTTTGAGCTGCGTAAAGTGGTTTGGCCAACTCGTCAGGAAGCCTGGAAGGTAACCTGGGTGGTAATGGTGGTGGTGGTGATCATCAGCCTGATTCTTGCGCTGTTCGATCTCGTTATCTCGAAACTCATCGCGCTGTTACTGGGCTAAGGACTGCATCATGGCAAAACGTTGGTATGTCATTCACGCCTATTCGGGCTTTGAAAACCAGGTTGCCCGCAATCTGGAAGCCCGTATCGCCCGCGACAGCATGGAAGAGAAATTTGGTCTGGTTCTGGTTCCTACCGAAGAAGTGGTGGAAATGCGTGCTGGCCAGAAACGTAAATCCGAGCGCAAATTTTTCCCGGGTTATGTGCTGGTTCAGATCGAAACCAATGAAGAAGGCGGTATACCGCGCATTGATGACGATAGCTGGCATTTGATCAAGGAAACCCCAAAAGTGATGGGCTTCATCGGTGGTACCGCCGAACGTCCGTTGCCGATCAAGGATTCCGAAGCCGACATGATCCTGCGCCGCGTTCAAGACGGCGTGGACAAGCCGAAGCCGAAAGTGCTGTTCGAACCGGGTCAATTGGTACGCGTTACCGATGGTCCTTTCAACGACTTCAACGGCACGGTCGAAGAAGTGAATTACGAGAAGAGCCGCCTGCGCGTGGCTGTTCTGATTTTCGGGCGTTCTACGCCGGTCGAGCTCGAATTCGGCCAGGTGGAGAAAGCCTAAAGGCGTGAGGGGTGCTTCGGCGTCGCTCACTTTATGTAACAGAAGGAGGAGTCCCGCAGTCTTTGACGTGCAGACGTTTGAACTCCAGGAGTAAATATCATGGCAAAGAAAGTAGTTGGTTATATCAAGTTGCAGGTGAAGGCTGGTCAAGCCAATCCTTCGCCACCGGTTGGCCCGGCATTGGGTCAGCGCGGTCTGAACATCATGGAATTCTGCAAAGCGTTTAACGCGGCGACGTCTAAACTGGAACCGGGTCTGCCGATTCCATGCGTCATCACTGCATATTCCGACCGTACCTTTACCTTCATCACCAAGACGCCTCCGGCGACCATCTTGCTGAAGAAAGCCGTCGGCATCACTTCGGGCTCGAAACGTCCGAATACCGAAAAAGTCGGCAAGGTAACCCGTAAACAACTCGAAGACATCGCGAAAGCGAAAGAACCCGATTTGACAGCAGCTTCGCTCGATGCAGCAGTGCGCACCATTGGTGGCAGCGCTCGCAGCATGGGCCTGATTGTGGAGGCTTAAGACATGGCTAAGATCACTAAACGTTTCAAGGCTATGCAAAACGCCGTTGTTCCAGGCAAAGCGTACCCAATCGAAGAAGCACTGAAAATTATTCAATCCAACAGCAAGACCAAGTTCGTCGAAGCTATCGACGTTGCCGTCCGTCTTGGCGTTGATGCCAAGAAGTCCGACCAGCAGGTTCGCGGTTCGACCGTGTTGCCAGCCGGTACCGGTAACAGCGTTCGCGTTGCCGTGTTCTGCCCGGCCGGTGCAAAAGCTGATGAGGCTTTGGCCGCAGGCGCCGACGTTGTCGGCATGGACGATTTGGCCGACAAAATGCTGGCTGGCGACATCAACTATGACGTCGTGATCGCTACTCCGGACGCCATGCGCGTTGTCGGTAAACTCGGTACGGTGTTGGGCCCACGTGGTCTGATGCCTAACCCGAAAGTCGGCACCGTTTCTGCTGATGCAGCCGGCGCAGTCCGTAATGCCAAAGCGGGTCAGGTCCGTTACCGCACCGACAAAGCCGGCATCATCCATTGCACGATCGGCAAGGCAAATTTCGAAGCAGCAGCATTGACCGGCAACTTGCAAGCACTCTTGCTCGACCTGATCAAAGCCAAGCCTTCGTCCGCGAAAGGTCAGTATCTGCAAAAGATTTCGTTGAGCTCGACCATGGGTCTGGGCGTGACGGTTGACCAATCGTCGCTGACGCTTAAGTAATTTAAGAATAACGCCATCGGGAGTGTCGCCCCGGTGGTTCGATTTTGAAGGCGCTTGCCCGGTGCAAACCGGGTGGGCCATCAAAGACCGCAGGTGCGAACAGCGCACATCAACGTCGGGCAAGGATGCTTGATAACGGCAAGGATTCGCCGTTGGTGAAAGCGAGCTAGCTTAATGATGCGAAAGCAAAACCGGCGTAGATGGTGATGCCCTCTGGAATTTTCTGGAAAGGCCACCACTGGGACACCCGTCCCCGGTATCGAAGGATCGATATCGCCTTGGACCATGATCGGCAGGAGCCGAAAGTGGATTTAAATTGAAGGAGTAATTATGGCTCTCAATCTGTCACAGAAGCACTTAGTTGTCGCTGAAATTGCAGACGTTGCATCGAAAGCTCAATCCTTGGTTGCAGCAGAGTACGCAGGCGTCACGGTCGGTCAAATGACCGCCATGCGCAAGAAAGCTCGCGAAACCGGCGTGTACTTGAAAGTAGTCAAGAACACCCTGGCAGAGCGTGCCGTCAGCGGTACCGAATTCGAGAATGTTAAAGATTCTCTGACCGGCCCGTTGCTGTATGCGTTCTCGATGGAAGACCCTGGCGCTGCCAGCCGTCTGATCAAGGATTTTGTAAAAATCAACGACAAGCTTCAAGCGAAGATCGTTTCCTTTGGCGGCAAGATGTACCCGGCTACGCACGTTGACGTGCTGGCTTCGCTGCCAACCCGCGATCAAGCGTTGTCGATGCTGGCACGTGCCCTTTCCGAACCGGCGGCCATGTTCGCCCGTGCGGTCAAGGCGATTGCCGACAAGCAAGGTGGCGGCGAAGAAGCCGTTGCCGAGGCCCCGGCCGAAGCTTGATCGCATCAACGACACGTTGCATTCCCAAACAAACCAGTAAATACATTCAGAGGTAAACACAATGTCCCTTTCCAATGACCAAATCGTTGAAGCGATCGCCACCAAGACCTTGATGGAAGTGATGGAACTCGTTCGCGCCATCGAAGAAAAATTCGGCGTTTCCGCTGCCGCCCCAGTTGCCGCTGCAGGTCCTGCCGCTGCTGCTGCCGTTGTTGAAGAACAAACCGAATTCACGGTTGTCCTGAAAGCAGCCGGCGAGAAGAAAGTTGAAGTGATTAAAGCCGTCCGCGCCATCACTGGCCTGGGCTTGAAAGAAGCGAAAGACCTGGTCGAAGGCGCACCGCAAACCGTCAAGGATGCAGTGTCCAAGGCCGACGCCGACAAGTTCAAGAAAGAACTCGAAGCAGCTGGCGCAACCGTCGAACTCAAGTAAGCAATTACTTGCTTCGCCGGCTTGAATTGGCGAGTAAAGGCTGGGAGCGAAAGCTCCCGGCCTTTAGCCGTTAATTTATACAGCGAGAAATACCGTAGCAAATTTTCACGAGTTGTCAGTCGGAAGTAGCGGGAGAAGGCGTGCTAGTGCCGGCAATACTAGCGATTTCCCACTGACAATTTACTTTCTGTTTTACCCGCAGATCAGCAATCTGCATATCAAAATGAGGCGATAGCTCCCATGAACTACTCCTTCACCGAGAAAAAGCGCATCCGTAAAAACTTCGGCAAACGCCGTGATGTTTTGGAAGTGCCATATTTGCTCGCCATCCAGATGGATTCCTACCGTGAGTTCCTGCAGGAATTCTCGCCGACTGCCAATCGCGAAGATCGCGGTCTGCATGCCGCATTGAAATCGGTATTCCCGATCTCGTCATACTCCGGCAATGCTGCGCTCGAATACGTGAGTTATCGCTTAGGCGAACCGCCGTTCGATGAACGCGAATGCCGTAACCGCGGCCTCAGCTACGGCGCGCCCTTGCGCGTAACTGTGCGTTTGGTGATCTACGATCGTGAATCGTCCACCAAGGCCATCAAATACGTAAAAGAACAAGAAGTTTACATGGGCGAATTGCCGCTGATGACGGGCAATGCCACGTTCATCGTGAACGGCACCGAACGCGTCATCGTGTCGCAATTGCACCGTTCGCCGGGCGTGTTCTTTGATCACGATCGTGGCAAAACCCATAGTTCAGGCAAATTGCTGTATTCGGCTCGCATCATTCCTTACCGCGGTTCGTGGCTGGATTTTGAATTCGACCCGAAAGATTGCGTGTACACCCGTATCGATCGTCGCCGTAAATTGCCAGTGTCCATCCTGCTGCGCGCGCTTGGCTACAACAACGAAGAAATGCTCAATATTTTCTTCGACATCAATACTTTCCACATCGCCAACAAAGACAGCGTGGAACTGGAATTGGTACCTGAGCGTCTGCGCGGCGAAACCCTGAACTTCGACCTCGTGGTCGGGGGCAAGGTGATCGTAGAGGCCGGCAAACGTATCACCGCGCGCCACGTGAAGTTGCTCGAACAAGCCAACATCAAGACACTCGAAGTGCCGGATGAATACCTGATCGGTCGCATCCTGTCGCATGACGTCGTAGACACCAAAACCGGCGAGTTGCTGGCTGCCGCCAACGACGAGCTGAACGACGGTTCGCTGGTCAAGTTGCGCAAAGCGGGCATCGCCCAAATCGGCACCTTGTGGGTGAACGATCTGGATCGCGGCCCGTATATCTCGAACACCCTGCGCATCGACCCAAGCAAGACACAGCTCGAAGCTTTGGTCGAAATCTATCGCATGATGCGTCCGGGCGAGCCGCCAACCAAAGAAGCCGCGTTGAACCTGTTCTACAACTTGTTCTTCACCTTCGAACGTTATGACTTGTCGAGCGTTGGCCGCATGAAGTTCAACCGTCGCGTCGGCCGCAGTGAAGTGACCGGTGCTTCGGTTCTGTTCGATCACAAATACTTCAGTGCCCGTAATGACGAAGCTTCGAAGAACCTCGTGAAAGAGCGCGGCGAAACTTCCGATATCCTTGAAGTGATCAAGACCCTTTGCGAAATCCGCAATGGTCGCGGCCAGGTGGACGATATCGACAACCTTGGCAACCGTCGTGTTCGCTCGGTCGGTGAAATGGCCGAAAACGTGTTCCGCGTAGGCCTGGTCCGCGTTGAGCGTGCAGTGAAAGAACGTTTGTCCCTAGCAGAGTCGGAAGGCCTGACCCCGCAAGAATTGATCAACGCCAAGCCAGTGGCTGCCGCGATCAAGGAATTCTTCGGTTCCTCGCAGCTCTCGCAGTTCATGGATCAAAACAATCCCTTGTCCGAAGTGACCCACAAGCGCCGCGTCTCGGCACTTGGCCCGGGTGGTCTGACTCGCGAACGCGCCGGCTTCGAAGTGCGCGACGTGCATCCAACCCATTACGGCCGCGTCTGTACGATTGAAACGCCGGAAGGTCCGAACATTGGTCTTATCAATTCGCTCGCGGTCTATGCGCGTTCGAACAAATACGGCTTCCTGGAAACACCGTTCCGTAAAGTTGTTGACGGCAAAGTGACCGAACAGGTGGAATTCCTGTCGGCCATTGAAGAAGATGGCAAGGCGATTGCCCAGGCCAATGCCGAACTCAATGCCGACGGCAGCTTCACCGCTTCGTTCGTGCCTTGCCGTTACGACAGTGAAACCCTGCTCAAACCACCATCCGAAATCCAGTACATGGACGTCTCGCCGATGCAATCGGTATCGGTCGCGGCTGCGCTGGTTCCTTTCATCGAGCACGACGACGCCAACCGCGCCCTGATGGGTGCGAACATGCAACGTCAAGCCGTACCAACTTTGCGTTCGCAAAAACCACTGGTTGGCACCGGCATTGAACGTGCGGTAGCACGCGATTCCGGTGTGACCGTGAATGCATTGCGCGGCGGCGTCATCGATCAAATCGATGCCGGTCGTATCGTGGTGCGCGTGAATGAAAAAGAAGTGCGTGAGAACGACGCTGGCGTCGATATCTACACACTCGTCAAATATACCCGTTCCAACCAGAACACCTGCATCAACCAGCGTCCGCTGGTTCGCGTCGGTGACAAGATTGAACGCGGCGACGTGCTGGCCGATGGTCCATCCACCGATATCGGTGAATTGGCTCTGGGGCAAAACATGTTGATCGCCTTCATGCCGTGGAACGGCTACAACTTCGAAGACTCCATCTTGTTGTCGGAGCGCGTGGTTGAAGAAGATCGCTACACCACGATTCACATCGAAGAACTGACCTGCGTTGCGCGCGACACGAAATTGGGGCCGGAAGAAATTTCTGCCGATATTCCGAATGTGTCCGAGCAAGCCCTGGGTCGTCTGGATGAATCCGGTGTGGTCTACATCGGTGCCGAAGTTCGCGCCGGCGACATCATGGTCGGTAAAGTCACACCGAAGGGCGAAAGCCAACTGACGCCGGAAGAAAAACTCCTGCGCGCCATCTTCGGCGAAAAAGCGTCGGACGTTAAAGACAGCTCGCTGCGAGTGCCACCCGGCATGGACGGCACCGTTATCGACGTTCAGGTCTTTACCCGCGACGGTATCGAAAAAGACAAGCGCGCGCGTCAAATCGAAGAAACCGAAATCAAGCGCGTCAAGAAAGATTTCGATGACCAATTCCGCATTCTGGAAGCAGCGATTTATTCGCGTCTGCGTGGCCAGTTGATCGGCAAGGTTGCCAACGGCGGCGCTAACTTGAAGAAGGGCGATGCGATCACCGGCGAATACCTTGACGGACTGACCAAAAACGAATGGTTTGCCATTCGCATGAAGGACGAGGACGCGTCGGATAATATCGAAAAAGCGCAAAAACAAATCGAAGCCCACAAGGCCGAGTTTGACAAACGCTTTACCGACAAGCGCGCGAAAATCACCCAAGGTGATGATCTGGCTCCAGGCGTTCTGAAAATGGTCAAAGTGTATCTGGCCGTGAAACGTCGTATCCAGCCGGGTGACAAAATGGCCGGTCGTCACGGTAACAAAGGTGTGGTCTCTACCATTGTTCCGGTACAAGACATGCCTTACATGGCGGACGGCACCACGGTCGATATCGTTTTGAATCCACTCGGCGTTCCAAGCCGGATGAACATCGGTCAGGTACTCGAAGTCCATCTGGGCTGGGCCGCGAAAGGTCTCGGCAAGAAGATTCAACGCATGCTCGAAGCGCAGCAAAAAGTGGCCGAACTACGTGAGTTCCTCGACAAGATTTACAACCATGACAAGAAGCTGATGGGCGTTCGCGTTGACCTGGAGAAATTCAGCGACAAGGAACTGCTGCGTCTGGCCGGTAATTTGACCGACGGTGTGCCGATGGCAACACCGGTGTTCGACGGTGCCGCCGAAGAAGAAATCAAAGCCATGCTCACGCTGGCCGATTTGCCGACCTCGGGCCAAACCATTCTGCACGACGGCCGTACCGGTGAAGCATTCGATCGTCCGGTGACGGTGGGTTACATGCACATGCTCAAACTCAACCACTTGGTGGATGACAAGATGCATGCGCGTTCGACCGGTCCGTACTCGTTGGTCACACAACAACCGCTCGGCGGCAAGGCGCAATTCGGTGGTCAACGCTTCGGTGAAATGGAAGTGTGGGCACTGGAAGCCTATGGCGCGGCTTACACCTTGCAGGAAATGTTGACGGTGAAATCCGACGACGTGCAAGGCCGTAACCAGATGTATAAAAACATCGTGGACGGTGAGCACGAAATGGTCGCCGGCATGCCGGAATCTTTCAATGTGTTGGTCAAGGAAATTCGCTCGCTCGCTATCAATATCGAGTTAGACGAAAAATAATCGGCGCTGAGAACTGGAGTGAAGGATCGTCGAAAAGCGATCCTTCCAATCAAGGAGTTTGTAATGAAAGATTTATTAAACCTGTTCAACCAGCAGCGTCAACCGCTGGATTTTGACGGTATCAAGATTGGTCTGGCTTCGCCGGACCTGATCCGCTCGTGGTCGTTCGGTGAAGTCAAAAAACCGGAAACCATCAACTATCGTACCTTCAAGCCTGAGCGCGACGGCCTGTTCTGCGCCGCCGTGTTCGGCCCGATCAAAGACTACGAATGCCTGTGCGGCAAATACAAGCGCATGAAGCACCGTGGCGTCGTCTGCGAAAAATGCGGAACCGAAGTGACGTTGACGAAAGTCCGTCGTGAACGCATGGGCCATATCGAACTGGCTTCGCCGACCGCACACATCTGGTTCCTCAAATCGCTGCCATCGCGTATCGGTTTGATGCTGGACATGACGCTGCGTGACATTGAACGCATCCTGTATTTCGAAGCCTTCGTGGTGATCGAACCGGGTTTGACGACACTTGAGCGCGGCCAGTTGCTGACCGAAGAACAGTTCATGACCGCACGTCAGGAACACGGCGAAGATTTCGATGCCCTGATGGGTGCCGAAGCCGTGCATCACCTGCTGCGCACGATCGATCTGCAATCGGAACTGGTTCGTCTGAAAGAAGAAATCGCATCGACCAATTCGGAAACGAAACTGAAGCGCTTGACCAAGCGCATCAAGCTGGTCGAAGCATTTCTGGAATCGGGCAACCGTCCAGAATGGATGGTGCTGACCGTATTGCCAGTGTTGCCGCCGGATTTGCGTCCGCTGGTTCCACTGGACGGCGGTCGCTTCGCAACTTCGGATCTGAACGATCTGTATCGTCGCGTTATCAATCGTAATAATCGTCTGAAGCGTCTGCTGGAATTGAGCGCGCCGGACATTATCGTGCGCAACGAAAAACGCATGCTGCAGGAATCGGTCGATGCCCTGATGGACAACGGCCGTCGCGGTCGCGCCATCACCGGTACCAACAAGCGCCCTCTGAAATCTTTGGCCGACATGATCAAAGGTAAGCAAGGTCGTTTCCGTCAAAACTTGCTCGGCAAGCGCGTCGACTACTCCGGCCGTTCGGTCATCGTGGTCGGTCCAACCCTGCGTCTGCACGAATGCGGTCTGCCGAAGAAAATGGCATTGGAATTATTCAAGCCCTTCATCTTCGCAAAACTGCAACGTCGTGGCCTCGCTACCACCATCAAAGCTGCCAAGAAACTGGTGGAGCGTGAAGAAGCACAAGTCTGGGACATCCTGGAAGAAGTGATTCGCGAACATCCGGTGTTGTTGAACCGTGCGCCAACCCTTCACCGTCTGGGTATCCAGGCGTTTGAACCGGTGCTGATTGAGGGTAAGGCGATCCAACTGCATCCGCTGGTTTGTACCGCATTCAACGCCGACTTCGACGGTGACCAAATGGCGGTCCACGTACCGCTGTCGCTGGAAGCACAACTCGAAGCCCGCGCCTTGATGATGTCGACCAACAATATTCTGTCGCCAGCCAACGGCGAGCCGATTATCGTTCCGACGCAAGACGTCGTGTTGGGTCTTTACTACATGACCCGCGCATTGGAAAACAAGAAAGGTGAGGGCATGGTATTTGCCAACGTCAATGAAGTTCGCCGCGCCTACGACAACCGTGTTGTCGAACTGCATGCGAAAGTCAAAGTGCGTCTTGCCATCACCGAGGTGAATGAAGAAGGTACTGTCAGCAATCGCACAGCGATTGTCGATACCACCGTGGGTCGTGCCTTGCTGGCCGACATCATTCCCGAGGGCCTGCCGTACTCCTTGATCAATACCGAGCTGACAAAGAAAAACATCAGCCGTCTGATCAATACCTGCTACCGCATGTTGGGCTTGAAGCACACCGTCGTTTTCGCCGACCAATTGATGTACACCGGCTTTGCTTATGCAACCCGCGCTGGTGTTTCGATCGGTATCGACGACATGATCATTCCGAATGAGAAGAAAGGCATTTTGGGCGAAGCCGAAAAAGAAGTGCTGGAAATTCAGGAGCAATATCAGTCGGGTCTGGTCACGGCCGGCGAACGCTACAACAAGGTGGTCGACATCTGGTCGCGTACCAATGAGCGCGTGGCGAAAGCCATGATGGACGCCATCGGTACCGAAAAAGTCGAAAACGCCAAAGGCGAAATGGTCGCGCAGAAATCGATGAACTCGGTTTACATCATGGCCGACTCCGGTGCCCGTGGTTCGCAAGCCCAGATTCGTCAGCTCGCCGGTATGCGTGGTTTGATGGCCAAGCCGGACGGCTCGATCATCGAAACACCAATTACCGCGAACTTCCGTGAAGGTTTGAACGTTCTTCAGTACTTCATCTCGACCCACGGTGCACGTAAAGGTTTGGCCGATACCGCGCTCAAAACCGCCAACTCGGGTTACCTGACCCGTCGTCTGGTCGACGTGGCACAAGACATGGTCGTTACGGAAGTCGATTGCGGTACGCATCAGGGTCTGACCATGACGCCGATCGTTGAAGGCGGCGACGTGGTTGAGCCGTTGCGCGATCGC
The DNA here is from genome assembly GCA_029560515.1 of Pseudomonadota bacterium. GTDB lineage: Bacteria > Pseudomonadota > Gammaproteobacteria > Xanthomonadales > Xanthomonadaceae > Arenimonas. The sequence continues at coordinate 11,312 of JAKQKT010000471.1, forward strand.
GTATTGGGTCGCATGGTGGCAGAAGACGTTTATTTGCCAGGCAATGATGCCGATCCAATCGTTACCCGCAATACGTTGCTGGACGAAACCTGGGTCGACAAGCTGGAAGTCGCGGGCGTCCAGTCGATCCTGGTCCGTTCCTCGATCACCTGTGAAAATGCTTTCGGCGTTTGCGCCTACTGCTACGGTCGTGACCTTGGTCGCGGTCATCTGGTCAACCTCGGTGAAGCAGTCGGTGTTATCGCTGCCCAGTCAATCGGTGAGCCAGGTACACAGCTGACCATGCGTACCTTCCACATCGGTGGTGCCGCATCCCGTGCCGCTGCCATCGACAACATCACCGTCAAAACCACCGGTACCGTCAAGTTCAACAACTTGAAGTTCGTGCAGCATGCCAACGGCCATCTGGTCGCGGTATCGCGTTCGGGCGAATTGTCGGTGCTCGATTTGACCGGCCGTGAACGCGAACGCTACAAGCTGACTTATGGTGCCGTGATCAACGTGAAAGACGGCGAGTCCGTGAAAGCCGGCCAAACCGTCGTCAACTGGGATCCGCATAACCATCCGATCGTGTCCGAAGTGGCCGGTTTTGTGCGGTTCGTCGACTTCGTCGAAGGTATCACCGTCGTCGAGAAGACCGATGATCTGACCGGCTTGGCATCGCGTGAAATTACCGATCCGAAACGCCGTGGTTCACAAGGCAAGGATCTGCGCCCAATCGTCCGCATCGTGGACAAGAACGGCAAAGATCTGAACATCCCGGGTACCGATCTGCCTGCGCAATACCTGCTGCCACCGCGCTCCGTGGTGAATCTGCTGGATGGTGCGCCGGTCGGCGTGGGTGACGTGGTCACGAAAGTGCCGCAAGAAGCCTCGAAAACCCGTGACATCACCGGTGGTCTGCCGCGCGTTGCCGATCTTTTCGAAGCACGTAAGCCGAAAGATCCTGCCGTTTTGGCAGAAGTTTCCGGTCTTATCAGCTTCGGCAAGGACACCAAGGGCAAGCAGCGTCTGATCATCCGCGACAATGACGGTAATGAGCACGAAGAGCTGATTCCGAAGTATCGTCAGATCATCGTGTTTGAAGGCGAGCACATCGAGAAGGGCGAAACCGTCGTTGACGGCGAACCTAACCCGCAGGATATCCTGCGTCTGCTCGGCGTCGAACCGCTGGCCGCCTATCTGGTCAAGGAAATTCAGGACGTTTATCGTTTGCAGGGCGTGAAAATCAACGACAAGCACATTGAGACGATCACTCGTCAAATGCTGCGTAAAGTGGAAGTCACCGATGCCGGCAGTACCCGCTTCATGAATGGCGAACAGGTCGAGCGTATCCGTATGCTGGAAGAAAACGTCAAGATGGTCGCCCGCAACGAGATTCCTGCGAAATACGACCCGGTCTTGTTGGGTATCACCAAGGCATCGTTGGCGACCGAAAGCTTCATTTCGGCAGCTTCCTTCCAGGAAACCACCCGCGTTCTGACCGAGGCTGCCGTCCGCGGTACCCGCGACAGCCTGCGTGGCCTGAAAGAAAACGTGATCGTTGGTCGCTTGATCCCGGCCGGTACCGGTTTGGCTTACCACACCGCGCGCCGTCAGGCAGCGGAAGCCTTGACTGACGCCGATTTACATACGCTGCATGCAGTTTCGGCGCCAGCCGAAGTTGTTGCTGTTGCATCTGCCGAGGTTGCCGATTCTTCCGAAAGCTAAGTAATGAGCGTTGGCGGCCCGCACAAGGCCGCCCACATTCGAAAAGAGGGACCAAGGATGGCCCCTCGTGTTCGATTCACGGATGATTGAATGCTAATTCAATGGTTTTGGCTGCCTGTCGCGTTGACAGCGTCGCCGGTTCCAGAGTAAAATCCCGCTTCTTAGTGGGTTCCTATCAATTGGCTGCGGTTTGGGCCGATTTCTTTTTCACTCTAAGTTTTACTTAAACACCCAGGATTCGTAACGCATGGCGACGATCAATCAGCTGGTACGCACACCGCGTCAGCCCTTCAAATACAAGAGCACTTCACCTGCCCTTGCCAATTGCCCGCAACGTCGTGGCGTGTGCACTCGCGTGTACACCACCACGCCGAAGAAACCGAACTCGGCACTCCGCAAGGTGGCCAAGGTTCGTTTGACCAACGGCTTTGAAATCATTTCTTACATCGGTGGCGAAGGTCACAACCTGCAAGAACATAGCGTCGTGTTAATCCGCGGCGGCCGTGTAAAAGACTTGCCGGGTGTGCGTTATCACACCGTGCGTGGTTCGCTCGATGCCTCCGGCGTCGCCAAGCGTCGCCAAAGTCGTTCGAAGTACGGCGCCAAGCGCCCGAAATCCTAATTTAAAGGCAGGATTTTCAAATGTCTCGTAAAGGTTCTCCAGGTACCCGTTCGGTTCTTCCGGATCCGAAACACAGCAGCGAAATGGTTGCCCGTTTCATCAATATGGTGATGAAGAGCGGCAAGAAATCGATCGCTGAAAACATCGTCTATGGCGCAATGGATGTTATCGGCCAGAAAAATGCCGATACCCTCGGTTTGGTCGAAAAGGCACTCGGTAATGTCGCACCGGCAGTGGAAGTAAAATCCCGCCGCGTCGGTGGCGCTACTTATCAAGTGCCAGTCGAAGTGCGCTCGTCGCGTCGTCAAGCCCTCGCCATGCGTTGGGTCATTGAATCGGCACGCAAGCGCGGTGAAAACTCGATGCCCCGCAAATTAGCCGCAGAATTGCTCGAAGCCTCGGAAAACCGTGGCGGCGCAGTCAAGAAGCGCGAAGAAACACACCGCATGGCAGAAGCTAACAAAGCCTTCTCGCATTTCCGCTGGTAATTTAGAGAGGGATCTCCCGTGGCACGTACGACCCCAATTGATAGATATCGCAACTTCGGCATCATGGCTCACATCGATGCCGGCAAAACCACGACCACAGAACGCATCCTGTTTTACACCGGCGTCAATCACAAGATTGGTGAAGTGCACAACGGCGCGGCTACCATGGACTGGATGGAGCAGGAACAAGAGCGCGGCATTACGATTACGTCGGCTGCCACCACTTGCTTCTGGTCCGGCATGGACAAATCGATGCAACAGCATCGCTTCAACATCATCGATACACCCGGACACGTTGACTTCACCATCGAAGTAGAGCGCAGCTTGCGCGTGCTCGACGGCGCGGTGTTCGTGCTCTGTGCGGTCGGTGGCGTTCAGCCGCAGTCGGAAACCGTGTGGCGCCAAGCGACCAAGTACAGCGTTCCGCGTCTGGCCTTCGTCAACAAGATGGACCGCACCGGTGCCAACTTCCATAAAGTCGTTGACCAATTGAAATCGCGTCTGGGTGCATACCCGGTGCCGATGCAGTTGCCGATTGGCGCGGAAGAAAACTTCGAAGGCGTGGTTGATCTTCTCAAAATGAAGTCAATCGTGTGGGATATGTCCAATCAGGGCACGTCGTTCACCTATGCCGAAGTTCCTGCAGCAATGCTGGAAGAAGCCAAGGCTGCGCGTGAGTTCATGGTCGAAGCTGCCGCTGAAGCCAACGAAGACATGATGAACAAATACCTGGAAAACGGTGAGTTGTCGGAAGCCGACATCATCGAAGGTATTCGTTTGCGTACGCTGGTCTGCGACATTATTCCAATGTTCTGCGGTACCGCATTCAAGAACAAAGGCGTTCAAGCCATGCTTGATGCCGTGGTTCATTACTTGCCAGCGCCTTCCGACCGTCCGCCGGTCAAGGGCATTGACGAGAATGAAAAAGAAGATACCCGTGGTTCCGGCGACAAAGATCCGTTCTCGGCTTTGGCGTTCAAAATCATGACCGATCCGTTCGTGGGCTCGTTGACCTTCTTCCGTGTCTATTCGGGCACCTTGAATGCTGGCGACCAAGTCTATAATCCGGTCAAGAGCAAGAAAGAACGCGTCGGCCGCATCCTGCAAATGCATGCGAACCAACGTGAAGAAATCAAGGAAGTTCTGGCTGGCGACATTGCCGCGGCCGTGGGTCTTAAAGACGTCACGACTGGCGACACGCTGTGTTCGATCGACCACATCATTACGCTTGAGCGCATGATTTTCCCTGAGCCGGTCATTTCGATGGCCGTCGAACCGAAAACCAAGGTCGATCAGGAAAAAATGGGTATCGCCTTGGGCCGTTTGGCGCAGGAAGATCCTTCTTTCCGCGTTCGTACCGACGAAGAATCCGGTCAAACGATTATCTCCGGCATGGGCGAGCTCCATCTGGAAATCCTCGTCGACCGCATGAAACGCGAATTCAACGTTGAAGCCAACGTCGGCAAGCCACAAGTGGCCTACCGCGAAGCGATTCGTAAAGCCGTCAAGCAAGAAGGCAAGTTCGTGCGCCAGTCCGGCGGTCGTGGTCAATACGGTCACATCGTTATCGAAATGGAGCCGCAAGAACGCGGTGCCGGTTATTTGTTCGAAAACGCGATCGTTGGCGGCGTTGTTCCAAAGGAATACGTGCAAGCGGCAGATAAAGGTATTCAAGAAGCTTTCAAAAACGGCGTGCTGGCAGGCTTCCCTTGCGTGGATATCAAAATCCGTGCGGTGGACGGCAGCTTCCATGACGTCGACTCCAACGAAATGGCATTTAAAGTGGCCGGTTCGATGGCGTTCAAGGAAGGTTTCAAGAAAGCCAATCCTGCTTTGCTTGAGCCGATCATGAAAGTCGAAGTGGTGACGCCTGAAGATTATCTCGGAGACGTCATGGGCGACTTGAGTCGTCGTCGCGGCATCCTGCAGGGCACTGATGACACGCCATCGGGCAAAGTCATCAACGCCATGGTGCCATTGGGTGAAATGTTCGGTTACGCCACTGCGATGCGTTCGATGTCGCAGGGCCGCGCCACTTTCACGATGGAATTTGATCATTACGCCGAAGCGCCGAACAACATCGCCGAAGCAGTAATGAAAAAAGCTTGATTTTTTATAACTATTTAATTTTTTAGGACGACAGTCATGTCAAAAGAAAAATTTGAACGCAAGAAGCCGCACGTGAACGTCGGCACGATTGGTCACGTGGATCATGGAAAGACGACGCTGACGGCGGCGCTGACCAAGATTGGTGCAGAACGCTTTGGTGGTGAGTTCAAGGCGTACGACGCCATTGATGCTGCCCCG
>JAKQKT010000478.1 GCA_029560515.1 Pseudomonadota bacterium
AACGCTTGTCGATCGCCACGTAATCGCGGGTATCGGAACCGGTATAAATCTGGCGTGGACGGCCGATCTTGTTTTCCGGATCGGTTTGCTGCTCCAGCCAATGCGAGACCCAACCGGCCGTACGCGCAATCGCGAACATAACGGTGAACATTTCGGTTGGAATACCAAGCGCCTTGTAAATGATGCCGGAATAGAAATCGACGTTCGGATACAACTTGCGTTGAATGAAATATTCATCTTTCAATGCCGCTTCTTCAAGCCGCATCGCCACTTCCAGCAGTGGATCATTGACACCCAGTTCGGCCAATACTTCATGGCACATTTCACGGATGATTTTCGCGCGCGGGTCAAAGTTTTTGTAAACGCGATGGCCAAAGCCCATCAGGCGGAAACCGGATTCCTTGTCTTTTGCCTTCACGATGGCGCTGTTAACGTTTTCCGGGCGGCCGATTTCTGTCAGCATTTCCAGCACGGCTTCATTGGCACCGCCGTGGGCCGGGCCCCACAAAGCGGCGATACCTGCCGCCACGCAAGCGTAGGGGTTCGCGCCGGTGGAACCGACCAGGCGAACGGTCGAAGTAGAAGCATTCTGTTCGTGGTCGGCGTGCAGGATAAACAGCAGGTCGAGGGCTTTTGCGGCAATCGGTTTCATCACCAAAGGCTCGCTCGGCACTTCGAACATCATGTGCAGGAAACGATCAACGTATTCGAGATTGTTGCGTGGATAACGAATAGGCCAGCCAATTGAATAGCGGTGACACGCTGCCGCGATGGTTGGCACCTTGGCCAGTAAGCGGATTGCGGCGAGACGGCGCTGTTCCGGGTCTTCCAGATCCAGATCGCCGTGATAGAACGCGGCGAGCGAACCCAGCATACCGGTCATCATTGCCATCGGATGTGCATCGTGACGGAAGCCGTAAAGGAAGGTACGGAAAGCCTCGTGCATCATGGTGTGATGTGTGACTTCATGTTCGAAAGCGGCAAATTGCTGCGCATTCGGCAGGTGTCCGTTCATCAGCAAATATGACACTTCCGAGAAGTTCGAATGTTTCGCCAATTGCTCGATCGGATAACCGCGGTACATCAGGATGCCGGCATCACCGTCAATATAGGTGATGGCACTGCGGCAGCTTGCGGTAGACATGAAGCCCGGGTCATAGGTGAAGTTGCCGGTTTCTTTATACAACTTGCCGATATCGACGCAGTCCGGACCCAAAGTGCCGGAGTGGACTGGAAGCTCGACGTTTTTACCGCCGGCGTTAAGGATGACGCTCTTGTTATCGGACACGGCAGGCTCCTGTTGTTCAATGCTGTTGGTGTGAATGGCGGCGCATTACACCCGTAAGCGCCAAGAGATGAAGTATCTCATAGGCACACAACATTCGTCAGTCATCAACTTGTGAACTTGTGCAATATTTCAGTGCCGCAAATGCAAGGCGCATCTCCCGAACACCTAATTGCGGCCGCACAAATACAAACGGCTACCCTGAGGTAGCCGTTTGTGAACACGTGGAGCCGAGCTTATTCTGCTGCTGGCGCCGCAGTATCCGATTCTGCCTTGGCATAGCGTTTGCGGAATTTATCCACGCGACCACCGGTATCGACGGTCTTTTGCTTGCCGGTATAGAACGGGTGCGAAGCCGAAGAAATTTCCACCTTGATCAGCGGGTATTCTTGGCCGTCTTCCCATTTGATGGTTTCTTTGCTGCCCAGGGTCGACTTGGTCAGAAACGAGAAGCCTGCGGCCGTGTCCTGGAACACAACAGCGCGGTAATTTGGATGGATATCTGCTTTCATGGGAAATTCCGTGAACGAACGCGTGAGAAAAGAGGACTATTTTAGCCGGTCAGCCGCCCTTTCCGCAAGTCAAACCCGTTCGAAATCAGGGGACCCCGAGCGCATCACGGATTTTGGCCTCAAACAGGGCCTGTGGATAAGTCATCAGAATGCGAGCATTGGCAGGCTTTCCAGAACGCTGAGCCCAATCGACCGGGGTGGCTCCGCGACTCAAATGACCCTCGGTTTCCACCGTAATGTAGCGGGTTTCGGTCCTCTCTATGGATTCCGGATACAGGGCCGCAACCATGGCCAGCGCGTCTGCCGAGTGCCAGTGCAGGCCGCGTTTCCCTTCCGACCAGGCCCGGGTTTTGCGCGAAATGGCGTCATAGAAAGCCGCCCGGTGATCGCCATCGGTCAGCCAGGACTCAAAATCGGCATGCAGAAACCCGTGTCGCAACACGGCTTCCCAATCGATGATATCCATCATCGGGAAGGCCTCGAATGCGACCTTGGCGGCTTCAGGATCGAATGCGAGGCCTTCCCGATGATGGATATCATCGATTGGGAAGCC
>JAKQKT010000009.1 GCA_029560515.1 Pseudomonadota bacterium
ATCGAACACGCGAAACTGCAGCAGAAAAATTTTTTATACCTGGGGTTCTGGCTCGATCAGCACAGGAAAATGGATTACAAACGCAATTTCCAGCCACTTGAATTTTTGCATGGCAAAAACTGGAAGCGCTTTCAGGAGACCCCGAAGTGAAACAACTTGTATGTACTGCCAGCCTGCTGTTGTTGATTGGCTGTCAAAGCACCGATCCCGATATTCGCGCGATGACCAAGCCGGATTTTGCCGATGCGGCACCTCCGGCAATTGACAGCCAGACCAGCAGCACTCGCGACATCCGCTTCGCCACTTACAACACCTCACTTTATAGTGACGACGATGGCGGGCTTGTCAGGCGATTGGAAAATGATGATGCCAGTGCAAGAAAGATTGCTGCCGTCATCCAGCACCAACGGCCCGACGTTCTTCTGTTGAACGAGTTTGATTACGATGCAAACGGCATGGCGGCCGATATTTTCCTGAAACAATATCTCGGCAAGTCGCAGGACGGGCAAGAAGCGATTTTCTATCCCTATCACTACATTGCTCCGGTCAACACCGGGGTGCAAAGCGGAATGGATCTGGATAACAACGGCAAGATCGGTGGCGATGGCCGGGATCGCGGCAATGATGCTTTTGGCTACGGCTTGCATCCGGGCCAATACGGCATGCTGGTGCTTTCGCAATTCCCGATTGATGTCGACAAGACAAGAACTTTCAGGAATTTGCTCTGGAAAGATTTGCCTGGCGCGATGAAGCCAAAAAACCCGGCCACTTCGCAGGACTGGTACAAGCCTGAGGATTGGGCACGCTTGCGCCTTTCTTCCAAGTCTCATTGGGATGTGGTGATTGAGACGCCAAAAGGCATTGTGCATTTTCTGGTATCGCACCCGACACCACCGGTGTTCGACGGACCAGAAGATCGCAACGGCGCGCGTAACCACGACGAGATAAAACTCTGGTCCGAATATCTGGATAATAAAAATACGCAATGGTTATGCGACGATAAAAATATCTGTGGCGGCTTGCCGTCCGATGCCCGATTCGTTATCGCAGGCGACATGAACTCAGATCCAGTAGATGGCGATGGCGTACCTGGAACCATGTTGCAATTACTGGATCATCCGCGGGTTTCAAAATACGCCGCGCCACGCAGTGACGGTGCTGCCATTTCATCGCAAACGGTGGGCCAGGGTAATTTGAAACACCGTGGCGATGCTGCGGAAGATACCGGCGACTTCGGGCCCAAGGTCGGCAATATGCGATTGGACTATGTTTTGCCTTCGGCAAATATCAAGATAAAGAACAGCGGTGTATTCTGGCTAAAGCCCGGCGATGCGGGCTACCAATGGATGGATGCGAGTGACCATCACATGGTCTGGGTTGATGTCGAACTCTGAATTCGCAGACGCGCGATTCAAACTTTCGCAAAAAACCAGGCAGTCAAACTCGCCACTATTCCTAATGGCTAGTCTGAAATCAGAAGCCGGTTGCCGTGACAGTTGCCGTTACATTGCAGGTAATCGTGCTACCCGAGGCCATTGACGGCATCGGTATTCCGGCGCCAGTCAAGTTGGCCACCGTGACATTCGCCGGCAAAGGCAAACTGGTTGTACCGGTAAAGCTCGGGCAGGTCACTGCCGTAATCGTCAAACCGGTAACGGCGGGGTCTCGCAACAAAGCGCCAGTCACGGTGGATGGGCCGTTATTGCTCACTACCAAGGTGTAGGTCGTTACCTGCCCCGAGGTCAGTGTCGCCGGCAGGACGACACCATTGGTTTTCGTGATCGAAAAATTGGTAATCGGATTTGGGCAGATCGGTAAGCTCGCAAGCGCGGGGCCAGTTGTCGTATTGCCCGTTGCGGCATTGGTGGCACCGTTGACGATGAATTCCGTTACCGACGAAGAGCCGGTAGTACCGCCAACGCCACCGGTAATTGCGGTTGTACCGCCGCTGGTTGCAATAAAACCACCGCCACCACCACCGCCAGGACCTTCGGATTCGGCACCGGTAATCAATTGATTACCGCCGTTTCCGCCAGCTGCATTCAAGGTGAGCGCACCGACCGTACCGGACAGGACGATACTTCCACCGCCGCCACCGCCGCCCGGTGCGTCGTTATGTGCGGGTGTGGAATTACCCGCAGTCAAACCATTCGCATTGATGGTTCCACCGCCATTGATCGTGTTCGCAATAAGTAACACGATACCGCCGCCTGCAGCTCCCGAGCTACCGGCAGTATTGTTGGCATCGCCGGCACCGCCGCCGCCACCGAAAAATAATCGACCTGCTACATCATTGGTCATCGGTCGACCACCAAGACCTCCACGTTGTCTTCTATTATTCCCGCCCCAGCCTGCATTGCCCGGGGCCGTGGTTGCGGCGTTCTGATCGGCACTTCCGTAGGTATAACCACCTCGGCCACCGCCGCTGGATGTACTCGTGGCAAATCCAGCACCTTCCAGATTCCAGGCCGCCGTCCAGTTCGCCACCGAGCTACCGGTTCCTGCAAGACTGGGAATACCGGAACCGGTCCATGCAACGCCGTTGTTTCCATTGGCTCCACCGCCGCCGCCGGCGTTATGCGCGTCACCGCCGCCACCGCCATTCGCCGGTGCGCCGCGACCATAGCGTCCACCCAAGGCGTCATACTGGGTTTGGAAGCCCGCAATACTTTCGCCCTTTTCACCGCCATCGGCATCCGTGGTACCGACAAAAAGAGTGACGTCAGTGCCTGCTGCCGTCGTTACGTTATCCAGAACACCGCCGCGAAAACCCTGGCCGGCGACCGTTATTCCGGCACCGCCAATGCTGGCCGTGTTTTGCACCATGGCCGCCACGACACCGCCGGTGGTTCCGTTCCAAGCCGTTGACGTAATCGAACCGGCGCCCGATACCGTAAGACTGGTGTATTGCGGAACTCGAATCGCCTGGGTCAGGCCATTGGTGTAGGAATATCGAAGGCCTGCGCTGCAATCGGTATTGATCGTCACGGTATTGGCGGCAATGGAAACAATGCTGACAAGTTCGTAACGCCCGGCATTGTTCAATGCAGCCACTGCCCCGTAAGCAGCCGAGTTGGTTGTCGTGATGGTGGCGCCTTGCGCCTGGTAGAGCATCAGCACATCGCCAACCGACAGACCTGTCACGCTCGATAGCGGTACGGTACTTCCACCTGCAGTCAGACCGGCAGTGACGGTGTAGTAAGTATTGATGACGGTATTGGCGGTTGTGACTGTTCCGACGCCGTCCTTGCCTGGCGAATATGCAAAGGCGGGACTCGAGAGCGAAATACCCAGACCCATCAGCAAACCCAGCACTTTTCGTATCGAATTTTTTTCGATATGCGAATTCTCTGCCTTCACACTATTCCCCTCGAACATGAAAGTATCCGACTGCAAGCATCAATTTTATATGGCAGTCAGCCTGTTTGCAGTTAAAGCTTGTGAAACCCTGTTACACGGCCTCTCGGAGGCAGGTTTGTCACGCAAAACCAAAACCACCGCCCTCGCCATGCAGGGACACAATCAGACGAATCATGCTGGACGGCAACATCAGTTCAAGCTCAATGTTTTTGCCTTCCGAGTTTTTTCCGAGCAGGGTCAATTCGCAAAATGCACCTCCGGTATCAATCTCGACACTGATGATGTGCGGGCCTTGCGGACCGTCGGTCAGATAAGGCTTTATGGCCTCGCCCAGAACCTCGATGGCTTGGGGAAACAGAAAAACCGCATACACTTGTGATTCGCCCATGCTCGCCTCAGTCAATAAGTTTGATCGTTAATGCAGAAGCCGCAGTGCGGGCTTTTTCACGTGCATGTTCGATGCTGTCTCCGCGAGCCAGGCTAACGGCAACCCGACGCTGACCTTCAACACGCGGCTTGCCAAACAATCGCAAAGCGGTATCGGTTTGCGTCAATGCGGCATCGACATTTTCGAAAAAGGGAATGCCATGTCCCTTCGCAAGAATCGCGCAGGAAGCAGAGGACCCATGCGTGCGAATATTCGGAATCGGCAGACCAAGAATGGCGCGCGCATGCAGCGCAAACTGCGAAATATCCTGCGATATCAGTGTGACCAGACCAGTGTCGTGCGGCCTGGGCGAGACTTCGCTAAACCAGACATCATCATCCTTGACGAATAATTCGACGCCGAACAAACCCCAGCCGCCAAGATCATCGGTAATTTTCTTTGCGATATCGCGGGCACGCTGTATCGCCAGTGGCGACATCGGCTGCGGAGTCCAGCTTTCGCGATAATCGCCGTCAATCTGCAAATGTCCTATCGGGTCGCAATAGCTGGTGCCATCGCGATGACGCAGGGTAAGCAGTGTGATTTCATATTCGAAATCAATGAAGCCTTCCACGATTACCCGCCCTTGCCCTGCACGCCCGCCGGATTGGGCATATTCCCATGCCTTGTCGATGTCGGCGGCTTGTCGAACCGTACTCTGCCCCTTGCCCGACGAACTCATCACGGGCTTCACGACGCATGGCATGCTGATGGATGCCACTGCAGCACGGTAATCCTCCAGCGTATCAACGAATTGATAAGGCGATGTCGGCAAGCCAAGTGTTTCTGCAGCAAGCCGGCGAATGCCTTCGCGATCCATCGTCAGCCGTGCGGCACGTGCGGTCGGAATGACGCGAACCAGACCCTCCTGCTCCAGCTCGACGAGAGTCTGGGTATGTATTGCCTCGATTTCCGGTACCACCAGGTCCGGTTTCTCGTGCGTAATCAAGTCGCGCAAGGCCGCCGGGTCGAGCATGTTCAATGTCACACAGCGATGCGCCACCTGCATGGCCGGTGCATTGTCGTAGCGATCGGCGGCGATGACTTCAACGCCAAAGCGCTGCAGTTCAATGGCGACTTCCTTGCCGAGCTCGCCCGAACCCAGCAATAGTACTTTCGTCGCGTGGCCGGTGAATGGTGTTCCGATGCAGACTGCCTGTGTGCTCATAGAGTTAATTCTTGTCAAATCCGCTTTATTGTAGCTTGTTGCAGTTCATCGCATAAGCATAATCTGGCATGCTTGACCGCCCACAATTGTCTCGAAATCGATGCGCATTCCCGCTTTCGCCATCTGCCTGTTATTGAGTTTCAATTGCTCCGCCGCGCGCTGGAGCATGCCGGAATATGCCGGAACCAAAACCGATCCCGATCTGGAAGAAATGAGCGGACTTGCCGCTTCGCATTTCCACAAGGACATACTGTGGGTAATCAACGATGGCGGTAATGGTGAAAAACTGATCGCCATGCGAACCGATGCAACGCGAGTTGCGACATTTAACTTGAAAGGCGTGAAAAATACCGATTGGGAAGATCTTTCCAGCTTCAGGCTCAATGGTAAAAATTATCTGCTAATTGGCGACACCGGCGACAACGGGGGTATCCGGAAAACATTGCAGATTCTCGTCTTTGAAGAACCACGAGAATTGAAAGACGGCCAGACGCTAGAACCCGCCTGGACCTTCGATTTCAAATGGCCCGACGGTGCGCGCGATTGTGAAGCCGTGGTTGTCGATGCGGCCAAAGGCGAAATACTGCTGATATCGAAAAAACGTGTTCCGCCCGAGTTATTCCGTCTGCCGCTCCAACCCGCCACCAAGAGCGTGGTCGCCCAGAAAATCGGTGAACTGCCCGGCATTGAACAACCTGACAGCAACGAACTGGAAAAAAATCCTGTGTACGGCCGTTATCGCTCGCAGGTAACGGCTGCCGATTTGAGCCCGAATGGCCGTGTACTGATGGTGTTGAATTACCACGCCGTGTATTTCTATGTACGTGAGGACGCCAGATTGCCCTGGTCCAGCGCACTGTCGGTAAAACCCTATAGTTTTGCTTTTCCCTGGCTGCCGCAGGCCGAGGCGATCGCCTTCAATCGTGAAGGCAGCGCTATTTACATAGGCAGCGAACAACGGCCGGTACCGCTTTTGCGATACCGAATAGTCCCCTAAGCAGATGTTTTGAAAAGAAAACCGGATTAAGTCCGGTTTTTTTTCGACCATGACTTTA
>JAKQKT010000022.1 GCA_029560515.1 Pseudomonadota bacterium
TATTGGCTTGCTCGCAGGCGAATAAAGTACCAGTGCGACCAAAGCCGACGGCGATTTCATCGGCAATCAGGTGTGCGCCATGTTGCGTGCAGATTTCCCGGGCGCGTTTCAGATACACCGGGTGATACATGCGCATGCCGCTGGTGCAATGTGCCGGCGGCTCTAGAATCAAGGCACAGATTTCACCGTCATGCTGTTCAAAGATTGCCTGCAGTTTGTCTGCACAACGCAACGCATAGCTTTCGGCACTTTCGCCGGCATCGGCGTCATAGGCGTCGGGCGATGGGGCAAACAAGGGTTCCAGCAACAAGGGCGCATAGACTTTCCGGTACAACGGAATATCGGCCATCGACAAGGCGCCGAGAGTTTCACCGTGATAACCATTGCTCAGCGATACGAATTTCGTCCGCTTGAAATCGCCGCGATTATAAAAATGATGGAAGCTCATTTTCAGTGCGATTTCGACTGCCGCCGAGCCATTGTCGGCATAGAAAACACGAGACAAACCTTCCGGCGTCGCGGCCACCAAAGCCTCGGCCAGTTTTAGGCCGGGTTCGTGCGAGAAGCCGGCGTAAATAACGTGTTCCAGTGTCTGCGCCTGCTCGGCGATGGCGGCGGCAATGCGTGGCTCGGAATGGCCGAACAAATTCGTCCACCAGCTGCTGACGGCATCCAGATATTGCTTGCCATCGACACCTTCCAGCCAGACGCCGCGACCACGGCGTATCGGTACCAGTGGCAATGTATCCGGGTGTTCCGCCATTTGCGTGCAGGGGTGCCACAACACCGCCAAATCTCGCTGCCGCCAAGCCGCGGCCTCTGTTAGCATGTGCGTATCAGAGTTCTGCCCAGATAAATTTTTCATGGCGCAATGATGTCGGCTCACGTGCCCCGTGTCTATGCCTGCATGTATCGTCAGCCCAAGGAAAGCGATGCCAACATTACCCATTATTCATCACAGCGAGGAGCAGGACCTCGGGCCTTATCGCATGGAGCGGCTCGACCTGGAGTTCTCCAATGGCGAACGCCGTCGCTATGAACGTTTGAAAAGCCGCGGCCACGGTGCCGTGATGATTGCAGCCATCCCGCAGCCGGACACGATTTTGCTGATTCGCGAATACGCCGCCGGAAAACACGGTTATGAAATCGGTTTGCCGAAAGGCCGCATGGATGCTGGCGAAAGCATTCTGGATGCCGCCAATCGCGAGTTGAAGGAAGAAGTCGGATTCGGTGCGAGGAAACTGACGCATCTGCGTTCCATCAGTTTGGCGCCGACCTACATGAGCCACGAAATTCATTTGGTAGTAGCCGAAGATTTATACGAAGAAAGATTGCCCGGCGACGAACCCGAACCGCTGGAAGTGCTGCCCTGGAAATTCGACAACTTCAATGAATTGATGCTGCGCGAAGATTGTTCCGAAGGACGTTCGCTGGCGGCGATGTATATCGTGCGTGATTGGTTGAAGACCCGAAAATAATATACAAGACAATGAAATTAAGCACTGAGCTGGAAAAAGCCATTCTGCAAATCGCCCGTGATGCCGGCGACGCGATCATGAAAGTGTACGCACAGGATTTTGCGGTCGAGTTCAAAGGCGATAACTCACCGTTAACCGCCGCCGATACCGCCGCGCATCACATCATCGAACAAGGCTTGAATGTCCTGACGCCGGGTATGCCGGTATTGTCGGAAGAGTCGGCCGACATTGACTGGCAAACACGAAAAATCTGGCCACGTTATTGGCTGGTCGATCCTCTCGATGGCACACGCGAATTCGTCAAGAAGAATGGCGAGTTCACGGTCAATATCGCCTTGATTGAAGACGGTCGTGCCACCTTCGGCGTGATTTATGCGCCAGCGCTGAAACTACTGTGGTGGGGCGATGATGTGCAAGGCGCTTTTTCCCAGCGGGATGGGGTAACGAAAAAAATTGCCGTCGATAAAACTTCGCGAAGCAGCTTGCGCGTCGCCGCATCACGTTCGCATCTGGACGAAACTACCGCGGCCGCGCTTGCCCGCATGGGTGAAGTCGAGCCATTGAGCATGGGCTCGTCGCTGAAGTTTTGTCGCATCGCCGAAGGTACATTGGATGTGTATCCGCGTTTCGCGCCGACGTCCGAGTGGGACACAGCTGCAGGCCAGGCCATTCTGGAAGCCGCCGGTGGCGTAGTGTTGAATCTCGACGGCAGCCCGTTTCGCTACAACACCAAAGAAAGTTTGTTGAATCCCCATTTTATTGCTTTGGCGAATAGTGATTTGCCATGGCGGAGCTGGTTGCATGACTGATATTCAAAGCTTGATCGACATCATGGCGAAACTGCGAGATCCCAATGGCGGTTGCCCTTGGGATGTGAAACAGAATTTCTCCACTGTTGCGCCCTACACGATTGAAGAAGCCTACGAAGTGGCCGATGCGATTGATCGCAACGACATGCCGGACCTGAAAGACGAACTCGGCGATTTATTGTTGCAAGTAGTTTTCCACGCCCGCATGGCGGAAGAAGCGGGCCACTTCAAATTCTCGGATGTGGTCGAAAGCATTTGCGACAAGATGACGCGCCGGCATCCGCATGTATTCGCTGGCGCGACCGTCGAAGACGCCGACGAGCAAACCCGGTTATGGGAGTTGCAGAAAAAACGCGAGCGCGAAGAAAAAAATGGCGTTCACGATGACAGTGTACTGTCCGGCATTTCGCGCGGTTTGCCGGAATGGCAGCGCGCGGTGAAGTTGCAGAAACGTGCTGCCACTGTCGGCTTTGACTGGCCGGATCCGAATCCGGTATTCGACAAGCTGCATGAAGAAATCGAAGAGCTGCGCGAAGAATTCGCCAAGGGCGTTGGCCATGCAGAACTGGAAGACGAGCTGGGCGATGTGCTGTTTGTCGCCGCCAATTTAACCCGTCACGGCAAGGTCGATTTCGGCGCGGCGCTGCG
>JAKQKT010000026.1 GCA_029560515.1 Pseudomonadota bacterium
GGAGAGATATTCGTTGCATCAGCCAATGCAAAGCTATCTCTAGTTGCACGTAACACGCGTCCATCTTGATCACGCGCAAACAAACCATCATCATCCGTACCCGGATTTTGAATCACCAGATAATGCGCGTTGGTATATCGCACCAGATAATCCAGATCGACCCAGTCGTTCTTGAGGCATTCGTGAATCAACGCGAACGCGAACAAACCATCGGTGCCGGGCCGAATGCCGATCCATTCATCGGCGACGGCGCCATAACCGGTGCGCACAGGATTGACTGCGATGATTTTAGCGCCGCGCGCTTTCAGTTTTCCAAGTCCGAGTTTGATCGGATTGGAGTCATGATCTTCGGCCACGCCCCAGAGCATGAAAATCTGCGCATGGTCCCAGTCGGGTTCGCCGAATTCCCAGAAGCTGCCACCCAGTGTATACAGGCCTCCGGCTGCCATATTGACCGAACAGAAACCGCCGTGTGCGGCGTAATTCACGGTGCCGTATTGCTGCGCCCACCAACCGGTCAAGGCTTGTGATTGATCACGGCCAGTAAAAAACGCCAAGCGGTTTGGATCTTTCGCCCGAGCATCACCGAGCCAGGCGGTCGCGAGCGAAAGGGCTTCTTCCCACTCGATTTCCCTGAAATCTCCAGCACCGCGTTCACCAACTCGCAGCAAGGGTTTGCGGAGCCGTGCCGGTGAATAATGTTGCATGATGCCGGCCGAACCTTTCGCGCACAGAACCCCGCGATTCACCGGGTGATCTGGATTGCCTTCGATATAACGGACTTGCCCGTCCTTGATATGGACATTGATCCCGCAGCGGCAAGCGCACATATAGCAGGTCGTTTTTTTGACCTCGTCGCTGATCGGCTTGTTGAGTTCGAGCTGGGGTTCGGACATGCCGCATATTGTGAAGGGTAAATGCGCGAGAGGCGAGACAAAAAAACGCCCCGGCAATCAATACCGGGGCATTCGTTAAGCACTAACCTTTGATGCAAACCACCTGGCGCAAGCGGTGCACCACTTCGACCAGATCGCTTTGTGCCGCCATTACCGCATCGATGTTCTTGTAGGCCGCCGGTGATTCGTCGATCACGGCGCTATCTTTGCGGCATTCCACATGAGCAGTCGCCTCCAGATGTTGTTCCATGCTGATTTCCTTGCGGGCGCGGGTACGACTCATCACGCGCCCGGCGCCGTGGCTGCAGCTATGGAAACTTTCGGCATTGCCCTTTCCACGCACGATGAAACTGCAGGCACCCATGCTGCCGGGGATAATTCCCAGCTCGCCTTCGCGCGCACTTACCGCACCCTTGCGCGTTACCAGCAATGACTCGCCGGCATGTTGTTCACGCGTCACATAGTTGTGATGGCAATTGACCGCCATCTTTCCCAGTTGAAACGGTGGCAAGCGGTGACGCATCGAAGCCAGCACGCGCTGCATCATCGCTTCACGATTGATGCGGGCGTAGTCCTGCGCCCAGGACACCGCTTCCACATAATCGTCGAACAAGGGTTCGTCTTCCATGAAGAACGCGAGGTCCTTGTCCGGCATATGAAACCCGAGCACACGCTTCGCCAGTTTTTCACGGGCACGTTCGATAAAGTACGTCCCGATCATGTTGCCGGTACCGCGTGAACCCGAATGCAACATCACCCAGACGGTATCGGTTTCATCGAGACAGATTTCAATGAAGTGATTTCCGCCGCCAAGCGTTCCGGTTTGCCGTTCGATTTTGTCGAAACGGATTTTCGGATGCTTGTTCTGGATATTGAACAAACGCGCGTGCAATCCGGATTTTTGCAAATGGCTTCCGATGCTGTCGGGAATATTCCGGTGCTCGCCACCAGGACCACTTCCAACCGGCACGCTACGCTCGATATCCGAACGCAGCATCGCCAGACTTTCCGGCAAATCCTTCGCCTTCAAGGTGGTTTGGATCGCCGCCATTCCGCAACCGATATCGACACCGACGGCGGCCGGAATAATCGCGCCACGGGTCGGCACCACCGAACCCACCGTCGCGCCCTTACCCAGATGAACGTCGGGCATTACCGCGACCCAGGGCCCGACGAAAGGCAGGCTGGCGATATTGACCAATTGTGCGCGCGCCTCGTCTTCCAAAGGCACGCCCTTGATCCAGGCCTTGATCGGCTTGTGGTGTTCGGCATGCAGCAATGTAAATTGTGAAGCGTCCACTTCTGTGCTGCTCATACTATTTTCCTTCACTTATTCTATTGCACCGCCCCCATGGGCGGTGCTTATTCGTTCCTATTTCAAGGTCACCAATTGCTTCAACACGCCATCCAGACCACCGAACACGGTCAACTTGTCGATCTTCTCGGTCACTTTTTCCAAAGCTTCCAACTCCTTCAAACGCATCAACACGGCGCTTTGTTCGATCAACTTCGCGGTGTTCAACAGCGAGCGGGTCGCGTTGGCTTCTTCGCGACGACGAATCACGTTCGCCTGCGCGGTTTTTTCGGCTTGTACCACACCATTCAGGATGTCCTTCATGTCGCCGGGCAGGATGATGTCCTTCACACCCACGCCCAGCACTTCAAGACCCAACTCGTTCACCTGCTTGCGCACGTAGGAAAAGATGTCGGCATCCAGCGAAGCCTTGTCGCCCAGCAACTCGTCCAAAGTCTTGGCCGAGATTGCCTTGCGCAAACCGTATTGCAGCTCGCGGTACAAATAGTCACCGTACTTGGCGACCTTCGTACGCGCAGCTACTGCATCAATGACGCGCACGCTGGCTGCCAGATTCACGCGCAACGACACTTTGTCCTTGGTCAACAATTCCTGACCGGAGACTTCGACCGATTGCACACGCAAATCCATCACCTCGACACTAATGTTTTTCTGGAAGTTCCAGAACGCGTAAGCGCCAGGCTGCATCGCACGTGACAACTTGCCATCGACGAACAATAAGCCAACCGATTCAGTCGGCACATTCACCGCAACGGCATAACGTTCCAGAACGCCCATATGGCGCAAACGACGCATGACGTCTTCGTCCATCTGGATACCTTCCACCAGGCTCGCACGCTGCACATCAAGAGTCACATGACCCTTCCAGTACAACTTGCGCGAACCCGGTGCCAGCACGTCTTCGAGCTTGCCGTTCTTCAACAGCAAACCGACTTCCTTCGTGCCGATATCGGCCAGCATGAAAGTGTCGCTTAAGCGATCACCCAGACGGGCGACCAGGGTTTCGACATCCTTGCCGGTGTATTCAACGCCGGTGATGTTGTGCACATTCACTTCCAGGCTGTCGGTAAAGCTAGTCATGCGATACACACCAGGTGCAAGCACGTAGTCGAAACGACGATTCTTGTAGACGAGGCCGCGTTCGGCATCGCCTATTACAACTTTTTGAAACATCAACATTGCGGACCTCCTTTGTATTTCATGATTTAAAAAATGGCTCGATTTTGAGCATTCCCCCTGCAGTCGAGCCTGCTGCCGGGTGGACTGAAACGCCACGATGCATTTCGTCATCGCGTCAAACAACGCAACGCGCGCTGTGTTTTGTCTATCGCAGTGTTGTATGCACTACGAATCAAATAGTTTGAAACTGCCCCTGACGTTACAGGCGCGAGGAAAGGGTGAGTGCTTTGAGGCAATATCATTTTTGTAAAACTGTCCGGCCGAAAAATGCTCCTGCATTTTCGGCACTCCCGCCCTCCATGGCGGTCGCTTCCGTCGGTCCAACAAGATGATTTTGGCTTTATGCACCGACAAGCTCCCGGTGCCGGCACCGCTGCGTCATGCATGAATCATTCGATGTTTTGAGTTCAACACACGTGCCGCACGGAACAGTTTCGATTTCGGGCTTTCGCCCTTGTGTAACAAAACGACGTGAAAGGTCGTTGGAGCGGGATTCGAACCCGCGACACGCAAATTATCAGTTTGCTGCTCTACCCATCTGAGCTATCCAGTGGTGACGAGTCGGATTCGAACCGACATGTACGATATCTAATCGTTGCTCTACCAATGAGCTTTCGCCTTGCGAAATACACTCCTGCCCCCATGGCATACGCGATGGCAAAGCCAGGTGCACCGGACGGCGTTGAAAGCCGTGCCGCAATGAAAAACAGAATATGTACTTCGTTTTTGGCGCTCCGAAAAACGCCAAAACTTCTTCAGCTTGCGCTGATGCATTTTCGTGCCGATTACACTCGTGTCGAAGCATCAAGACACAGCGCCAACGCGCTGCTGAGCGGCTTGCCCCTGCCTTCGGTGAGAGTCCGAGATGCTTCAGGGCGGCACCAAAACTACTAAAATCAGAAAAATCCCTTTGCGAACGCCCAAAAGAAAAACCCCCGGGAAAATCCCGAGGGCATTCGCTATGCTCGGGAGATCGGCTTGGCCGATCTCCGATAAGAGTGGCCTAGTCTATGGCTTTGTCATTGAGTGGAAACATGCCGCCTGGCTGTTTGCCGCATTCGAGTGCGGACTCGCCCCGCCACGTGCATAACGCGACGTCACGGCTTTTCAGCGTGTTCGTGTTTCCTGCAATGTGTGGTCGGTAAGAAGTCATTTTGCTACTCGTTTATTCGCGTGATTGCGAAGGCGCGCACGTTACGCCTGTTGTTTTCGAAATGCAAATGTTTTTTTCGAAATTATGAAAATAAATGGTCGGCATCTGATTTCCTGCAATCGGACCGGCGCCTGAACCGAGTGTTTCCAATATCGGAAACTGGCAGTCGATACTGCATGTGTCATCGTTTAGTGCCGGGGACTTGCCCGATGCTGAAAACCTTGAAAAACATCAGGGAAAAAACGAATTCCACCTACTCTTGGAAAAAATATTGCGTAATATCATGCCTACCCGGATCTTCAAGCCATAACGGATAAAGAAATGAATTCGAACGAACGCAGGGCCGCTTTGCATCGTCAGCTGAAAGTATCGCGTTACCCGATTTCTCTGAAGAAACTGCAGGAAGATTTGCAGTGTTCGCGCGCCACCTTGTATCGCGATATTGCCTTCTTGCGCGATGTGCTGATGGCGCCGATTGAACTCGACCCCGAACGCGGCGTTCGTTACAACGAAAAGGAAGCCGAGCGTTTCGAGCTTCCGGGGTTATGGCTAAGCTCGGACGAATTGCACGCATTGGTCGCGACGCAGCAATTGCTGGCACGCACCAGTGATGGCGTGCTTGCGAAAGCTCTGGCACCTCTGAAAACCCGTATCGACAGCTTGTTGGCCGAACATTCACAAGGGAAACGCTGGCCGCTGGAACGCATTCGCGTCATTGGCGCCGGCGTTCGCAAGCGTGATGATGTCGGTTTTCGCATGGTGGCAACAGCGGTGCTCGAAAGGCGGCAACTCAGTTTCGATTATCTCGCCCGTTCGACCAATCAACCGACCCATCGTACCGTGTCGCCGCAACGCCTGACCCATTACCGCGACAACTGGTATCTCGATGCCTACGACCATGAACGCGATGGCCTGCGCAGTTTTTCGGTCGATCGAGTCTCTCATGCAAAAATGCTGGAAGAACCGGCAAAGGATATTTCCGAACAGGAACTGGATACGCATCTGGCTTCGAGTTACGGTATTTTCTCAGGGACGCCGAAAGGAACTGCGACAATCGTATTTTCCGCCAAGGCGGCACGCTGGGTTGCCGACGAGCATTGGCATTCCAAACAGGAGGGTCGTTTTCTGTCCGATGGCCGTTACGAACTCCGTTTACCTTACAGCAATGCCAAGGAGTTGTTGATGGACATTTTGCGTTATGGCGCCGATGCAGAAATTACCGAACCCGCCAGTTTGCGGGCTCAAATCCAGTCATTGCTGCAATTGACGATGTCGGCCTATGAGTCCCGTTAATCCCGTCAGCAATGGGAGAAACGTGGCTCTGGTGCTTGGCTCGGGCGGCGCACGCGGCCTGGCTCACATTGGCGTTATTGAAGCACTGGTGTCCGAGGGTTTCACCATCCAGGCCGTGGTCGGTTGTTCGATGGGTGCACTGGTGGGAGGCGTTTATGCTGCCGGCCGTTTGCAGGAATACAAGGACTGGACCTCCTCGCTGGAAAAGTCCGGCGTGCTGCGTTTGCTCGACTTCAGTTTCGGTAATCAGGGCTTGATCAAGGGCGATCGCGTCATCGGCGTGTTGAAGGAATTGGTCGGTGACTACCGCATAGAGGATCTGCCGATCGAATTCACCGCGATCGCCACCGACTTGAAAAGCCAGCGTGAGGTTTGGTTGAGTCGTGGAAAATTATTCGATGCCATCCGTGCATCAATTGCGATTCCGATGTTGTTGACGCCGCACCGCGTGAACGGTCGTGAATTGGTAGATGGCGGTTTGTTGTCCCCCGTTCCGATGGCGCCGACCCGGCAAATGGTGGTCGATCGCGTGATTGCCGTCGACGTTAACGGCCCCGTGCATTGGCGACCCGTGATGGATCGTGAAAAGGAGAATGCCGAGGATGCCTGTGAAGACGAGGAAGCACTGGCATCGGCATACGGTGTCGATGTCTATGCACAGACCGAAGATGATGAAAAATCAGGGCACAGCAGTTTGCGCGAGCGTTTGGCCGCTCTTTGGAATGGCGATGAAAAACATCACCCGATGCCCGCAAATCAGACCAGCGTGATGGAACTCATGTCGCAATCGCTGGACACCATGCATGCCGCCATGAGCCGCATGCAGCTGGCGCAAGACCCGCCGGATATGCTGATTCAGATTCCGCGCGAGAGCTGCAGCTTTCACGAGTACTGGCGGGCAAAGGAAATGATCGAGCTGGGACACAAGATAGCGATGACGGCGTTGACGCGAATGCCCTATTAACTTCCGCGGATTATTGGTATCCGGGTTTTCCAACTTGTTCCTTGAACTGTGGAATTCGCTTGAACGCGGAAATCGTGTAATTGTAATTTTCGAATTTTTTTAGCAGCTCGTCGTAGCGCGCATCGTCCATCCTTGCATCGCGCGCCATCAGCCAGCCCATTTCGCGTTTCGGATGGCCTATCAGCACCCAGGAATAATCCGGTGCCACTTCGAGAATTTCATAATCGGCGTTCAGCATTCCGAAAAACTTGATCGTCCACTTCCGGTTGCCGGTATCGGGCGTTACGGTCGCGAGTGCTTTCCATTGTTTTTCTTTTTTATCGAAAGCTTTCCTGAAGCCGTAGATATTGTCGATACGGCCATCGTCGCGAAGCACGTATTCATCATAGGTGGCGACTTTTCCGCGTTCGGGAAAGTACGGGATGTTTGCGATCACGTACCAGCGCCCCATATAGCGCTGAAGATCAATGGGAGTGCCTGCTTCGCTGGCATTTGAACTGTTCATTGAAGTGCACCCCACGGCGAAAAGCAGGAAAAAAACGGCAAGTTGTTTGTACATGGTGGTACTCCTTCTCTACACAGTGCAGCAAGGCACTTGAAGGTGGCGTGCACAAATCTCATGTTTTGAGAAAACCCTGCTGCAATCTGCTCCCACACAACTCAAGGGGACAGTCATGGATAAGACAATTCACGCAAACCTCGTATCGCGCTGCAGCTGGCAAGTCTTGATTCTGGGCGTATCGGCATTGCTTTTTTTTCCAGAAACTTTTGCCAGCTCCGAGCTGTTCGGACAGACCTGGTTGTGGCTGACGGCAATGCCTCTATCTGTGCTGCTCGTTGTCCATCGTCATCGTTTTGCGACGGCGTGGTCGGCTGCCCTCGTCAGCAGTCCGTCACGCCGTCGCAGGCCGGTCCTTGGAAACCAGGCGCGTCGCAAGGGTTTTGGCCATAACGGTGCGCGCCATCTGCCCCAGCGTGCTGCTTGAAGGGGAAACAAGCCGGCGATACAGCCATGACTTTCGTCCTAGATGCCGGAAGCCGCCATCATGTTAGTTTGTGGGGCTTGGTATCAGGAGTAAGGTATGCGTCTTTCATCCATCGCTTTATTGATTTCATCCGCCATGGCAACAGCAGCAATTGCACAGACCACGACAAGCATCGAAGACCCCTATCTCTGGCTCGAAGATGTAACGGGCGACAAGGCATTGTCCTGGGTCAGGGAACAGAATGCGGATGCGAAAAAGGAACTTGAGGCCCAGCCGCAGTTCGCTTCCTTGCGCGACGATCTCCGCAGCATTCTCGATTCCAATGTGCGCATTCCCTACGTCGGCAAGCAGGGCGATTTTTATTACAACTTCTGGCGTGACAAGGCCAATCCTGCCGGGATCTGGCGTCGTACCACGCTGGAGGAATACCGCAAGGCAGAGCCGAAATGGGAAGTTCTGCTGGATCTCGATGCATTGAACAAGGCAGAGAAGGAAAACTGGGTCTGGCATGGCGAGAGTTGCCTGCGACCGACCTATACGCAATGCCTGATTTCACTTTCACGCGGCGGTGCGGATGCCGACGTTACCCGCGAGTTCAATCTGGATACGAAGGAATGGGTCAAGGATGGCTTCTTCCGTCCTGAAGCCAAGGGCAGCCTGGGCTGGATCGATGCGAACACAGTATTTGTCTCGACCGATTTCGGTACCGGTTCGATGACCGAATCCGGCTATGCGCGCATAGCGAAAATCTGGAGCCGCGGCACGCCGATGAGTGCGGCCAAAACCGTTTACGAGGGTCAGGCAACCGATCTTGGCGTGGGCGCCTATCGTGATGACACGCCCGGTTTCGAACGTAATTTCGTGTCGAGAAACATTGCTTTCTATAACGATGAATTGTATCTGCGCAATGCCGACGGCAGCCTGAGCAAAATCGACGCCCCAAATTCGGCCGGAAAATCGGTTTATCGCGAATGGATGACACTGGAATTGCGCGAGCCCTACACGGCCGGTGGCAAGACCTATCCGGCAGGTGCGTTGATTGCCGTCAAGTTTGATGACTTCATGAAAGGCGGTCGCCAATTCGATGTGCTGTTTGAACCGAGCGACACGACTTCGCTGGCCGGTTTCAGTCCGACCAGAAATTATTTTATTTTGAATGTGCTGGATAACGTCAAAAACCGTCTGTACATACTCAAGCATGACAATACCGGCTGGACGCGCGAACCGCTGAAAGGGGCTCCGGGCTTTGGCACGGTTTCCGCATCGGGTGTCGACCCCGAGCATTCCGACGATTATTTCCTCACCGTGACTGATTACGTAACACCGACAACCCTGATGCTTGGCACGGTCGGAAAAAATCCCGAGCCATTGAAACAATTGCCGGCTTTCTTCGATGCGAAAGACCTGAAGATCCAGCAATTCTTCGCGACCTCGAAAGACGGTACCAAAGTGCCTTACTTCATGGTGTCGAACAAGAACACCAAGCTGGACGGGAAAAATCCGACTTTGCTCTATGGCTACGGCGGCTTCGAAATTTCCCTGACCCCGAGCTATTCTGCCACCGTGGGCCGTGCTTGGTTAACACAGGGCGGAGTCTATGCCGTGGCGAATATCCGCGGTGGTGGCGAATACGGCCCACGCTGGCATCAAGCCGCGTTGAAAGAAAAACGCCATCATGCCTATGAAGATTTCGCGGCGGTGGCGCAGGATTTGATTGCGAGAAAAGTGACGAGTCCGAAACATCTGGGCATGCAGGGCGGCAGCAATGGCGGCCTGTTGATGGGCAATATGACCGTGATGTATCCGGAATTGTTTGGCGCCGTCGTCTGTCAGGTGCCATTGCTCGACATGAAGCGCTACAACAAATTGCTGGCCGGCGCTTCGTGGATGGCCGAATACGGCAACCCCGATACCGATGACTGGAAATTCATCCAGACGTTCTCGCCGTATCAGAACGTCAAAAAAGATGTGAAATATCCGCCGGTGCTTTTCACTACTTCGACGCGCGATGATCGCGTGCATCCTGGCCATGCCCGCAAGATGATGGCGCGCATGAAAGAGCAGGGTCACGATGTCCGCTATTACGAAAACATCGAAGGCGGCCACGGTGGTGCGGCGAACAACGAGCAAACCGCCTACATGCAGGCGCTGGCATACACTTTCCTGCGGGAAAAACTGTTCGTAAAATAGAAAATCGAGATCCAATTTCAAGACAACACCCGGACCTACCGGGTGTTGCCTCATTTAGACCAGGAGAATTCCGTGAAACCTTATCTACCGCTTTCCGTCGCCATTGGCGCCATGTTGATGTCCGGTTGTGGCAAAGGTCCCAGTGACCAGGCTGGTGGTACGGCGGGCGCCGATAAAACAGCAGCATCGCCCTTGTTGACGCCACCGGTGGCAGCCAAGAAACCCCATGAAGTGGAAGGCCCGAATGGCCTGAAACGGCAAGACGAGTATTACTGGCTGCGTGACGATACCCGCAAGAATCCGGAAATGCTGGATTACCTGAAAGCGGAAAATGCCTACGCCGACAGTCTGATGGCACCGTTGAAAGATTCGCAGGAAAAAATCTATCAGGAAATCATTGCACGGGTAAAACAGGACGATAGTTCGGTGCCGTATTTCGAACGTGATTACTGGTATTACACGCGTTACGAACCCGGCCAGGATTATCCCGTCTATGCGCGCCGCAAGGGAAATATGCAGGCCAAGGAAGAAATCATGCTGGACGGCAATGCGATGGCTGCCGGCAAGGGCTTTTTTCAGGTAGGCGACTGGGTGGTGAGCCAGGACAATAAATTGCTGGCATACGCCGAAGATACCAATGGCCGCCGCGAATACGTGATCAAGGTGAAAAACCTCGAAACCGGCGAAACCTACAAGGACAGCATCAGTGATGCCGAGCCGAATATCGTCTGGGCCGATGACAACAAAACTCTGTTGTACGTCGAAAAGGATCCGGTCACTTTGCTCAGCAAACGGGTCAAGGCGCATGTGCTCGGCGACGATGTAAAGAACGCCGCATTGCTATACGAGGAGAAGGACGATAGCTATTACATGGGAATCGGTCGCACCACCTCGGATAAATATATCTGCATCTCGCTCGACAGTACCGTCAGTACCGAGCAGCGTTGCACGCTGGCCGCAAAACCGGAAAAATTTGACGTGCTGGCGCCGCGCCAACGCGATTTTGAATACAGCGCCGATCATCTTGATGGCCGCTGGGTTATCCGAACGAACTGGGACGCCCCCAATTTCCGCCTGATGACCACTCTCGACGGCAAGTGGGGCGATCGTAACCAGTGGAAGGAACTGATCGCGCACGATAAAAACACCTTTATCGACAATTTTGCCGTCTTCAGGAATTTCATTGCGGTGGAAGAGCGGTCCGATGGTTTGCAGAAGCTGCGCTATTTCGATTTGAACGGCAAAAACTCCAGCCTGGTGAAGAGTGACGAGCCCGCCTACACGATGGCATTGAACGTCAACGCAGAGCCGGACACCGACTGGCTGCGTTACAGCTATAACTCGATGACGACGCCGAGCAGCACGATTGAAGTCAATGTCAAAACCGGTGAAAAGAAAGTGCTGAAGCAGGATCCGGTGTTGGGCGGTTTCGATGCCAATAATTATGTGACCGAGCGTTTATGGGCGACCGCACGCGACGGCACGAAAATTCCGGTATCGCTGGTGTATCGAAAAGGTTTCAAGAAAGACGGTACTGCGGCGATGCTGCAATACTCCTATGGCAGTTACGGCATTTCGACCGATCCTCGTTTCAGCCTGACGGCAGTGAGCCTGCTCGATCGCGGCATGGTCTACGCAATTGCCCATATTCGCGGTGGTCAGGAAATGGGCCGTGCCTGGTATGACGACGGCCATTTGTTGAACAAGAAAAACACCTTTACCGATTTTATCGACGTGACTGATTTCCTGGTGAAAGAAGGTTATGCCTCGAAAGATCGCGTGGCCGCACAAGGCGGCAGTGCCGGTGGTTTGCTGATGGGCGCCATCGCGAACATGGCCCCGGA
The DNA here is from genome assembly GCA_029560515.1 of Pseudomonadota bacterium. Classification (GTDB taxonomy): domain Bacteria; phylum Pseudomonadota; class Gammaproteobacteria; order Xanthomonadales; family Xanthomonadaceae; genus Arenimonas. The sequence continues at coordinate 11,821 of JAKQKT010000026.1, forward strand.
AAAATACCATCTGATCATTGCCCAGGTTCCTTTCGTTGACGTGGTGACCACGATGCTGGATGAAAGCATTCCGCTGACCACGAACGAATTCGACGAATGGGGCAATCCGAAGGAACAGAAGTATTACGATTACATGCTGTCGTATTCGCCTTACGACAATGTGCAGGCGAAAAACTATCCTGCGCTCTATGTCGGTACCGGCTTGCATGATTCGCAAGTGCAGTACTTCGAGCCGGCGAAATGGGTGGCGCGTCTGCGTGCAAAGAAAACCGATACCAACCCGCTATTGTTCCGCGTGAACATGGAAGCAGGACATGGCGGCAAATCCGGCCGTTTCCAGCGCTTCAAGGAAACTTCGGAAGTTTATGCCTTCATGTTCCAGCAATTGGGCGTGAAATAATCGCGAAGCCATTCGCGGGCGTGTGGTGAAAATGAACCCCTCTTCGAAAGAAGAGGGGTTTTTAATTCCGGCAAACCCGCTCAAAGCGCGCTAAAATGCCGCATTATTTTTTGCGGACTTTCCCATGAAACTCGGTTCACTCAAGGCAGGCGGACGCGACGGCACCCTGATCGTCGTTTCGAAAGATTTAAGCAAGGCGGTTACCGTTGGCGACGTTGCCAAGACATTGCAGGCAGCACTGGAAGATTGGGCCAATGCAGCGCCCCGCTTGAATGCCGTTTACGAAGCGCTTAACCAAAGCCATGCCGAAACCATCAACGGCTTCGAGGTGTTCGCATTGAACATGCAGGAGCTTGCCGCCCCCATGCCGCGCGCCTACGAATTTGTCGATGGCAGCGCTTACTTGCCGCACGTCGAACGCGTTCGCAAGGCACGCGGTGCCGAGGTGCCGGAAAGTTTCTATGTCGATCCCTTGATGTACCAGGCAGTCAGCGCCGGTTTTTATGGTCCGCGTGATGCGGTCATTGTTCCGAGCGAAGAATATGGCATCGATCTGGAAGCCGAAGTCGTGATTGTGACCGACGACGTGCCCATGGCCGTATCGCCCGAACAAGCGGCTTCACATATTCAACTGGTTGGCCTGGTGAACGACGTCAGTTTGCGTAACCTGATCCCGAACGAGTTGGCAAAGGGGTTTGGCTTCCTGCAATCAAAACCACGTTCGGCCCTGAGTCCGGTTTTCGTCACACCCGATGAACTCGGCGATTTATGGCAGGACAGCAAAGTCCATTTGCCCCTCTTGACGCATATCAATGGCGTCTGGTTTGGTGCGCCGGAAGCCGGCGTGGATATGCAATTCAACTTCGCTCAGCTTGTCGCACATGCCGCAAAAACCCGTCCGCTTTCGGCTGGTACGATTGTCGGTTCCGGCACCGTGGCGAATGAAGATACTTCGCTGGGGGCTTCCTGTTTCGCCGAGCAGCGTACCGTGGAAACCCTGCGGGACGGCAAGCCAAGCACACCTTTCATGAAGTTCGGCGATATCGTCCGAATCGAGATGCTGGATAAGGATGGCAATTCGGTCTTCGGCGCCATCGAACAAAAAATGCAGGCTATGTAGGGTGAGCGTGTCGCGCACCGTGCGATTACGCCCCGATCGAAGCGACGGGACTCTATAAACCACTTCCTTCCGGGCCCATTGCGAGTTAGCCTAAATGTCCAGCCCGGGCAGGAGTGGTGTGATGACATCAGGCAATCTTCGTCTTTATTCCTTTTGGCGTTCGAGTGCAGCCTACCGGGTGCGTATCGCATTGAATCTCAAGCAGCTCGCCTACGAGATTGAGCCGGTGCATCTGGTCAAGGATGGCGGCCAGCAGCATACGGCCGAATACAGCGAATTGAACCCGCAGGAATTTGTGCCGGTGCTTATGCACGGGAACCGGATCCTGCGGCAATCGACCGCGATCATGGAATACCTCGACGATACCTGGCCAGAACATCCCTTGTTGCCCGCCGTCCCGCGTGACGCCCAGCGTGCCCGTGCGATTGCACAAATGATCGCCTGCGATATTCATCCCCTGAACAATCTGCGGGTGATGAAATATCTGGAAAGCCAGTTTGGTGCCAACCAGGCGCAGAAAGACGAGTGGATGAAGCATTGGATCAGCGTGGGGTTCGAAGCGCTGGAAAAAGTACTGGCCAACAATCCTTCCACCGGCAGTTTCTGCGAAGGCGATACGCCGACCGTAGCCGATTGCTGCCTAGTGCCGCAGGTATTCAATGCCGTGCGTTTCAAGGTATCGATGAAACCCTATCCCACCATCAAGCGCATCAATGATGAATGTTGCGGGATGGAAGAATTCAAGAACGCGCATCCGACTGCGCAGCCGGATGCCGAATAAACCGGTGATGCCCGGGAGCAAAAAAAGCCCGCATCAAAGCGGGCTTTTCATTGCCGGACGCCATTCGGTAGCTGATGCCCCGCCGTATAAGGTACATGCAACCCAGCAGCTCCACTGGGTTGCATTTTGAGAAGAGCAGCGCTAATCCGTGCCGCCGTCGACCACGGTCAATGCACACGACGCTGACCGACGTAAGAGCGGCGCCGATTGATGATCGACACGGCGCTCTGCGAAGCTTTACAAGTCCCTTCTTGTATGAGGAACTTGCCCAGCGGCCAACACAGCAGCGCAACGATCGGCGAAGGCGATTGGCACTGCAAGCGCACTTAGGTGCTGGGCGCGTGTCACGCCAACATAGAGCACGCGCTTTGCCTCCGCATCTGTGCGGGCTTCCCATGATCCGAACAAGGTTTCGGCTCGATTTTCAGGGGCACGATTGGGTGGAATCACAACGCACACGGAGCCGTACTCACGGCCTTTCGCCTCGTGAATCTTCGCGCACGTCAGGCCGAGATCGACAGGTAGTTGGAGATGGTTCGACCATTGCGCATTGGGTGGCCGCCGAAAGAAATTACGCACGGTCACACCGGCCGGTAACGGAAGGTTCAGTTGTTCCGCCTCGACATGCACACGGTCAATCCATGCGAGCCGATCAGCGTCGGAATTTCCGCATGTCTTGGGAATACTCATGAGGAAACTCAGTGCACATCTTCGATGGGCGCGCCGATCCAGGCCGACGCGTTCGATGGTGCGAAACAGATGCTCGTTCTCCTGACGCAACCTCACTAGGTCTAGCAACAATGTCTCCACCGCAAGAACTACCGCTTCCCTCGTTCGCGCCGTTGCGGCAGGTGACCAGAATTCTGCCGTTTTGCGAGCGAGCGACTCGATCCGCGAGCTTCCGTTCGAATCGCTGGGAACAATGCCGGCAGCACGCTGCGCGACCTTGCCGGAATGCGCCAGGACGATCGCATTCGTTGAATCTAAGCTAAGTTCAGCAATTCGTTCAAGGAAAGCGCGACCGATCGTCGCCGTCGGACTTCGACCGCCATACGTCAGAAGCAAGACCGGATGCGCAACATTCGCGCTGTCGCCAACAGACTGATCCACTTGGCCATCGCTTCGGAGGGTGCCAGCTAGTCGGCAGATTGCGGGGCTGCTACGGAAATTTCCCGTTAACCCGAGATGCGAATCGACGAGATACGTCTCTTTAAATGCCTGAACACCCGCAGGATTGCCGTTGCGGAATTCGTAGATCGACTGGTCGGGGTCGCACACGAATGTGACATGTACTCCATGGGCTCTGAGCCAAGAAAGAATCTGCAGGTCGAGCGGGTTGCAATCCTGGCCTTCGTCCACCATGACTTCGTAGAAACGCGCCGCCAATGCGCGGCACAGTGTTTCACCAGTCACGGGATCACGCATCAACTGCAGCGTTAGAACTCGGGCATCGCTTGCGCTCAGATAGCCGGCCTGCAGCAAGCCACGTCTCCGGTGTGCCGCTGCCTGCTGATACCGGGCTTGATGCTGGAGGACATGGTTGCGCAGCCCGGTATGTCCGATCTTCATCGGATCAATCACGTTGGTCTCCGGGTCGAACATGTCCAAGCTCACCGCGTCACCTTGGAAGGCGTATTGCCCGGTTAGCCGGATATTGATGTCCAGGCGATCCCAGCTGTCAAGAATGATCGGCCGAATCGTGCTTGCAGCTCCACAGGCAGGAAGCACCACAAAATGTCGGACGAACGCATCAAGCGTTCCCATAAAACTGGGATGCTTTAAGAGCGAGTCGAGCCCGGCAGCCCGACAGCGTTCTCGAAACTCATCGACGGCAGAGTTCGTGAACGAGAGTACCGCCACGCCTCGACGTTGTGGCAACGCGGCTGCGATTTTGGCCAGGCGAGCAATGATCGTGCGGGTCTTTCCGGCGCCGGGGCAAGCATGTACGAAGGCACCACCGACATGCGTGGCAAATGCTTCCTGTTCTGCCGTCAGACCGTGAATGCCGGTCACGCTTGCGCAGCGCCTCGAATCGCGTCAGCGAGATAGAGCGGTACGACAAAAGGCTCGCCCGCCGCAATACGTGAAGCGATCGCCTGCGCTAAGTCACCCTTGCGGGTCTTCTTCGCCTCGATCAGCTTAAGGAACGCGTCGGGACGACCCTGTACTGCGATGCCCTCGATCCTATCCGTCCAGTCGCGACGAGAGTTACGATGCAGACGAAGAAAAACACCCTTGAGAAAGGCCTCGTTGCCAGCACCGAAAATCTCGTGCTCCAGCGTG
>JAKQKT010000027.1 GCA_029560515.1 Pseudomonadota bacterium
ACGCTGGAGATCAAAATTGAAAACACATTCGAGCCTTATGCGGTGACTGCGGTTGCGGAAGACGTGCCGAGTAACTCTTCCATTCAGTTCGGCGTTTTGCTGCCGTTCTCCAGGTATGCTGCCATGCCGCGCGGACAAAGTGAAACGGACCGCTGGACGCGGGTGTCGTTTCCAACCTACGTTCAATTGCGGGCAGGTTCCATCGTGGCACAGAACGACCAGCGCATGAGCGATTTTTACGCACGCTACCACCCGACCGATGAAACACATACCCCTCAGCAAGGCCAGGATACACCATTTTCCTACATGTTGCAGCCGCTTCGTGAAATCAGGTGGGATACATCCATCGCGGGTGGCGGAAGCGTCAATCCCGCTTATGTATGGATTTTACTGGGCCTCGGCGCACTCATTTTGTTGATTGCCTGCATTAATTTCACTACACTCACCATCGGCCGCTCGTTGAGCCGGTCACGGGAAATCGGTGTCCGCAAGGTGATCGGCGCAGCCCGCCGGCAACTGGTGATTCAGTACCTGACCGAATCGGTGATGATGAGCGTGCTGTCGATGAGCGTTGCAGTCGCCATCGCTTATACTGCATTGCCTTTTTTCAATCAACTGATCGACAAGGAGTTATCATTCAACTGGCAGCAATTTCCGGAATTGTTCTGGTTTTTCCCGACACTCACTTTGACAGCAGGGTTGCTGGCAGGCGCGTATCCGGCGCTGGTGCTGTCGGGCTTCCGGCCGCTGGAGGCTTTTCAAAACAAACTCCGCATGGGCGGTGGCAACTGGTTTACACGTTCGCTGGTAACCTGGCAATTTGTCCTGTCCACCGGCCTATTGATTTGTACAGTCGTCATGCTCCGGCAGTTGCATTTTATGCAAACACAAAATCCGGGTTTCGACAAAGAAAACGTGGTGGTGGTCAATACGTACGGTGCAGACAAACCGGAACAGACCGCCCGGATCTTCCGGAATGAACTGTCACATGTGCCGGATATCGTCAGCGTCAGCACCGCCGAAATGGG
>JAKQKT010000039.1 GCA_029560515.1 Pseudomonadota bacterium
GCATCGATTCACCATTATCACCGCTGCACAATGAAAAACCTCTGCCTGTTCCTGCTGCTTTGCGCGCCGCTCCGGATGTTCTGCCAAACGGATGCTGCCGACAAATCCCTATCCCCTTATTTTATGGTCAATGGCGCTGCCACGGGCGTCGATGCGCTTCCGCTGAAAAACACCGCGGCGCAGGTCAACATCGCGGGCGTCGTGGCCGACGTCGTCGTCACCCAAACCTACGTCAACAACGGCAAAACACCGCTCGAAGCCATTTACGTTTTCCCGGCATCCACCCGCGCTGCCGTGTACGGGCTTACCATGAAAATTGGCAACCGGCGCATTACTGCCCGCATCGCCGAGCGCAAACAGGCTCGCGCCGACTACGAACAGGCCCGTAGCGAAGGCAAACGCGCTTCCCTGCTGGAAGAAGAACGCCCCAACGTATTCCAGATGAACGTGGCCAATATCATGCCCGGCGACACTATCGACGTGGCCTTGCGCTATACCGAACTGCTCGTGCCCGAATCCGGCAATTACGAATTCGTGTATCCCACGGTGGTCGGTCCGCGCTACACCAACGGAAAATCGAATAACAACGACGGCTTCACCGCCATGCTGTACCAGCACAGCGGACTGGAACCTACCTACCAGTTTCACCTGTCGGCACACCTGGCTGCGGGTATGCCGATCCGCGATATGTACTCGCCTTCGCACCGCATCAGCGTATCCAACAACGGCGCTGCCGGCTCGGACGTGCTGCTCGACGCATCGGAAACCGGCGGCGGCAACCGTGATTTTATCCTGCGTTATTCCCTGAAACAGGAACAGGTGGAAGCCAGCATTTTGCTGTACGACGACGGCAAGGAAAAGTTTTTCCTCTGCATGGCACAGCCGCCGCGGCAGCCGAAACAGTCGGACATTCCGGCGCGGGAATATATTTTCGTCGTCGACGTGTCGGGTTCCATGAACGGTTTTCCGCTCGACGTTTCTAAAAAACTGATGGGTGATCTGATCGGCAGCCTGCGTCCCGACGATCGTTTCAACGTCATTCTGTTTGCCGGCACCAGCAACCTGCTCGCTGAAAATTCCCTGAAAGCGAACAGGGACAACGTTGAAAAAGCCAAACAATTCATCGACAAACAGGAAGGCAGCGGCGGCACCGAACTGCTGCCCGCGCTCGACCGGGCGCTCAAACTGCCCCGCAATGACGCCGATTTATCTCGTTCGATCGTAGTTGTCACCGACGGCTACATCGACGTGGAAGCCGAGGCCTACGAACT
>JAKQKT010000053.1 GCA_029560515.1 Pseudomonadota bacterium
GTAACCCAAACGATCGAGATAACGGCGAATCGGATACGTGCTGCGATCACCGGCAGCCAATCCCGGCAACACCAACACCGGATGACCGTCGCCGCGCGGCGCATTTTTCAATAAAGGCCATGCCGCCAGATACGAACCCCATTCGAATACTGCGCGTCCTTCCAAAGCCATGCATAACCAGGATGGCGGTTTCAGCGACTGGTGTGTTTTGGGACGCGGAGCGGGTGTTTTCATTCAGGCAACATCTCATTGAGTTCGTTTAGAGAGCGTGACAAGGCAGCGGCGAGCGCTTCGGGTTTTCTGACGATATCGCCGCAAGCGGTGATGCCGAATTCCAGCGAGCCCGCATAACTTTGTACAGTAATATTCAAAGCCAAACCGTGCGTCACTATGGAAACTGGATAGTAATGCCTCAGCTTCGCGCCTGCCAGATAGAGCGGAATCGGCGGGCCTGGCACATTGGATATGGCGACATTCGCCAAGGGCGGCAGTTTTTCCGCGACGCGGCCAAATGCCCACAGGCGCGACAAGCCCGAAGCCCAGATCGGTGCTGCCAAGCCGGGGAAATCGGTCGGAATCAGATTCTTGAATGTCGCCACACGCTGCTTGATTTGTGCGGTCGATGCGCGAATCGCCAGCAAGCGTTCGAGCGGATCGGCAACATCGGTCGCCAATGAACACTGCACCATCGACACCTGGTTATTGGCATCGGTATTGCCGCTTTCGCGCAAGGACACCGGCATTGCGGCAATCAGGCTTTGCTTTGGAAGATGCTGCGTTTTTTTCAGCATTTCGCGCAAAGCACCGCCGCACATGGCCATCACCACATCGTTCAGGCTGACGTTGAAACCGCGTGCAACCCGCTTCACGAGATCGATCGGCACCGACACCGAAGCGAAGCTTCTGGCACTGCTGATTTGCTGGTTAAACGGCGTGCGTGGCGCCAGCAAAATGCTGTCACGCAGATTTTTTATTTTGTTACTGGATGCCATACCGCCGGCCAGCTTCAAAGTACCGGGCAGCGCACGGAGTAATTTGGCAAATTGGTTGACGGTGGAGCGCACGGCAGTCTGGGTGACATCACGCTTGCGTAAACGCGATACAGAGGCTTCTTCAGCGACTTTTTTCTTGCCGGCTTTCTTAGGCGCTCTGGCTTCAATATCCAGTAGCACCTGTGCCAATGCCACGCCTCCCTGCCCATCCAGCAAGGCATGATGAATTTTCGAGTAGAGGGCAATCACTCCCGGCTCCACATTTTCAATCACCACGAACTGCCACATCGGCAGTTGTCGATCCAGCAAGACTGCATGCAGTTTTCCGGTCAGCGCATGCAATTTGCTCATGCCGCCATTGCCCGGCAAGGTTCTTTTTAACACGTGTTTTTTGATATCGACGGAATCGGCTTCCATCCACATCGGGTGCGCAAGATCCAGTGGCGTTTCCTTCAGCACACGACGCAAGGCCGCCGCTTTCGGCAAGCGATCCTGCAGATGTGCGATCAACTCGGCCTGAAAATCGTATTTTTTCTTCGAGCGGGTCTTCGGTACTTCAATCAACATCACACTGCCGACATGCATCGGCGTACCGGCATTTTCAAGATATAA
>JAKQKT010000066.1 GCA_029560515.1 Pseudomonadota bacterium
AGCCTTGCCGGCATAACCCGAACCGTCTTTGCCAGCTTCAAGAACAACCCAGCGATTCGTCCAGCCAAGGAAGACGCTGAGCGGTGATGACTTCACCCTCGTAACACTCACCAAGGCATGGAGCCCCTCACATTTCAATGCCGTAGGCCCTTCGCTGATTCCCTTGGCATCTTCGGACCTTGCTTCCGCATAGCCCTGCCGTAATTCATGAATCCGCGACACATAACTGTCGACGATGCAGTAGCGAAGATCATCGGATTTCCAGCAATCGTCGCGTCCTTTGATCCAGCCGCGCTGCAGCGCAAGCAATTCCTTGCGACGCTCATCACTCAATGACTTTCCGTTTTTCGCCAACAGGAAGAGCCGGTCAACTTCGCGATCAAGGGCCGCAAGATTGGGGTCAGTGCAGACAAGCTTCTGGGCCGAACTATCGGCTTTCGCGCAATCGAAGCTGGGCTCTGGATTTTCCGCCGTAGCTGATGCGGCACCGATTGCAGGTTTGACCGTCGGAACCGCTGTGCTGGTCGCAGGAAGATTCACCTCGGCATTTATTTTTCCGTTCTCGTTACATGCAGAGAGCACAATCGAAATTGCCGTCACAAATATTGCTTTCGCGTATCGCATTTCACACCTCGATATGTTGTTGCAACAGAATGGTGAAAGTATGCATGGGCATTGCATCGCCTTGTTTGATCCGAGACGTATCGCAGATCAGCCTGGAGAGCCGGCGTCTGTGCAAACGCTGCATCATTGCAATATCGGCAAGAGATTTACAGTTACCGAAAGAAGTTTTAAAGCCAGATTCATATGACTCCCCCGCTCAATGAAAATGCCCCGGCAAGATCCATTCGCTTCAAAGTTGCTTAATTGATCAAAGTAATATTCCTGAAATCCAACTCCCCACAGTTGGCCCAGCGAATCTACATCCGCATCATGTGAATGGAATGTCAAAACCGTCGTTTAAGAGTATCGAGAGATTTCGGAACGGGGTTTGATCGAAATCAACCCGTAGGCCTCATCATGAAGATTGCGCCGTTCTGTCCGAGCGGTGATTCTCGAACATCTCGATCGCGCTTTTCAATAAACCGATATAGCCGATTCCCAGCATCAGCATGCCGAACGCCACTTCTTTCACGATGCCGTCTTTGGCAAGCAGGAATCCATACAGGCCGACGCCAAGCATGAGTAATGCGGAAACAGCTATGAATATCAGGGCGCGGCGCCCCTTCTTGGGGCTTTCCCAGATTTTCCTTGACACTTCGTTCTGGGTTTTCGAGGTGTCTTGCAGGGTTGAAAAACTGATCCCTAGGCCGGCAAATATCAGCGCCTGATTTATGCATGTCCAGAAGACAGAGAAGCCCTGAAAATACGGCATAAGGGCATACACAAGGGCAATCAGCATCAATGGATACTGCGCGTAGCTGATCTTGTGAAAAAGATTTTTTACATTGTTCATTGGCCGATATTACACCGGGCAATCGAGAATCCATAAGTGTCGGGGCAGAGTTACGGGCTTTGCACAGCCTTGAATTCAATACTTCAGGTTTACGAAAGCGCGCCTTGTTGCATCACATGGGCTTGAACGTAGCAGGCCTTAGACAGTTTGCTAAAGTAATGTCCATGAGACTACCCCGTTGCCACATCCCCTTGCTTGTCATCGCCCTGTTGCTGTCTGGCTGCGAAAGCGACGAGCAAACACCGGAAGAAATACGCGCACAAATCACCCGCCTGATTCCGTCTTCGGTAAATGACCGGGCCGACTGGGCTGCCGACATTCAATATGCGTTCGCCGCCCTGAAAATCGAAGCATCTCCGGAAAACATGTGTGCGGTGCTGGCAGTCACCGAACAGGAATCCACCTACAACGCCAATCCCGGCGTGCCGAACCTCGGGCCGATTGCCTTGAAGGAAATCGAAGCACGTGCGGCGCGTTATCACATTCCCGCCTTTGCCGTGCATGGCGCCTTGCAACTCGATTCGCCCAATGGCGACACCTGGGAAGCCCGCATCAATGCCGCGAAGACCGAAAAGGAATTAAGCGATCTGTTCGAGGAAATGATCGCGTCGGTTCCGATGGGAAAACGCTTGTTGGCACGTGCGAATCCGGTGCATACCGGTGGTCCGATGCAAGTCAGCATTGCATTCGCGGAGGCGCATGCCGGAAAACGCTCCTATCCCTACGAAACCGATGCTTCCATACGACACGAGGTTTTTACCCGACGCGGCGGCATGTATTTCGGTATCGCCCATTTGCTGGATTACCAGACGTCGTATGACAAAAAAGTATTTCGCTTCGCCGACTACAACGCCGGCCATTACGCCAGTCGAAATGCCGCTTTCCAGAATGCCGTATCGATAGCGACCGGCATTCCGCTGGATCTTGACGGCGATTTGATCCGCTATAAAAAAGACAAGAGCAAAGGCAAGCTGAGTGAAACCGAATCCGCCGTACGCAATTTGGCAACACAACTGGGGATGACCGACGAAGCCATTCACGGCAGCTTGTTGCTTTCGGGCCAGCAAAGCTTTGAAGACAGCGAACTCTATGCCCGTGTATTTACCATCGCCGACAAACGCAGTGGCAAATCCTTGCCTCGAGCCACGCTTCCGCGCATTCGACTCAACAGTCCGAAGATCACCAGAAAACTCACCACGGAATGGTTCGCCAAACGCGTGAACCAGCGTTACCAGAAATGCATGGCGCGGGCGAAATCATGAAAATGATCATGCATCACTCTCTTGAATAATTTTCGGCAGTGGTATTATTTTTCGCCGTGCTCATCATCAAGATTAGCACCGACTCCCAGCCCCAAACCCATTCCCATGCCACCACCAGCCGCAGCGCCACCACCGCCACCTTTGCCCCCGCCACGGGCGTCGTCCCTGCCAGCTTCCCTGCCTTTTGCACCGCTGCCGCCGCCGGGTCTACTCGGCCCCTGCTTCAATGAAGAAGTGTCGGCATGCACGGGTTCAAGATCGAGCACCTCGCGAATAAAGTCACGCAACGAGCCCACCAATTCCGTGGTATCTACACTGCGTCCCGCGACCAGTTCATTCACCGCTTTGGTCGCCAGTCGCACCTGCTCTTCGGTGCCGAGTAAAAGAATATCGGACAAGGCAGCTTCCACCGCATCGCGTATGCGGCGTGTTCGGTCGCTGCTGGCATTTTCCAGTTCGCCAGCATTTTCTGATTGACGAAGATCACGCAAATGCGTCGGGTCCACCAGTAAATTGCCGGTGAACGAACCACCGAGTGTTTTGTAGGCGGCGATCAGAATGCGCAAGCGCTCATTCACTTGGCGATTTTCGCGTTCGCGCTTCTGTTGAATCGTCTGCAATAATACCAGCCTGATTCCGACGCCTATCAAGGTCACCAAAGCCAGCGTGATAAACGTACTCAGAATCGTGGACCAGGAACTGAAATCGAGATTACGCATCTAGCTCTCCTTGAATATCACCCGATGCCTCAGGCTACTTGCTGCCAGCATAGCTCAGCGGCTTGAGGTTCAGGTTGATCGGCAAAAGGTACTTGTCGATTTCATTTTTATTGAAGTCTGCTCCACGTGACATCAAAACCAATGCCCATGGCCAGCCCCGAGACTTGCATCAAACAGGCGTTAGGCGTAGAAAAGTGGTGTCGAAATCGTCATTGGTGTGGCCTATGAGACGTCCGCTGCTTATCATTCTGGTGGGTGTTGTCGGCATCGGGGGAGCCCTGTATTGCCGCGACAATCCGGAAATATTGTCTCTGGTCACACCGGTAACGGCACCAGACATTATTCGGAATGTGCCCGCTACTTCTGCGACTGAGCCCGCACCAGCGAATCCTGCACTGCCACCTCCGGCAATGACAACGACAGACCCTGCACCCGACGTGATTCCCGGCGCGACCTTGTTGCAGGGTCTTGGGGATTATCATTTTCCGATCAGCAGCAATAATCTCGAAGTACAAAAATGGTTCGACCAAGGCTTGATGCTTACCTATGGCTTCAACCACGATGCTGCCGAACGTTCTTTCGTCAAGGCAACCGAACTCGACCCCGATTGTGCCATGTGCTGGTGGGGCTCGGCGCTTGTATTGGGCCCGCATGTGAATTCCGGAATGGACCCGGCGAACAACGCGAACGCGTGGACACGCCTGCAAAAGGCATTGGCTTTGTCACCCAGAACCACACCACGCGAGCAGGCATTCATCAAGGCCTTGTCTGCGCGTTATGCGGAACACCCGCCTGAAAATCGCAAGGCACTGGACGCGGCCTATGCCAAGGCTGCCGGAAAACTCGCGAAGGAATTCCCCGAAGACCCTGATGCCGCCACGCTATATGCCGAAGCCATGATGGATTTGCAGCCCTGGGATTATTACGACAGCAAGCTTCGCCCCAAAGGCAACACGAAGGAAATCGTGAGCACGCTGGAATGGGTGATAAAACAATTTCCGGATCACGCCGGCGCCTTGCATTTGTATGTGCATGCGGTTGAAGCCTCCGCCGATCCGGCCAGAGGCGTGGCTGCTGCCGACCATTTGCGAACCCTGATTCCAGCGTCCGGCCATCTGGTGCATATGCCGGCGCACATCTACTCGCGTGTTGGCCGCTGGCATGATGCCGTGTTGGCGAACCAGGTCGCGATCAAAGCCGATGAAGACTATCTGGCCATCTGCCGGGGCAATGCCAAGGGTTTGTACCCTCTCGGCTATGTTCCGCACAATTATCATTTCCTCTGGTTTGCCGCCAGCATGGAAGGGGCGAGTGCAATTGCAAAACAGGCGGCAGAAAAAACCGCGGAGAAAACCGATCTTCCCGATTTGATGCGGCAGCCGGGCTTCGTCGGCTTGCAACATTACTGGATGACTCCCTGGTTCGACCGCGTGCGTTTCGGACGCTGGAATGAAATAACGGGCCAGCCAAACCCCGCGCCTGATCTTCCCTATGTCACGGCCATCTGGCATTACGCGCAGGGTATGGCGGCCGTGCAGGAATACCGGATTGACGATGCCATGGTGCATCTACAGGCATTGAAGAAACTCACGACCGACCCGCGAATTGAAAAACAGACGGTATGGGATCGCTATCCGCTATCGCATGCCGTCAATATCGCCGAGCTCACATTAAGAGGCGAAATTGCCGCTTTCAACGGCAACAAACCGGGCGCCATCGCGGCATTGCAGAAAGCCGTCGCCATTGAAGACAAAATTCCCTATGACGAGCCACCCGGCTGGCACTCGCCCACCCGCCAAACCCTTGGCCAATTCCTGCTCGATTTCGGTAAAGCAGCCGAAGCCGAAAAAGTGTATCGCGAGGACCTCGTCCGCAACCCGGAAAATGGCTGGTCACTGTTCGGCCTCTCGCAAGCCTTGCGTGCCCAGAGACGAAACGCCGAAGCCGACGAAGCGGACAGACGCTTTGACGCCGCCTGGAAAAATGCCGATGTGAATTTGGTGGCCTCGAGGTTTTGATGCACCAGTGGGGGCGACGGAAGCCGCGATAAATCCGCCAGATCTGTCGCGACTTCCGTCGCTCCTACAGACAAAATCTTCCCTGCGCGGTAGCCCGGGTCATGGCTTTACCTGACCCGGGAGATTTGTAATAACCCATCGAATCATGAAATGGATATTGCACACACGCGGTTTATCCACTAACTGGAAAAAGCTTCGCCACAGATATTTTTTCTGAGCTCGATGAGATATTTAATTCATCGGATATGGAATTCCCGGGTCAGGTGGAGCCATGACCCGGGCTACGCCATTACTGGGGATGGCTGTATCTGCAATTACTTCACCACCTTGCCAATCGCATCCGACAAGGCACCACTCAAATCGTCCTTATTGTCGGAAAGGAACTTGGCCCAGGCACTCAGTCCACTGCTCGGTCTTCCGGCTTCGGCGACCTTGATTTCAAATGCGACGACGCTGACACCGTTATTGCCATTGAGTTTTGGCGGCATCGGAAGCGTGATGGCCTCGTCCCATTGCGCCTGGGTTCGACCGTCCTTCAACAGGGGAATATTGCCTGGGCCGTTGACCGGAGAATTGCCCTTGCCTTTTGCGATCGCCACTTCTTCCGATACCAGCAGTACTTCGGGCGAGGTCCAGAATTTGCCGCCTTCGGGCGCGTTGCGCACCGAATGCATTACCAGCGAAGCACTGATGGCGGCATCGCCACCAGCGTGTTTGGCCTTGAGTTTATTCCAGCTCAAGGTTTCGGCCGCGACACGCAGGCCCATTTCGTCGCGCCATAAACGACCGGTCATCACCATCGCGGCATTGCTGGTATTCACACTACCTTTTGGCGCGCGCATGAAAGCGAAACAACTCATTGCCGCTTTTTCATCTCCCTGCCAAAGACGGGAATCCTCGAAGTTCACGTACACCAACTTATTGGCATAGGAGGCCGTGTACAACTTCAATCTGGCCTGTGCGGCGCGGTCCATGGCATCGACAACCAAACCGGCAATCCATTTAACGAAGATGCCTGTGAGATTGGCTTCAAGTTTGATATCAGAATCACAACTGCCGCCCAAGGTGTCGGGCTTGAATTGCCGGAAATACACCTCGTATTCGGGCTCGGCTGCGCGAACCGAATGGCTGGCTACTGCAAGAACAAGAAAAATCGACAGACAGAAAAAAGATACACGACGCATAACACTCCCCTTCAGTGATGGCCACTTATTGGGTTACGAGTTTAGTACCGATTCGCGGACAATTATTCAGGCATATCTCTCTTTTTTTGTGAATACGTGAAGGAAAACTTACGGCTGCCTTACGATGTCGCTAGGCGGTAAGTTTTCCTTCGGCTTGCCGGATCTGTTCTTCGGTCATTATTCGCATGCCATTGTCGTAATTGCGGCGGGTCAATTTACGTGCCTTGGCCAAGGCTGCGGCGGCGCGAGTTTTGTCACCTTCGAGCAAGGCCATTTCGGCTTCGATGAAGGCACGGCGTGATGGGTCCACCAGACCGCCACTGCTTATTTTCATCCACTGCCGGGCTTCTTCAAGCCTGCCTTGCAGGACGTGATGCAGACAGATTTCGAGCGTCATGGATTGGCGAAACCCCTGCGGGTATTGCTCGATATGCTCTGCAATCCATTCAATGTATTGCGCTGCCTGTTGCGATTCGCC
>JAKQKT010000071.1 GCA_029560515.1 Pseudomonadota bacterium
ACTGGTAGCGAGTTATATTTTCGCAGCGTATTGGTTTACCTCCAGCACATCCTTTGCGAACCCTGCCGTAACGATCGCACGTGCGCTGACCCAAAGTTTTGCAGGTATCCGGCCGGAAGATGTAGCAGGTTTTATAGCCGCGCAGTTACTCGGCTCCGGGTTAGCCTATCTTTTCTTCCGCTTTGGTTTTGGCTTTACTTCTTCTTCGGAAGGCTCTTCCGCAAGATAACCGGGGCCACCAAGTTGTCGCATTTGCCTTTGAATCCAGCGTGCACGACGATTGACGTAGGGGCCCGGATTTTTCGCACTATATTTTTTCGGATTCGGCAGCACTGCCGCAAGCCGGGCACTCTCGTTGGGCGTCAGGTTTTTCGCTGATTTCCCGAAGAAGCGTTTTGCTGCCGATTCTGCTCCGTATACACCATCACCGAATTCCGCGATGTTCGCATAGACCTCGATGATGCGATGTTTTGGCCAGAAAATTTCGATCAACAATGTGTACCAGGCTTCAAAAGGCTTCCGTAAATAACGTGTAAAGCCATGGCCATTCCAGCAAAAAAGATTTTTCGCTACCTGCTGGCTGATGGTACTGCCGCCTTTTATTTTCTTGCTGTTCTTGTTGTGTTCCATGGCTTTTTCCATGGCTTCAAAATCAAACCCGTCATGTTCGGGAAATTTCTGGTCTTCTGCAGCCACCAATGCGATGGGCAAATGTCTCGACAACTGATCTTCATCTTTCCATTCGTAGGAAGCCCGGAAATCCCAATCTTTTTCCATCCAGGCATCCACCTGCCGTCCGATCATGAAGCTCGAGGTAACCGGGTTAACCCAACGCAAGATGATCACCTGCGATATCGAAACCACGATGAACAGAAGCGGCAACCACAAAAAAATGAGGCGTAGGAATCTGCTTCCGCGCGAACGGCGCGACCTGGTTTTAGTGGCAGTCATAAGGTGGGTGGCTCAATTCGCGCAAGCTTGCGTAGTCGTTGCCACATGCTAAACCAGCTCAGGCAATACACCAAGACGGAATCCAGTGATGGCTGCCAACAAACGTCCGCGAAAGCCCATGAAAACCGCTAAAATATCGGCATGACAGAAAAAGAATTCGATTTGCTTCATCGTTTCATCCTGGAACGCGCTGGCGTTCGCGGTGTATGGGTTCGACTGGAACATTCATGGCAGGCCATCCAGGCTCGCACGGACTATCCTGCCGGTGTTTTGCACCGCCTGGGTGAAACCTGCACCGCCGCCGCACTATTCACTGGCCACATCAAAGTCGATGGCAGATTGAGCGTACAGCTTCGCGGCACTGGTGCGCTGCGGACTTTATTTGCCGAATGTACTGCCGAAGGTACGCTACGCGGCATCGCCCGTTATGAAGAGCCGGTGCCACTTGCACTGACACCAAGCTCATTCGGCAATGGCTCATTGCTTGCCATCACGATCGAAACCTTAGCACCGGGCGCACGCGAGCCAGTGAGATACCAGGGCATTGTCAGCCTGGAAGCCGATAGTCTTGCCGCTGCTTTCGAAAACTATTTCGAGCAATCCGAGCAATTGCCGACCCATATTTTGTTGGCAGCTACCGAAACCCATACTGCCGGCTTATTGGTCCAGCAACTTCCTGGGCAGAACAGTGAGGATGACGCCTGGCTACGTATTTCCGCACTTTTTGAAACGCTGGAAAGCAACGAACTGCTAAACACAAATCATGAAACAATACTTTGGCGCTTGTTTCACGAGGAAGGCGTTAAATTACTAGACCAGAAAGAACTTCAGTTCGGCTGCTCCTGCTCTCGCTCCCGTGTAGAGGATGTCATACGCAGCCTCGGGGTGGACGAAGCGATGGCCTCTCTTGAGCAGGAAATAGCCACGGTCCATTGTGATTTTTGCGGCCAAGCCTATGTTTTTAATAGGGAAAATATTGAGAACCTATTTATCTCGCCGAATCCCAGCGCGCCGGGTTCCAGTCTGCTGCAATAATTGGTTAAAATCCCGTAAAATGGTGTATGTTGGGTACTGGAACTTTTCTTGTTGCCATCGGCTCCAAAGCCATCATTGAAAGGGGTTTTGACGTGAAAATGCGTGTGCTTGCCAGTCTGATCATTGCCGCTACGGCAGCGACTGCGCACGCACAAAATTCTGTCAAATCGCCACTTGCCGATCGCCATGCGCAGACGATGCTGCCGATCTGGAATGGCCTGAACAACAAGCTTGAAGGTGTACTGTTGGTTGATTCCAACTCGATCAACCCCGGCAATAACCGCAATATCATTCGTCCGGCCAATTCACTTGCTGCACTGAACATACCTCTGACTTCCCAATTGAAGTTCAGTGGCGCTCTAAGCTTATCTAACAATCCCGGCCTGGGATTGGTATGTAATGGCCAGCCAGGTCAATTCAACAATCTGGGCAATCTTGCACAAAACTGCCGTATCGGTGATTTGCTGAATCCCGGCAACAATTTTGGCAGCTCGCGTCCTGATTTAATCATGCAATCCCAGCTGCGATACAAGAGCTTCTTATTGTCAGCGGGCGGGAATCTATCGCAATTCAACTTCAATGCCTTTAGCGGTAACGGCAAGACAGCACTTGCTTCCAGCCCGCGCATTACAACGGCAACTGTTCAGCAAAAAGAAATCAGCTTGAACGGTGAAGTCGCGATTGGCCAGAAGACCTGGCTCAATCTTGGCGGCACCCTGGCTCAAGCAAGGGTGATTCCTGCCTCGCAACTATCTGGAAGTGGCATGCTGCCGGATGAATGGCAAACCAACTCCATTACCATCGGCGCTGGCCGTGGCAGCTTCGGCGGCGAGATCACCGGCACGAATATTCAAATTCCAGGTCAATCCAGCAGCTTCAAGACCATCGGTGCCGGCGTAACATGGAAAACTCCATGGCGCGGCAAACTTTCCGTCGGTGCGGACAATCTCAATAGTTCCGGTACGAATCCTTTCAAGGGTAACGACAACAACCCGCTGGACAACGGCGCCGTTCCCTTCGTCAAATATGAAGTGGATCTCTAAGAACCGCTAGTCGTTCTGCAAACTCGCGCTGCTACTTCCTGATATCTAATTCACTGATCCAGACCGTGCGGGTACTCGCCCGAAAGCATGCATATCCTGTTTATGCAATAGCGCTGCGATTCATATGCAGGCTTCAGTGTGTCAATAATTATTCATCTGCTTGAGCACCCTTTCATGCCCGCCAATAAAAAACCGCGACCCGAAGGTCGCGGTTTTGTATTGCACAACTAAGCGGTGTTTTGCTTAGAAGTCTTGACGGTAAGAAGCATACCAGTAAGCGCCACCTGGGATGTCATACGCTGCATCGAACGAGTGAGCGAACGAGTTGTACAGACGTGGTGGTTCTTTACCGAAGGCGTTACGGGCACCGACGGTGACCGTAGCATCCCATGGAGCTTTCCAGCCAAACTGTACGTCATGAACGGCGTATTGACCCGAGTGGTTCAAGCCGTCGCCATCACGTTCATTACAAACGAATGCGTCTGGGTTGGTGTTACTGACTTGGTTAAAGAAGCAGAAATCTTCCGAAACATCAGACAGATAACGCGTGGTCCAGCTAGCGCTGAAGTCACCCAACTGCCAACCGATATTGAACACCGAGCGGTATTCAAAGTTTGGCGAACCAGGATACGTACCAACGTTCTCGGCTTCATTCAACGGCAAGCCGGTGAACGGATCGATAATCGTGGCGGTTTTCAGTTCGTCAACCCAAGTGGTGTCCCACTTCATGGTGAACTTACCGAACGAGGTGTCGAACTTGTAGCTCAGGCCCAAATCGATACCTTGGGTCTTGTAGGACGCCACGTTCAATTGTGCGCTGTTAACAACGCTTACAGCACCACCAGCAGCAGGGTCACGAGTGATGAAGCCGCAGTAGCTTGGGTCACCGGTGGTGGCACCATTGTTATACAGGCGGGTGTAGCAGTTGGTCATGATGGTACCCACGCCATAAGACGTGATGGCATCATTCAGCTTGATTTTCCAGGCATCCAGAGAGATGTCAAAGCCATCCAACCAGCTTGGGCTGTATACAAAGCCCAGGCCAAAGTTTTCACCTTGTTCTGGTTTCAAGTTGACGTTGGAACCGAAATAACCACGGATTTGACCGAACGGCTGTGTTGCACCGCCCACTGGTACGCCGGCTGCCAAGCAGTTAGCTTGTGCTGCAGGAGTCAAGCCAGCCCAAGCTGCAGTACGGCATGGATCCAATGCTGCTGGGAAGCTTTCGGTGATACCGCCGAAGAGATCGGTGACCGAAGGTGCACGGAAGGTTTCACCCCAGCTTGCACGGACCAACAAATCATCCATTGGTTTCCATTTGATGCTGGCTTTCCAGTTGATTGGCGAACCTTGGCTGAAATCAAACTGCTGGGTCGTGGTGCTCAGATCCGAAGGATTCGGATCGGCCAAGCCGGCTGCGTGATAGCTGGACTTGCGAACGGCAACGTCGACTTCGAGTTCTTTCGCCAGGAAAGTATCTTTCAAGAGCGGGAACAGGAATTCTGCGTAGAATTCGGTAACGTCGGTTGTACCGTTGGTGGCGAGTTGGAAGTTGTTCGAACCGCCGCCTTCAGTGGTCAACGCATCCGGTTGGTTGAAGCCTGAGTCTTTACGATATTCGTAACCGATAGCGAACGCAGCCGAGCCACCTGGCAATTCGAACAGGTCACCGTTCAAGTTGGCGCCGAAGTTTTTGGTGGTGTTGCCCGAGGTCGAAACCGAGGTGTAGCTGATGTAATCGACCATTGCGTCGACGTCAGCTTGATTGATCACGTGACCGGCATAAGTTGCGCCGAGACCCAAGGTTGGGCCGCCAGTGATGTTGAACGGTACGCAACCGACGATACGCGTTGCCCACGATGCGCCGCAATAGAAGCCGCGGCCTGGGGTTGCGTCATAACCGGATTGACCCAGCGAGTTACGCAGGTTGAACAGGTTGATGTAGTTTTCGCCGACTTGGTCATATTGACCGTCGTTGTATTGGGCATAGACGTCCCAGTTCAACAGGTGGTCACCCAGATTGAAGCTACCTTCTGCACCCAGTTGGGTAGCGAGAATGTCGTAATCAAAATGGTTGGTACGCGGGCCGACTGGCTGCATACGCGAGTTGATGGTGTTAATTTGCTGACCAAACGGGTTGAAAATGGAGTTGACCGCCAAGTTCATGATCCATGGTGGACCGCTTGCACCGGTGTTCGAAATAGTCAAAGGAACTTCGGCCAATTGCTGGGTCGAGGTACGCTTGGTGTACGAAACGCGACCATACAAAGAGATATTGTCGGTCAGGTCGTAACGGGTAGTTGCAAACACGTTCAGGCGCTCTGCAGGTTGCTGCAGATAGTTGATCGGTGCAAAGTTGTAACGATCAAGGTTGTTGAACACGTGGAAGTCAGCTGCATCGATCACGCCATCGGCAAACGGATTGCCGCTGGAGTCATGGTTGAGAGCTACCGTTCCGGTACCTGGAACAACGAAGCGACCATAGATACCCGATGCGGAACCGCAATATGCGCCGAGGTTACCACCTGGGGTAGCGAGTTGGTCTTCGCAACCATAGGCATATGGGAAAGCGGATTGACGACGATCACCGGCAAGGATTTGATCTTGCGTGGTGCGGCTGATCGAGAAGGTGGTGTTGGATTTTTCACCTTGCGTACCAATCGTCAGGTCGGCACCGGTTTGTGCGCCGTCGCCTTGATTGGTTTGGCCGTAATACACGCCAGCTTGTGCGCCGTCATAGTTACGACGGGTCACGATGTTGACCACACCGGCGATTGCATCGGAACCGTAGATGGCGGATGCGCCGTCTTTCAGAACTTCGATACGCTCAATGATGGCGAGCGGGATGGTGGAAAGATCCACGGTACCCGATGGGTCGGTGACCCAACGCTTGCCGTCAACCAGCACCAACGTACGACCGGAACCCAGGCCGCGCAAGGAAATTTGTTGCGAACCGTCAGAACCGTTGGTTTGCGTGGTAACTGTACTCAAGCCAGAGCCGTCACTCGCGGTGATGTTGTTGAGCACGTCATAGACGTTGTTCAAACCTGTTTTCGCAATATCTTCGCGGGTAACAATTTGAACCGGTTGAGCGGTTTCCTTGTTGACTTGCTTAATACGCGAACCGACTACGTTTACCGCTCCAATTTCTTTAGCTTCTTCTTTGGTGTCCTGCGCGAAGGCAGAAACTGAAGCTAAAGAAGCAGTAGCGCCGACAAATAATGCGAATTTAATCGCACCAGACAGCTGATTAATATTAGACATTTACTCTCTCTCCAACGTTAGAGTTACTGACTCTAAATGAGTTCTAGGATAAAGCCTCGGGGTTTCCATCCGGATTGGAGAGAAACCCTGGCTCAGCGAGCATAACGCAATTTTTACGTACTGCCAAACCCGTGAAGAGGGGGTAAAGCGTGCGGTAGTGCCCAAATCCGGAAAATGTCTGGTGCAAAAATTCTAATTCAGCTTTTTTTTCAACATTTACATGGACTTACTTGATCTCAATGGTGACATCGCCCGACATTGTGTTCAGGTTTACGTTGCTTTTACCCTCACCCAACCGGGCATCCAGGCTTCGGCCCGGCCCGTACTCTTCCTTAACAACTTTCCCGACTGCGCTGGAAATGTCGCCACTAAAGCTTTCCACCTTGAAATGGACCGAACTGGTTTTAGGCAGGGCCAGACGGAGGGAGCCGCTGACCGAGTCCATTTCGATACGGCCATTCCCTGCCAGGCTGGTCTGGAAGCTGCCATCGCCGGAAACCGAGTTGAAATGCAGCTGGTTGAGCACTGGCGTGTCGAGTTCGACATTGCCCGAAACTGTCTCCACATCAAGCCTGCCATTGAGATGGCCAAGCATCCTGACATCGCCGCTGACGGTATTTACGCTGACCTGCGGGCTGGTAAGTTTCAAGCTCACGTTGCCGCTGACACTTTCCACCGACAATTTTCCCGGCGATGAGGCCAACACACTGCTATCGCCACTGACGCTGTTAATACTCATGCGCGGCGCAGCACTGCCCTGCACATCGATATTCGCGCTGACAGCTTCGAGTTCGAGTGCTGCCTTGATGGGGACCATCAGTTCCAGTTGCGTTGCCTCTTTTACATTGACGCCCCCACCCCAGTTGAACCAGCCTTTCCTATCCGGATATTTCACTTTGATATGCAGACTTCTGGCATCGCCCTCGACAATCAGTTTTTCGGCGCCCTCGCCCAGCGAACCGGTTATTTGCACTCTAGGCTCATTCCAGACACGCACCTTTATCAAGCCGCTGATGTTTTCAACCTTGATTTCGCCATCCGGATTCAGGCTTCGGGTTTGATTGATGGGCGTAGCAGCCAAGGTGGAAAAAGGGCTGGCGATGGCAGCCAAGCCGAGCGTCAATGCCATTGTTCTATAAGTTTTCATAATGAGTCCTAGGTTAAATTCGATGCGATCGCGCGCTGGGTAAGCTGCAGGCGCTGTAGATAAGTCCTTCGCAGCATGGGAATGAGATAGGTGGATTGCGGACTTTGATTCAACGCTCGCCGCAGCTTGCTGGCGGAATCATCGAGCACCCGTAATTGCTTTTTTACTTCGGGCGATAACTCGACCGAGGAAAACTCCTTCAATGCCGCCTGGTATTCGGCATCCATTGCATTGACTTCTTTCGATACCACCTCGACCTTGAGGTTATTGGCATCCACAGACGGCCGCGAGAAAAACAGCGGCAATGCGATCGCAAAGGCGAATGCCAGACTGGCCGCCATTGCAAAACTTGACCAGGCCCGCCGGTTTTTTACCCGCGGCGTATTTTGAATTTCTGCCTGGATTCCCTGCCAAAGATCGCGATCGAAAGCTCGCTCCTTCGGCAAGCCGCGCAATTGCATACGCAATTCGGCATCATTGAATGAAGGTGGCAAGTGATTAGTCACGATAAGCTCCCAGTTTTTCTCTCAACAGGGCACGGGCGCGATGAAGCTGCGCCTTTGAACTGCCGACGGCCATATTGCAGTGCTCCGCGATCGCCTCGTGAGTCCAACCCTCAATATCAAAAAGGACCAGTACTGCGCGGGCGCGGGCGGGCAAGCTGGTCACGGCCCGTTCCAGATCCATTTGCAAGCGCGTCAGATGGCTTGCCGTGTCTGCGGTTTTTTCGAAAGCCAGCACGGCATCGTCCTGTTCAAGATCTTCCGCACCTTTCCTGGAGCGCAATTCCATCAGGGCAATATTTACCGCCAGACGATGCAGCCAGGTAGAAAACGCACTTTCATAGCGAAAGCCTGGCAGTGCCTGCCAGGCTTTGACGAAGGCTTCCTGCAGGCAGTCTTCGGCGCGCGCCTGTTGCCCGCCGCATAAACGCCACAACACCGAAAAGAGCCGCTTTGAATGTTTACGATAAAGTTGCTCGAAGGCTTTTTGATCGCCCTGACTGGCAGCACGCACCAGCACGAAATCGTCTTCGCGCGCATCGGGGAGCGATTCGGTATGGAGGTAGTCGGTAGTCACGGCGGCATTCAGCATAAACACTCTGATGCCGGATCGCAGCCAATGGTTTAAAAGAACCCGGATGCCAGCTGCACGGTTTGCGCGTGGATATCGGCAATATGCTCCACTTGCGGGCAATAACCGCCTGCCATGGTAATTGCCATCGGCAGAGCTGCCGTTCGGCAAGCCTGCAGGACAAAACGGTCCCGCTGTGCCAGACCGCGCTTGCTCAACGACAGGTAACCGAGCCGATCACCTTCATAAGGATCGGCCCCGGCCAGATAAATCACGGCATCCGGCTCCGCTCTTGCGATCGCCATCGGCAGAAAATGAGCCAACTTGTCCAGATATTCGGCATCGCCCGTATGGTTGCGCAGCGGCACATCGAGATCCGAAGCCGGCTTGATCGCCGGATAGTTTTTTTCGGCATGCATCGAAAATGTGAAAATACTATCGTCATCACGGCACAGCTCGGCCGTGCCATTGCCCTGATGCACATCCAGATCGACGATCAATATTTTTTTGGCGAGATTCTTTTCCTGCACATAGCGCGCGGCAACAACGCTATCGTTGAAAGCGCAATAACCGCCGCCCCGGTCATAGGCAGCATGATGGGTGCCGCCGGCAAGATTCACCGCAATCTTGTCGCCATTGATGGCAGACTCCAAAGCAAGCATCGTGGCGCCGGAGGATCGACGCGAACGTTCAAGCATTTCTGCAGACCAGGGAAATCCGATCCTCCGCATCTCCCGTTCATCCGCACGCCCATTGCTCATGCGATCTATGTAATCGGGACAATGCACTCTCGATAAGTCCTCGTTGTCCGCAGCCCTCGGTTCGAGCAAGTCGATATTCCATGCTTCCGCATTGTGTTTTACGCGCTCGTATAACAAGCGGTATTTGTCCATCGGAAAACTATGGCCTTCCGGCAATGGCAATACGAAGTGGTGGCAGTAATAGGCTTTCATAAAACAGTTTCTAACATACTGCACCCGCCGATTGCCATGCAGACTGCATGACAGTCCGTGCCAAATGCAATGCCTGTTCGACCTCGAAAATGCGCAAGTCCTTGATTTATTTTCCGAGGTGATTTGGCACACATCTTGAAATCCAAAATCCGACTTGTCGAACGGAGTCTCCCCGCGGGGAGATGGATACCTGTGATAAACGATTTCTCGAATGCGAACTACTTCCCGCTGGATTACGATGCAGAGGAAAAAGAAGTCCTGATGCTGGACGTGAAACTCGAAGATATTACCGACGCTTCATTCCTTGATTCCAGAATGAACATCAACTGGTCGCAGGTAACGCGCGTGCCGGAGACTTGCTTGGTCGACCTGCTGGAAACCCCCACGCAGGCCATGCTCTTTCATACGGCTTTTTGCGGCTCCACCCTGCTTGCCAAGGCACTGGATGACGCCCCCAATATCGTCTCGCTGAAGGAACCCAACAGCCTGCTGAGCATTTCCGATGCATCGCTTCGCTTTCCGAATGAAGAATTGCATCAATCCTTGCAAACCACGCTGAAACTGCTGGGACGTCCGTGGACGCATTCGGGACAGACCTTGATCAAGCCGACGAATTCGGTGAATCGCTTGTTACCCGACACCCTCAAGCTAATGCGCTGCAAAGCAATCTTGCTGTACTCAAGCATTGAGGAATTCATCATGTCCTGTTGCAAGAAACTGCCAGCGGCCGACAACCATATCCGCTGGATGGCGCAGCATTTATTCCACGGCACCCGGTTGCAGAGAGAACTCGGGATTCCCTCCAATTACCGGTTTCACTTCCTGGAAGCCTGTGTTATCGCCTGGTATGCGCAAATGGAATGGTATGCAATGGCACTGGCCGATGACAGCGATGACAAGCTGCACACACTGGACATGCAGGACCTGATGGCCTCGCCTGAAAACGTGGTTACCTCCTGCGCGAAATTCCTGCAGTTCGATACTTCGCCATTCGTTATTTCAGAGCGCGTGGCAAAAGTTTTCAGCCGGAACTCGAAAAATGCCTCCGAAGAATACAGTCCGCAGATCCGTGAAAAGGAACGGGAAGCCGTCCGCACCCGCTTCGGAAAAGAACTGGAAATGGCGATGCAATGGGCGACTGAAGTTATTGCACCGGTGGCGATCTTGCCTGGTGACTGGAAGCCACTTCCGAATTACGCTTGAAATTTCTGTCTTAACGACTCTGCAGAAAAAAGGCAGATGGCCCAGTGAGCCATCTGCCTTGTCTTGGAACAAAATCCTTAATCAGGCCAACTGTCTGGCGATTTTTTCCTGTTCGGCCAGCAATGCCTGGGGCGCACGATCACCATAACTTTGCAGGTATTCGCCGATGGCTTCCATTTCCTCGTACCAGGCTTCGTGATTGACATCGAGCAACTGGTTCAGCGTCGCCACATCCATGTTCAATCCGTCGATATTCAAATCATCCGAATTCGGCAATAAGCCAATGGGTGTTTCATTCGCATGCGCCTGGCCGGTTACGCGTTTCAGCATCCACTCCAGCACGCGCATATTGTCGCCGAAACCCGGCCACATGAATTTACCGTCGCTGTTCTTGCGGAACCAGTTGACGTGGAAAATTTTTGGCAGATTGGCGCCTGGCTTGTCGAAGCTCAGCCAATGTGAAAAATAATCCGCGAAGTTGTACCCGGCAAAGGGTTTCATCGCCATCGAATCACGACGCACCACGCCGACTGCTCCGGTTGCCGCGGCGGTGGTTTCCGATGCCATCGCGGCACCGACCAGCACGCCGTGCGTCCAATTGCGTGCTTCAAATACCAGCGGCACCAGTGATTCGCGACGTCCGCCGAAAACAATCGCGGACAAAGGAACGCCTTGCGGATCTTCCGATTTCTCGCTGTAGCTCGGGCAATTTTTTGCCGATACCGTGAAACGCGAATTCGGATGTGCGGCGGGACCGCTCGCCTTGTCGTAATCGCGGCCCTGCCAATCCTTGACCGGCACGCCTTCCGGCAGGCCTTCCCACCATGGCTGATTATCCGCGGTGAGACCGACATTGGTGAAGATTGCGTCCTTGTTCAACATCGCCATCGCACTTGCATTGGTTTTTACGCTCGTACCCGGCGCAACGCCAAAGAAGCCGGCTTCGGGATTGATCGCATACAGGCGCCCATCGGCACCGGGACGCATCCAGCAAATATCATCGCCAATCGTCCAGACTTTCCAGCCATCCTGCCGGTAACCTTCCGGCGGAATCAGCATCGCCAAATTGGTCTTGCCGCAGGCACTTGGAAAGGCGGCGGCAACATAATGGGTTTCGCCTTGCGGATTTTCGATACCGACGATCAACATATGCTCGGCCAGCCAACCTTCAGTACGGGCCTGATAGGAAGCGATACGCAAGGCGTGGCATTTCTTGCCCAGCAGTGCATTGCCGCCGTAACCGGAACCGAAGCTCTGAATCGATAGTTCTTCCGGAAAATGCATGATGAAACGGCGGTCGGGATTCAAATCACCGATCGAATGCAGACCTTTGACGAAACCACCCTCGCGTTCGATGCGTTTCAGTGCGGCCTCACCCATGCGGGTCATGATGCGCATATTCGCGACCACGTAAGGGCTGTCGGTAATTTCCACACCGCAGCGTGCCAGCGGGGAATCGATCGGACCCATGCAGTACGGCACGACATACATCGTGCGACCGCGCATGCAACCGGCGTAAAGCTCGTCCATTTTCGCATGGGCATCGGCGGGCGACATCCAGTGGTTATTCGAACCGGCGTCTTCCTTGTTCGACGTGCAGACAAAGGTCAAATGTTCGACGCGCGCGACATCAGAAGGGCTTGAACGATGCAAATAGCAATTGGGATGGGTTTCTTCGTTTAGCTTGATGAGATCGCCGGTGGTCAGCATCAAATCGACCAGCGAGTTGTATTCGGCTTCGGTGCCATCGCACCAGTGAATTTTTTCGGGCTGAGTCAAACGTGCAACAGATTCAACCCAATGGTTGAGGGCAGCAAGTGAAGTGGACATTGGAAAAACTCTCAAGCTATAGGAAATCGGTGGCTTTTGACCCAGGCCAGCGCGGACAAAAGCAATGTGACAATTGTAACCGTTCAGGAGCTTGGCTTGCGCCTCAGATTGTCAAATAAATGCAGCGACCATGGCCTTTGCGCCAGCACCAGGCTCACCCCAACCCTTTGATTGGTAGGCAAAACAGCATCTTGCACCAACATGCCGTCGAATTCTTCGGCCGCTTCTTCAAGCCGCAAACTGATCTTGGCGGCCGAGGCCGGCGACACCATGCCACTTAGCAATAAAAGGTTTTCATTGCCGCCCAGAAAGGGGCGGTTGAAATATTCGGGCAGCAGGCGCTTGATGAAAAAACGCTCCATCGGACCGTCCTTGCGCCAGCGGAAATTGCGCGCAGTCCTGAGGCGATAACGGTTTTCAGGCAAAAGTTCGATAATTCCCAGACGATCCAGCTTGGCGAGAACCCCCGTCCACTGGGGCTTGGTGAAATCGTAACGCGCCAGTACATCGTCCTCCTTCCAGCGATTCAGGGTCAAATACAAACCCAGCAAATAC
This sequence comes from Pseudomonadota bacterium, assembly GCA_029560515.1. Taxonomy (GTDB): domain Bacteria; phylum Pseudomonadota; class Gammaproteobacteria; order Xanthomonadales; family Xanthomonadaceae; genus Arenimonas. Next base: position 13,056 of record JAKQKT010000071.1, read on the forward strand.
GACGGGTTTTCGACCAGCAGCTGCTCGGTTTCCTCGCTCAATTCCGCCAGTGGCGGAGGCCCGCCGCTCTTGGTTTCAGTGGCAAGCTCCGACAGACCAACATCCAGCACGCCGCAGATTTCTTCCAGCCGGGCCAGGCTGATGGCCTGCTGCGAAAACATTCTTTTTACCGCCGCTTCACTCAAGTTCAGCTGTTTGGCCAATGCGGCATAGGTAATGCCCTGCGCCTTGAGCAAACGTTTAAGCGCCGCGATTAATTCGATTCGAAGGCTCATAGGTAGCGTTTTTGAATACGTTGGAGGCAATAAGCCTAGCCTTTGTCTATTTTTATAGCCAGTAAAATTTCACATCCCCATCCTGCCGAACACGCCGATAGTCCATGCGACTGGCGGCTTAAACAAGGATGCATCATGAAATACCCCTTCCTGCTACTGGCACTGAGCTTTGGTGCAAATTTTGCCCGAGCTGAAACTCTCGCTCCCAACCAGGGGCTTCCCGAAGGTCTGCAATACGGTGCCGCCATGGCTTCGGTGGGCCTGGAAGAAACTGCCGAAGATCAGGGCATCAATCCTGACAAGGCCGGTGCCGTCTTGTTGTTATGGAATTACCCGGCCTGCGATGTTTATAACGAAATCCATGAATCCGGTGCAGACGCGGATATGTCAGAAAGACAAATCGAACGTTTGCAGCAGAAGTGCAGGAAAGTGATTTCACTGAAGCCTGCAGCACATACGACTTACATCAAGGCTGCAATCGCGGCAAAGAATGACGACACAAGCGCCATCAGCCTTGCATGGGCGGGACTCGTTGCGGACAAATCGACAACTCGAATACTCGTTATGGACGATAAAAACTCATGCTTTATAACAACGCCGGGCTACAGTGAATTCATTGAAAATAATGCCCGATACAGTTGCCGTGAGACTGCATGGGACTCTCAAGTAGCAACGGAAACTTCCGCTATGGTGAACTTATGAAAAAGTCACTGCTCGCATTCGCGCTGGTAATTGCACTCCCGGCACATGGCGAACCACAGTCGGACACTTCTAGCCAGGCTTCGGTCATTTCCCTAGCCCCCTCGGTGGAGCTGGCTGCCATCACACTGGGCTCAGTACCGGCGGGTTCGCGCTTGATTGTGAAGGCAATGCGCCCCGTCGGTGAATTGATCGAAGTCGTCGCCGTCAGCGCCGCAACAGGAGTTTCGGTAACGCTGGAGGTAAGCGGCGCGGCCTTGAAGCTGGCAGGCATCGTGGTCGGAGGTGCGCTGATTGTCACTGCCGTGAGCACCGGTTACATCTTGATGGCAGGCAGTGAAATGCTGGCTTTTATCCCCAACGAAGCCTGTCGGTCGCAAATTCATCACAGGAAATTATCCTTGTGAAGCGATTGATATTTCTCATCGCACTGCTGTTCCTGCAACCGGCGCATGCAGGTACGCAATGCTCGGAAAAGATAGCCAGCCCAACCTCGCTGCTAACCGCTTCCAAATCCGCACAAAGAATAATGCAACAGCTTGAAAAAAATCCTGCCCCGGTTGCATTACTGGCGAGACACGGCACGAATCTGGACAAGTACGGCCTGCACTATTCCCATGTCGGTTTTGTCGTGCGGGATCATCCCGATGGCGCTTGGACAGTTGTTCATTTGTTGAATCAATGCGGGTCGGCAAGATCGGATATTTATGCGCAAGGCCTGGTAAATTTCTTCATGGACGACCTGCAAAGCCAGGATGCACGCATAGTCTGGCTAAAACCCGAACTAGCCCATCGCCTCGCGGTATTACTGGGAAAAAACACCGTCACCTCGGTCTTCGATCCCGATTACAGTGTTATCGCGCGATACGATTCAAGGCAATATCAGAACTCCACCGCCTGGGTTCTGGACATGCTGTCTGCGGCACAGCTACCCGCAATGAATCTGCCAAAACGTGACCATGCACAGGCACTGGAAAAAGCGCAGGGCTTTGTACCCGACATCATCCATATCGATTATTCACAGCGCATACTCGGCGGCTTTTTTTCGGCCAATACCGTCTTCACTGATCACTCGGTGGGCACTCGTCTATCGGGGCAATACAAGGTCGTCACGGTGCGATCGATTTTCCGCTACCTTGAGCGAATGGCCATGATCCAGCAACAATGGGAATGGCGTAATGGTCATGAAGCGACCCTGCCCGGACCTGCCTGAAACCGAAGGATAAAACCGTGACTTCCGGAAAAATTCTTTATCTTCCTATTGCCTTTTTGGTTTGTTGTCTGGCCATCGGCATTCCCTACTGGCAAACGCCCTATGAAAAATTATCGCTGCCTGATTCCCTCTTTGCACCGGGCCTTTTACTGGCTTTTATCTGCGCCATCGTTTTTTGTGTCTTCAACACGCGATTTGTCTGGTCGGCAGCTGTTTTCGGCTGCTGTGCACCGGTGGTGGTTGCAACGCGAATAATTCTTGATGTGTGCCGGGATGCCACTTCGCACAACCTGTTTCCGTTTGAGCTCGCCATTGCGGTCATGCTCGGCTTTTTGATATCAGGCATCGGCGCAATGCTGGGCACGGGAGTCCGAAAACTGTTTTTTCGCGACACCGTGAAAAAGTGAAGGGTTTTCCGAATGTTCAAAATGCTCGGAATTATGCTGGTGATCTATTGCGTGTATGCGATTGTCAGAGGCGAAGTTTTCGCCAAATCCGGCAGATGGGGGACTAGCGTTTCAAGGACGGGATCACCGCTATATTTTTACATCGTGATCGCCATTTACGTCCTGCTGAGTTTTGCACTCATCGCCGTCTTCTAATCGCGGCTCTGCAATCAGCTTTGCTCGTAAGCGATGATTTCCGCTTCCAGATCACTGCGCAGGCCGGAAAGATAATCGGCATAGGTTTTCCATCCTGCCACGTTGCGGGAATGGATGCTTTCACGCACCTGCATTGAACTGGCGGTTGTGGTTAGTGTTTTGTTGTTTTGAATATCGACCAGATGATCGGAATGTTCCAAACCAAGATAGTCAAAAATTCGCCGTGACTCACCTTGTGGGTCAGTTACCAAATTCTCGTATCTGACATTCAGGATTTTGCCTGGCCAAAGTGTTTGCCAGGCTTGCATCAATTGCCGGTAATTTTTGTAATGCGCGGCACAGTCAGACAAAGCGTAGCTGTAGGGATAATAGCCAGGTGCGAACAATTCCTTGTAGTTCGAAAAGCAGGAATCCATCGGGTTGCGCTGCATATGGATTATTTTTGCATCGGGCAGGGCCTTTAGAATGGCCCCGCAGAACATGAAGTTCATCGGATGTTTGTCGCTGAAGAATTTTTTGCCTTTCGACAACCAGGCGGTTTTTTGCAGGTAGCGCTGACCCAGCTCATGGAAATTTGCGTGTCCAAGCGCCGCAACCGTGCTTTCATCCAGTGTCATCGGAACGGGGATATCCAGCACCCATTGCATTTGATGGTGCATTACCTGAAGTTCACCGCAGGGCTGGATCTCGGAATGGTTTCCCAGAATGCGTTCGAGCAGGGTAGTACCGGTTCGCGGCATGCCGACGATGAAGATCGGTGCCGGTCCTTCCTGTTGATGTCCGCCGGCAATATCGGCAACGAAAGCGGACGCCAGTGATTGGAATATTTTTTGTTCTTTTACCGGATCATAAGGCTGGAGGATTCTTCTTGCATCCGCTGCGCGGCCAAGAGATGCCCAGGCAGAATCAAATTTTCCGGCTCGCTCGAATTCCTTGTAGAAGGCATGTTCCACGTAGGCTGTGTTGATCGCATTGCCTTGCTTCCCGGCAAAAATCGATTGCATCTGTTCAACATGCCCAAGTGCCTCTACCTTTTTTGCAAGCTGCGCCTTGGCCCAGTGGGCGTGAGTCAGGTCGGGCTGACGAGAAATCGCCTTTTCATACGCACTTCTTGCCTCGTCGATTTTTCCTGCATGGGCGCAATTCAGGCCATACATCAGGTAGACATCGGCACTTTGATTTCCTGCCGCTATCGCCGACTCGAAACAGGTCAAAGCCCTGGGTATGTCTTCGAGCGTGCTGTATTGCCGCCCGAGATGGAAATAGGCCGTTGCGGGCTCGAACTGCCTTGATTCAATATCGTTCAAAACATGATGCGCCAAGCTGTTTTCGCCCACCATTATCAAGGAAGTACTGATTCTTAATATCTCGTCCCAGTTCAATCCGTCGAGGTGACGAGTCGCGGCAACCGCGTAATAGTTCGCCAGCTTGATCCTGCCCAGATGCAGGTAGATCGACGATAACAACGGGAATGCCATCGGCCAGACCATGGCGCCGTGCATGAGAAATTCGCAGTCGGCTATGGCTGCATCAAAGCGGCCTGCCTGGAAATTTTGCAGTGCCCGTTGCCAGACCGATTCGTTCACTCGAATTTTCTCGTGGAAATCCATGTCGCCCGAAGATGCAAAGACCTCATGCACTTCAAGCCGTCACGGAATCAAGGTTGTCATCACATGGCCTACATAGGCCTCAAATTCATCGTGATGCAAACGTGGCTGGGCCAATTGCAGGGATAATTGCAAAAAGCCGACATAGGCAGCGTACGTCAGGCGGGCACGGTGCTGCGCTTCGATGCGCGGCATCCCGGCCTGTCGGAAACTCGCGGTCAAATAATCCAGGCGACGTTGGGAAACGCGGGCAAGCACCGGCTGCACTGCCGAATGATCCAGCGCTTTCAATAGCTCGCTATAAATAATATGTGTCTTGTATTCATGCGCCACCAGCAAGAACAAATCACGCAAGCGGGCACGAGGATCGGAAACGGCTTCCAGCTTGCCGAACACAGCTTCCTGCTCCATCACTTCCCAGCGTTCAAGCGCCGCGACAAGCAGCGCATCGCGTGAAGGAAAATGCCAATAGAAACTTCCCTTGGTCACGCCGAGGCGTTTTGCCAGCGGTTCCACGGCAACGGCGGCAAGACCGCTTTCCGCAATGACGTCCAGGGCAGCCAGGGCCCAGTCTTCTGCACTCAGGCGCGCGGGCTTATCCATTTTTTCGGCTTTTTCTAGTTGATTAACCATACGCTGCATAGTTTAACGGTACGGACGGCTTATGACGAAGTGGGAATTTCACACGAACCATACGCTCAGGTATTGACAAGGTCAAATTCCATCCAACATACTAATCCGTATGGAACTGTGTCCAAATCCCGAAGTCGCCTTTAGCGCCGCTCGCCATGAATGGGTCACGCCCGATGGTCTGGCTTTGGTTGGCGAGCGAATGGACGCAAGTAGTTCTCCAAGCGTCCTGTTCGCCCATGGCTTTGGCCAGACCCGTCAAAGCTGGTCAGGCGCGCAATCGGCGCTTGCATGCCAAGGCATCGGCTCCATCGCCTGGGATATGCGCGGTCATGGCGAATCCGGCCGCAATCCCGACGCACTGCATTATCAGGCCGAGCAATTTGCCGACGACGTGCATCTACTCTCTAAACAATTCGAAACAAAACCGCTGCTCGTGGGTGCCTCGATGGGCGGCCTGACCGGCATGATGGTACAAGCCAGGCATGACGCATTTTCGGCACTGGTGCTGGTGGACGTCACGCCGCGTTGGGAAATCGCCGGCGTGGCCCGCATCATGGCTTTCATGAATGCGTTTCCCCATGGTTTCGATTCCTACGAACACGCCGCCGATGTCATCGCCAATTATTTGCCGCACCGGCGCGAGCGCAAAAGCAGCAAGCAACTGCAATTTTTATTGCGCGAACACCATGGCCGTTTGATGTGGCACTGGGATCGCCGCATGCTCACAGAATTCGTCGAACACAGCGAACACTTGCAGGACGATATTCGCGAGGCCGCGCGCCAGATCAAAGTGCCGACGCTGCTGATCAGCGGCGGTAAAAGCGACATCGTTTCGAAACATACTGTTGAAGATTTCCTGCAGCTCGTTCCACACGCACTTCATCATCACTTGCCGGACGCCACCCACATGGTCGCCGGTGACGACAATGATGCTTTCAATGACACATTACTCAATTTCAAGCGCACACTATCCCCACAGCCTTACGCGGTAACCGGAGTTTCACCATGAGCATCGTTCTTCCCATTCTCGTTCTTCTGCTGATCACCGGAATTGCGGCTTATCACCGCTTTTCGCTGGCGGTTTTCACGGCCATTGCCGCTACCGCTTTGGTGGCTGTCGGCATTTTTGGCGGCAACTTCACCGCTACAGTTATTTGCGGTGTACTGCTGGCACTGTTCACACTGCCATTATTGCTGACACCCTTCCGTCAGCAGTTCATTACGAAACCTTTGCTCGGCTTCTATACCAAGATCCTGCCACCGCTTTCGGATACCGAAAAAGTCGCGCTGGAAGCCGGCACCGTGGGTTTTGAAGGCGAGCTGTTCTCCGGCAATCCGAAATGGGACATTCTGCTCAAGCAACCAAAACCGGAATTGACTGCCGAAGAACAGGCCTTCGTCGATGGCCCGGTCGAACAAGTCTGCATGATGTGCAATGACTGGGAAACCACGCATGTCCGTAATGATCTGTCTCCTGAAATTTGGGAATTCCTGAAGAAAAACAAATTCTTCGGCATGATTATTCCGAAAGAATTCGGCGGCCTCGGTTTCTCCGCTTTCGCCCATTCCCGCGTGATCATGAAACTCGCTTCTGTCTCGGCAACGCTTAGCTCGACCGTTGGCGTGCCGAACTCGCTCGGCCCGGGTGAGTTGCTGGTCCATTACGGCACCAAGGAACAAAAAGATTATTACCTGCCGCGCCTGGCCGATGGCCGCGAAATTCCCTGCTTCGGCCTGACTGGCCCAACCGCGGGTTCCGATGCCACGTCGATTCCCGACTACGGCATCGTCTGTGAAGGCGAATGGAATGGCGCGCGCGTACTCGGCGTCAAACTGAATTTTGAAAAGCGCTACATCACTCTGGCTCCGGTTGCGTCGATTATCGGCCTGGCCTTTCGTTTGTATGACCCGAATGGTTTGCTTAGCGACGATAAAGACCGCGGCATTACGCTTGCACTGATTCCACGCAATACCGCAGGCATGGATATTGGCCGTCGCCACTTCCCGTTGAACTGTTCGTTCCAGAACGGTCCGATTCACGGCAAAGACGTATTCCTGCCACTGTCGCAATTGATCGGCGGTGAAGATTACATCGGCCACGGCTGGCGCATGCTGGTGGAATGTCTCTCGGTGGGTCGTGCGATTACCTTGCCATCCACTTCAACCGGCGCATCGAAACTTGGTGCCGTCGTCACCGGTGCCTATGCGCGTATCCGCAAACAATTTGGTTTGTCGATTGGCCGCTTCGAAGGCGTGGAAGAAGCCCTCGCCCGCATCGCCGGCAATGCCTATGCCTGCAGCGCGTTGTCGCAGGCTACCGCTGCTGCCGTTGATCGCGGTGAAAAACCTGCCGTACCTTCCGCGATTGCGAAATATCACTGCACCGAAATGGCACGTCAGCTGGCTGGCGATGCGATGGACGTGAACGCCGGCAAAGGCGTGATTCTCGGTCCGAAAAATTATCTCGGTCGTGGTTGGCAAGCCGCTCCTATTTCAATCACGGTCGAGGGCGCCAACATCATGACGCGCAGCCTGATGATCTTCGGACAAGGCGCGATTCGCTGCCATCCGTGGGTATTGAAAGAAATGCAGGCCGCGCAAAATCCGGATGAAAGCAAACGCGTTCCGGAATTCGACAAGAACCTGTTCGGTCATATCGGTTTCGCGATTTCAAACGCCGTGCGTAGCTGGTGGTTTGGTTTGACCGCATCGAAAATCGGTTCGGCGCCCGGCGATGCTTACACCAAGCGTTATTACCGCAGACTCAACCGTTATTCCGCCAACCTGGCGTTGATTGCCGACACCTCGATGTTGTTGCTCGGCGGAAAGCTGAAGTTCAAGGAAAAACTGTCGGGTCGTCTGGGTGATGTGCTGAGTCATTTGTATATCGCCAGCGCCATGCTCAAGCGTTATGAAGACGAGGGTCGTCCGGCAACCGAACAACCCTTGCTGGCCTATGCCTTCCATGACTCCGCATTCAAGATTGAACGCGCGTTGTCGGGCGCGTTGCGCAACTTCCCGATTCGTCCCGCCGCTTGGTTGATGTGGATGCTCGTGTTCCCGTGGGGCCGTCGTGCGCAAGAGCCATCGGATCGTCTGGGCCGTCGTGCCGCTGCCTTGTTGATGTCGCCTTGCGATGCCCGTGACCGTCTCGCCGATGGCGTGTTCCTGACGCCTTGCGAAAACAATCCGGCAGGCCGCATCAATGCCGCCCTGGCGAAAGTCATTCTCGCCGAACCGGTTGAACGCAAATTCCTGAAGGCCTTGAAGAACAGCGATATCGAAGCGCTCGAGTTCAAGGATCAATTGGACGAAGGCGTTCGCGAAGGCTGGATTACCGCGGAAGAAAAACTGCAGCTCGAAGAATTGCGCGAACTCACTTGGGATGCGATTTCGGTCGACGATTTCGATCCGTCGGAACTGGTCTCGGCCGGCATGCGCGACCTTGACAAGCCGCAGGAAAATTATCGCGCGGCGTAATATTTCATCCAATAGATCAATGTCCCGGCTTAGGCCGGGACATTGCTTTGAAAAACCCCATTTTCGGAAATACGGTAATGAACGACAGCACCTACACCACCTCATTACTTCGCACATATCAGAAATTCACCAAGTATCCGCTTGGCCACTGGATGTTCACCAAGGCCGTGTGTTTCAAGGCGCCCTACTTCGGCAGCATCTCGCCGACATTCACGCTGCTTGAAAACGGT